>CAYYLF010000103.1:0-1748 GCA_964472425.1 uncultured Muribaculaceae bacterium | reverse complement strand
AAAAAATAGTTGGAATAATTGCTACTAATGTGGACGCACCTACTGCACTAAATGTAATAGGCCACTTTGCTGTATCGATAGGTAAATACTCCGATAACGATATAATGGGCAAATCCGTGATTACTGATAAATCGAATGTAAATCATTTAGGCATAAGCAAATTCCCTTTTATAATAACGAAAGTAAAACTGGAAAATTGAGAAATGCCATCGATAAAGCCAAAGAAAATCCCAACCTTTTAGTCGCCGATTATCCTAGAGATATGTTAGAAACTAGAACTGATGAAGAACTAATCGAATCGATTACCAATAAAAGTAACGACGAACTAGAATACTTAGGCGCTATTATCTATGGCAACACTAATGATGTTAACGAGATTACTGGAAAATTCCAACTATGGAAAATAAATTAAAATGACACACACAGCTAGATTACAACTAACCGATTTTTTCTCCAGAATAGATTTCAAAACATCTCTCACAGTACTTTACATTCTAAATACATTCGAACTGTTAAAAGCCACCTCGTTTTGCTATAATACATCTAAAGCGAGGACATCATAAATGAGAAGAAAAAAGATAATCATAATCGGAGCAGGGCCATCGGGACTATCGACCGCATTAAACCTTAAAAAATTCGGAATAAACGACATTCTAGTGATAGAGAAGGGGAAATTCCCCCGCTATAAATGCTGTGCTGGCTATATAACTGCAAAGACAAAAAGAGCCTACAAAGAATTGGGGCTAGACACAGATAAATGCCATTACTCTCTGATAGAAGACTTCAACATCTTCTATCGACTCAAAAATAGGCAGACCATCAAAAACAAATTCCTATACACCAATCGCAAAATCGACCGCGTCGAACTGGACAATGATTTCTACGAACTCGCCAAGTCCGAACAAATCGACATCTTAGAAGAGACTTACATAACCAGAGACGACTTATCCACAAACATCGTAACTCTTTCTACTGGCGAAAACATAGCTTTCGAATACTTGATATTTGCAGACGGCACGAGCGGATACGGTTCGAGGCATCAAACCGTCAAACACAAAAACATAGCCCTGCAAGCGACTTTTCCCACGGATAGAAAAAACTCTATCGAAATCCACTTCGGTATAACAAAAAAAGGGTACGGATGGATAAGCACCTACGAAGGCACGACCAATGTTGGTCTCACAGACGTATACGATCCTAAAAAGAACTATCGAGACATATTCGATGCCTTCCTAAAAGACAACGATTTATCTTGCGAATCATCAGCCATAAAAGGAGCCTTCACTCCCATAGAAACGCGTTGTCCACTCATCGGCTCGAACATCTACTTCGTCGGAGACGCCGTCGGAGCCTGCGACCCATTCACACTTTCGGGACTGAGATACAGCCTCAAAACTGGTGAGAAGTGTGCGACTGCAATTGCGAAAAATGACCCATCCACTTACAAACGTTACATCCATTCACTTGCAGTCAAATTCAAACTTATGAGCCTTTTAGAAAGTATATTCTATCTAAAAATAGTCTCTTTCTTGTTTTTCAACGCCGGATGTCGCCTTTTTAACCACTTAATTTCGTTCGCCTTCAACCACTTTTTCGTCGGCAAAAAGTAATTATTTAAAGGTGAAATGCGATTTAAATCCGAACCCTACAATTGCACACCACGTACTATTTTCGCATACTATAAAGAGAAAAACGTTACTATTCACAGCCAATAAATAAAAAAGACTTAAAAGAGTGACGAGAATTAA
>CAYYLF010000102.1:1175-1833 GCA_964472425.1 uncultured Muribaculaceae bacterium | reverse complement strand
GTATCGAAAAGCGTATAACTGTGGTTAATACCCAAGTGTTCATAGGCTTTCTCAGTCGCCATTCTTCCACTTCTCGTACGTTTTACGAAGCCCTCTTGCAACAAGAAAGGCTCGACTACATCTTCTATAGTAGTTACCTCTTCACCTATCGAAGTTGCGATAGTTTCGAGTCCCACAGGCCCTCCGTTGAACTTCTGGATGAGACTCTTCAAATATTCGATGTCGATTTCGTCGAGACCATAGCTGTCTACCTTGAGTCTATCTAAACTCTTTTTAGTGACTTCCAAATTGATCACTTCGTCTCCACCGACCATCGCGAAATCGCGAACTCTCTTGTAAAGTCTGTTGGCGATTCTCGGCGTTTTTCTGCTCCTCTTCGCGAGTTCCATAGCAGCATCGTCCTCGATGTCTATTCCCACTATACTGCTCGTACGTTTTACGATATTCTTTAATTCCTCGTGGGTGTAATAGTTCAACTTGCAGATGATTCCGAATCTATCTCTCAACGGGCTCGACAAATCTCCGCTTCTCGTCGTCGCCCCGACCAAGGTAAACGGCGGCAAGTTTATCTTGATACTCTTCGTGCTGCCTTCGGCACCGATTATGATATCAAGCTGAAAATCCTCCATCGCTGGATAAAGAATCTCTTCGACTATCC
>CAYYLF010000102.1:0-1165 GCA_964472425.1 uncultured Muribaculaceae bacterium | reverse complement strand
AGGCATTCTGTGTATCTCGTATATGAACAATACATCTCCCTGTTCCAAAGTCTACAAAACTGCCGCGAGGTCGCCACCTTTTTCGATAGAAGGTCCACTTGCGGTCTTGATATTCACACCCAACTCGTTCGCGATGATGTGAGCCAACGTCGTTTTACCTAATCCCGGTGGTCCATATAAAAGCACGTGGTCCAAAGACTCATCTCTCATCTTAGCTGCTTCGACGAATACTCTTATGTTCTCTTTCACATCCACTTGTCCTACATAGTCGTCTAACTTCTGTGGTCTAATGTTGTTTTCAAATTCATCCCCGACCGTTTTATTCTTGTCTAATACGTTTTCATCTTTCTCGTGCATAAGCACACCTCCTTTACTTCAATAAAAGTTTCAAAGCGTCTTTAACTTGCTCCTCGATAGTCTTATTCTTGTCGACATTCGGAACGATTTTATTTATATCTTGAGATTTATAACCCAAAGATTCGAGAACACTTATAAGTTCGAAAGAATCGTTCGCGGTAGGTTCTTCGACATTTACACTTCCGAGCTTTCCTTTTAAATCTAAAACTATTTGCTTCGCGAGCTTATCTCCGACTTTAGGAAACTTCTTCAAATACAAAACGTTTTCTCTATCTATCGCGTCTACTATACCTGCGACGCTTCCCGTGGCAAAAAATCCCATGCCTACTTTAGGACCAAGTCCTTTCACAGACAAAAGTTTCAAAAACAAGGTTCTCTCATCCTTACTTTTAAAGCCATATAGAGAGTTCTCATCCTCTCCGATTTTATTATAGACATATACGGTAACTTCTTCACCCTCGACAAAAGAATAAGGATTCGCGACAAATATACTGTAACCTATCCCATTATTCTCGATGACTACCATGTTGCTTTCTAAGAATGCTACCTTCCCAGTTATATAATTATACATAATCATAACCTCCTATACCATTTTAACAAATTCTAGGAAGAAAAAAAAGACCTATGGTCTCTTTTCGAAATGAGTTGTCTCATTCGCAAGAATTTAAACTTTTGTACCAGTCACTATGACAGAGAAAATCCTCTTAAATGCCATCCATATAGAACATTTTTTAACATTGTGTAAAACTGTAACATTTAAAGTTGTACTCAAATTGTCATTTATATAAATGTTCAGTTCTCCAACTTT
>CAYYLF010000101.1:0-1897 GCA_964472425.1 uncultured Muribaculaceae bacterium | reverse complement strand
TTATTGTTTTTACTATTCCGTTTTTATTTTCATTTTTTACTTTCATGTTTCATTAAACATCTTGCGAAACTAAAATACCATATTTTTTATAACTAAAAAAATACCTAAACTTAAATTAACTTAAAGTTGTACTTTAGCAATTTTTATGTTATTCTGTTCGTAGGAGAGATGGTAAAAATGAATTTATCTGATGATTTTTGTAATATTATATTTTTGTCAACATACGTATTGAGTAGCGAGGAAAAACCAAATTAGTTGTATAATAGGAATATAAGGTAATGAAAGGAAAAACGATTATGGAATTAAAAAATGAAGATGTAAAGGCTCCAGGGTGGGATGCTATAAACGAATTGTGTGATGAAATATATCCCAATCAGAATAATCCAAAACATTATGGGACTCTAATAAGCTGGGATTTAGGCGGTAACGACCCGCTTAGAGGCATAAGCGTTTACGATGGGGGAGATTATTGGCATTTTGTGACTTACGGTTTATCGGAATTGTACGAAAAGAAATCCGATATAAAAGAAGTTAGTGGTTACGGTATGGAATTTACTTTCAAATTGAAAAAGGACAATTACGAGAACGAAGAAAATGAAATAAGATGCGTATGTGGCATTTTACAATCTATAGCTAGAACCACTTTTACGACGGGAGAACTCTTCAATGTTTACGAGTATGTTTATACTGGTCAAACAGAAGGTATCGATTGCAATAGTAAATCGAATATAACTGGATTTATTACTGTACCCGATAGTAAATTTCACGAAATAGATACTCCCAATGGCAAGGTATTCTTTGTCGAATTTGTGGGAGTTACCGATAGCGAGTTGAAAGCAATTCGAAGCAAGCAGATTAAAGTTAAAGAGTTGTACGATAAAATCGGTAGTGATATAACTAATTACAATAGAGAATCCGTAGTATAATAATTTAGATAATTTAATTATCGAAAATCGAAAATAGTGTGAGCATAGATTATCGAAAAGTGAAAATTCGGACAATAGAAGTTGTGGAAAACGAAATGTTTTTCCACAGCTTTATATTTTTTTGTCACAAATGAAAGTTGGAATAGTTTTGTAGAAATTCTCACAATCTGTCCTGTAATTTTGAGTAAAAATCTGTTACATTGGTAACGAAAGAGGGAATTTGAATGGACCAAAGTTCGATAGGAAAGTTTATCGCACAGTTGCGGCACGAGGCGAATATGACGCAAGGGCAGGTCGCTTCTAAAATGAGAGTCACTGACAAGTCCGTAAGCCGATGGGAGAACGGCAAGACTTTGCCGGACATTTCTCTCATGCTGGAGTTAGCTGATGTTTTAAAAACGACTTTGCCAGAACTCATCATGGGACGAAAACTCACGAAGAGTGAGTTGTCCGAACAAAAGGAACTCATCGAAAATATCATCGAGTACGATTCGAACCGCAAGTACGAAAAAAACAAAGCGATTACGATTAGATTGGTGGTCGGAATAGTACTCATTTCGGTGGCTGCACTCAATAGATGTTACAATTTCATGAGAGTCGTCTTCATGGATATCGATATTACCGAATTTCTTCAAGGTTTTCTGTTCGGCATTGGAATCGGTTTCGAGTTGGTGAGCGTTTACAATCTGAGTCACAAGATGTCTTTACAGGAGAAGAAAAAAGCATTTCTAAAAAAAGCCACAAAGAAAAGATAGCTAGTAGTCGATATTATTAGTAATGTAATTAGTTAAGCTAGTAGAGAAAATTTGTAAGTTGATGATAGGTTTTTTTAGGTTCGTAAAAGCTTTTTTGGGTCGCGTTTTGTTTGACATAGACACCTCGATTTGTTATAATACGAACGAGATGAAAAAATCTCTTTGCTTTAGCTATCGACTAAAGCCGATTAGACCAAAAGGAGGTGTAGTTATGAA
>CAYYLF010000100.1:0-1984 GCA_964472425.1 uncultured Muribaculaceae bacterium | reverse complement strand
TACGGATTTGCCAAAAAAGCATTATTGCACCATTAGTAGCCTTTCTCCCTACTACCTAAATTATATCTATCCTCACCCTCTTTGCCAAGTTTAATCTATCCAATAATTTGACAAAAGTTCGTAAGTTTTACCAAATACTCGTGCGAAACTTTCAGAATTGTTATATAATTGAAACACAGAAAGGGTGTGTCTATGAAATATCTGTTTATAACGCTCATAAAACTTTATAGACGTATGCCGTTGAGCACCCACTCGCTTTGCAAATATACACCTACCTGCTCGGCCTACGCGATAGAAGCCCTCGAAAAATATGGAACCATCAAAGGCCTCTACCTGACGATTAAGAGAATCCTTCGATGCAACCCATGGAGCAAAGGAGGCTATGACCCTGTACCTTAGGCTAAAGTTTATACGACTTAAGCATTCTACCATAATCTACTATTAGGTGATTAAAAATGGTAGAATTTTTTTCTAATCTAAATCCTGTCGTTCAGGCTCTCCTTGCAACCCTTATGACCTATGCCTTCACAATCGCGGGAAGTACCTTAGTATTTTTCTTCAAAAAAGTAAACCGAAACGTCATGGACGCCATGCTCGGCCTCGCCGGTGGAGTCATGATTGCAGCTTCCTTCTTTAGTCTCATCGCGCCCGCTATCGAAAAATGCGAAACATTAGGACAAATCCCTTGGATTGTCGTTTCACTTGGTTTTCTACTGGGAGGATTTCTTCTCTTCGTGACGGACAAAATCTCATCTAAATATCTAAAAGACTCATCCAAAAAGCGCAACTTCATGCTCATGCTTTCCATTACGATGCACAACATCCCCGAAGGAATGGTCGTCGGTCTCGCTTTTGGTTCTCTCGTTTACGGAAACGCCACCTTGATGAGTGCTTTCATGCTCGCTCTCGGCATAGGAATTCAAAACTTCCCCGAAGGCTCGAGTATCTCTCTTCCCCTTAGACGAAGTGGAATGTCACGCAGCAAAGCTTTCTTCTACGGCCAAATAAGTGGCATAGTCGAGCCCATTGCCGGAGTCCTAGGCGCCCTACTCGTTCTCAAAGTCGAATGGATTCTTCCTGTCTCTCTAGCTTTCGCAGCCGGGGCCATGATATACGTCGTCGTCGAAGAAATAATCCCAGAAAGTCAAACGAACAAAAGAAAAGACCTCATGGCCTTCTTTACCCTCGTAGGATTCGTCATCATGATGATTCTAGACGTCGCTCTCGGTTAATGAGGCAACCCAGAACTTACTATATAATAACTCGCATATACGGTCGCGACACTTACTAATCCAAGCAACATGATGGCAATCAAGTTGACCAAAGCATAACCGCCACTTCCCTTCGTATAGGTAACTAACTGCGGTCCTGCTTTTTTTTCGGCCTTTTGAGTGACAGTGTTGTTCGCGGTCATATACTCTAAATTGAAGTCTGCAATCCTGATTAATTCGCCGTTCTCCTTCATAGTAGAAGAAATGAACCTCTGCCGTTCGGACGCGATTCGAGTCTCGTAGCAATCCCCCGCATCGACATCGTACGACCTAATCATAAAGCCTCCATCTATCTCGCTAAAAGGCAATAAAATGTACTTTATATTGCCGGCGATAAAACTGAATCCGTAATCGATCCCGTTCGTATACTTGATAGAATCCCAATCTCCTATATAGAGAAAATTGTTCTTGATTATTTGTCTCAAAGATGCGATATTCTCCTCCTCGGTAAGCAAAGTGACGTTCGCGAACATCTCTTCCTTCTCACCATCCCAAAGTGCTTCAGAATACTTACTCGAAAAATACACCCGATTATAAAACGTCGGCATGCTCTTCAATAACTCTTTCGCGCCCAAAAACATCTCGGTCGTAAAAGTCGAATAATATGAATACTTCCTAGCACCTTGATTAAGATCCATACGCTTTTCCCTCTATTCTAAACACAATTATATCAAAGGGTCTTTTTTTTAGCAAGAACTTTGTTGAATTACCTT
>CAYYLF010000099.1:0-2463 GCA_964472425.1 uncultured Muribaculaceae bacterium | reverse complement strand
CGGTTGATGTCTGGCGACAGGCTATAAGTCTAGGATTCGGTAAGAGTAGCACAATCCCGCGGGATTCGATAGCATATTGGTCGAAAATAGTAAGTTAATTCCTATGCGTGTGAAATTTGGTGGTGCAAGCCCACTGTAGTGTTTGTAGGTATGTGTAACACGAGGTCGCTCCTCGTGGAGGACGCATACTGGCTAGTGACTGAAATGACAAATGAGTTGTTATGGAGAATCAATGTGAGAAGCATCTTTATCTAATTTTTAAAGAATACGAGCAAGTAAAACAGGCGACTTAAAGATTGCAGTTTTTGTGCATTTCTTTTTTTATGCTATTAAAAAAACGGTCGAAAAAATGTTTGACATTTTAAACGATATGTGCTAAAGTACATATTGTCTTAGGAGGGGTTATGAAAGTTAATATTAATAAGAATATGGTATCCAAGTTGGCATCATGTGTATTATGTGGTACTCTTGCAGGTGTATCATTAAGTGCATGCTTAAAACCAAATACTAATATTTATAGGGACACCATATTTTTAAAGGACACTCGTTTAGAAAATGCTTACGTATTTACATTAGATGACGGTTCTAAAGATATCGGAGTGTCAGTTGGCAATTGTTCTTCTGGCGACGGATTACATTTTTATAGTGTAGTAACAGGCGAATACTTTGCAGATGATACTTGTTTAGATGATGAAATCGAAGGCAATCCGGCTCATAAGTATAAATTCGAGGATATAGAGCTTATCACTGAATATTTGACAACTGAAGAGTATGCAAAAGTATTATTGAAAGGTAAGCTCGACAATGATGATACAAATAGTATAGTTGGAAGAGTCCTAATGTCATCTAAAAAAGAAACAAATTCTAAAATAAAATAGTGGCACTTTACAAGCAGTAGTAAAAAAAGGATATTAGATACTCATACATTCAATAGTATGATTATATTCTGATTATTACGGTGAATAAGATTTGTTGTCTCTATAAACGTCCTCATTCTAAAGGATGTTTTTTTCTTATATAATTTATTATGTTTGATAAGAGCGATACATCGGAAATCAAGAGGCTGGAATTCGAGAAGTACGTGTGGATAGTACTCATCTTTTTAGGTATTGCAAATATTTTTGGTGACGAGGAAGAACAAGAATATTTAAAAACGAAAGATTACGAGTTGCATACGAAAGCTAAGAAAATATTTAAGTTTTCCTTAATCGTGTCGATAATTATCTATGTATATTATCTCATTAGAAATTATGCGTTCTATGAACAGATGAGTGGCAAAAAGAAAGAAACATATTTTATAAATTTGTTGGGAAGTATACTTTTGATTTCGGCCGCATTGTGCTTTTTGTATTTCGACGAACACGAGGAAGATTTCGAGGGAACACCTTCGATATGAAATAGATTTGTGCATATTGTTTCAAAAGACATTAAATGTAGTATATCAAGCAAAGGGGCAGTATGCGGGTTCAGTGTTCCTTTAGGCAGTAGCCGGGGAAATTTCTACACATTGGGAGGAGTGTTTTTGAGAAAACAATATATACGAGTTTTCTCTTTTATTTTGTTTTTAGAAATGTTATACTAGTACACATATTCAGGGTGTGGTTTTTTATGAAGAACAATGACAGGGCGAGATTTTATACATTTTTTATCGTAAGTATCCTATTGACAGTGGTCATCAATTTGGTTTTTAACATATTCAATTTGAATTATTTTTTGACGACTTTGAAGAGTTATGAAGCTGTCGATGTGAGAAGTGATTATAAAAATATAGTTTTTCTCGGAGATTCTATCACGGAAGGATACGATTTAGAAAAGTTCTTCCCTGATACGGATTCGGTCATCATAAATAGTGGAGTGAGTGGCAATACGACCGAGGATATACTAAAACATTTGAAGAAGAGGGCCGCTCAATATAAGCCTTCGAAGGTGTTCTTGTTAATCGGAACTAACGATATAGGGTTCGGCTACAAGGACGAGAAGACCATCGTGAACATCAAGAAAATCATAAGAGAGTTGCACGATAAATGCGAAGGTGTCGAAATATACGTCGAGAGCATCTATCCTGTAAATACGAAGATGAAGAAGAGTAAGGCTGGGGATAGGGATAACGAGGCAGTCGAGTACATAAACGAAGAGATAGAGAAGTATGCTTCCAACAACGATTTGGTGTACATAGATTTGTATTCTAAACTCGTAGATGAGGATGGAAATTTGAGCAAGGAGTATACGACCGACGGGTTGCACCTTTCGGAAGAAGGATACGAGGTCGTGACGAGTATCCTCGAAGAATATGTGAAGTAGGGATTCTTCACTTTTCTTTTGAAAAAATAAGTAAAGTGTTCGCGAAAGTATAGTTTTAAATGAGGAAAACGATGTATAATGATGGTAGAAGGAATATAAAATTATGGATTTAGGGAATTTTCAAAAATAAAAGTCACAAGTTAATATGATAGAAAAATCGTA
>CAYYLF010000098.1:0-2519 GCA_964472425.1 uncultured Muribaculaceae bacterium | reverse complement strand
ATTATAGGACATAAAAAACCGGATACCGACAGTGTAACCGCGGCCATCAGTCTTTCCTATCTAAAAAACAAAATGGGAATGGACACGGAACCGCGCGTTTTAGGTGAGATAAACAAAGAAACCGAGTTCGTTTTAAATCATTTTGGGATACCTCATCCTAAGTTTTTAAACGATGTTAAGGTTCAAATAGAGGACGTCCCTTTTCGGCGAGATATCATGATAAACGAAGAAGCTTCTATCTACGAAGCTTATACGTACATGGTCGACAATGGCATTACCGGATTACCCGTCGTCAAAGATAAAAAGAGATTTGTCGGATACGTTTCTTTAAAGGAAATCGCGACCGATTTCATAAGAGGCGACTTCGACAGTCTGTGCGCTTCGTATGACAATATCTTGGGAGTCTTAGACGGCAAAGAGGTACTCAAGTTCGACGACGAGATAGTGGGTCAAATAATGGCCGCGACATTTTCGAGCGAATTGATTTTGGCCGATTCGGATATTTCTAGTAATACCATTGTAATCGTCGGAGCTCGCAAGTATGTCGTCGATTATTGCATAAACAAAAAAGTAAAGTTGATAATTTTGGTGGGTAATCAATCGTTGTCCGAAGAAGAGTATGCAGCTGCAAAGAAAAACCACGTCAACATAATAAGTACCAGCAAGAAGAGTTTCGAAACGTCCAAAATCATAGGATTATCCAATTACATAAAAGGTATTTTGCGAAATGAGAAACCGGTTACGTTCGATGTAAAAGATTATTTGACCGACTTTTTTGAAGTATCCAATAAACTCAAACATACGAATTATCCGATTGTCGATAAACGGGGAAACTGCAACGGATTACTCCGACTAATAGATGTCAACACGTACGACCGTAAACAGGTCATTCTCGTCGACCACAACGAAATAAAGCAAAGTGTCGATGGGTTAAACGAAGCGGTCATCTTGGAGATAATAGACCACCACGCTTTGGGGAATTTGACGACCAACGTTCCCATATCGTTTAGAAATATGATATTGGGCAGTACCAATTCCATAATTTATAATCTATATAAAGAAGCGGGAATCGAAATTCCCAAAGATATCGCAGGATTGATGCTTTCCGGTATATTGTCGGATACTTTGATATTGAAAAGTCCGACCGCGACCGAAAGAGACAAAGAGATAGCCAAAGACCTCGCTTGCATTGCCGAACTGGATATGCAAGAATACGGTATGGAAATGCTCAAAGCCGGTTCTAGTTTGAAAGATCTCACTATCGAAGAAGTCGTTTTCTACGACCATAAAGAGTATACAGTCAACGATATGAATTTTGGCATAAGTCAAGTTTTTACTCTCGATTATGAAGATATATTGAGTCGCAAAGAAGAATATATAGAGTTCTTGGACAAATCTTGCAAAGCGAGAGGATTCAAAGTCATGGCTTTTTACATCACCGATATCGTCGACAATGGCTCGTATGTGTTGTACAACAGTAGTGCCGAAAAGCTCATGTCGTTAGCTTATGAGATAGAGGATATGCACCAAGGTTATTATTTGCCTGGAGTTATATCTCGCAAAAAGCAAATGGTTCCAAATATAATGAGCGAACTAGAAAATATGGGGTAAACCACTTGCAATAAATGTAAATTATGCTATAATATTGTTGTTTTCAGCAATATTATTCTTGCGCTCATAGCTCAATTGGATAGAGCATTAGACTACGGATCTAAAGGTTGGGGGTTCGACTCCCTCTGGGCGCACCATTAGATTTTTATCCGAACTCTCAAAGGTTCGGTTTTGCTTTTTGCCTCACTTAAAGTACTTACTTGAGACGGAGCTAATCTTCAAGTGAAAGTTTCGATTATTTCGAGACTTTTATTTTTGAAAATTCCCTTAAATTTATTAGTTCTGCCTCAAAGTTATGATATCAGTTGTATAGTTCATGAAATAAATTATATGATTGGCTCTCATATTATTTCGTTATCTCCATACGTGGTCATCAATGGTGTTTCCTATGGTATAGAAAAGGGTAATGGCGTTGTCTTAGAAAATGATGCTATGAATGAGGTTATCGATTAATTAATGATATTTGATATCGTTAATGAATTAAAAAAATTAGGAATGGATGTCGTTTATACTACTTCTTGGCAAGACAATGCATTTTCATTGTTAATGCCATTTTATAATAGATTTAAAGAAAGTTTAATATGGTAAGGACAGGAGGAGGAAATCCATTGGCTTTCAGCCACATAAATCCTTTGAGGACTAGTCAATAAAAGATAAAGGTAGTACAATAACAACAGGTGATTGATAATGCAGACAGGAGCCCACACACAATACGATTTGGAAATACATGTGGTATGGATAACAAAAAATAGAAGAAAGATATTAACAGGGAAAATAGAGAAAAGACTAAAGGAATTACTAATGCAAGGATGTACAGCAAGAGGCATAACGATAATACGAGGAAATATACAACTTGGATTTAAGTCAAGTATTAGGACACAATTTTTTACACAACCGTATTTGAATTT
>CAYYLF010000097.1:0-3376 GCA_964472425.1 uncultured Muribaculaceae bacterium | reverse complement strand
CGGGTGACGCGGATACGGTCGCGAAGGTTTTCTCTTATCCGATAGTAGATATGCTCCAAAAGCCTTTCAACGAGGGCAAGATTCGTGACATAGCCGAGAAGATGATTGCGAGAAAGGGGCAATAGATGAAAACTGCAGGAATGCAGTTTTTAAAAGTCTCGATTTGGGGGTATATTTAATCGCTCTTTTCATATATTTTTAGTGGAGAGTGATTATAATAATGGAAATTTTAAAGGTTTCATCTAAATCTAACCCTAACAAGGTCGCGGGCGCCATAGCGAACGTATTCAGAAACAACGGTCAGGTCGAGTTGCAGACGGTCGGGGCAGGAAGTTTGAATCAGGCGATAAAATCTATATGCATTGCACGCGGTTTTTTAGCGCCTGCTGGCAAGAATTTAGTTTGCATTCCCGCATTCGTCGATATCACAATCGATGGCGAGGAAAAGACGGCAATCAAGTTAATCGTCGAAGCCAAATAGGCTTTTTTTCTTTGGAAACAATAAATGCCGAGATTTTGCCTAAGTTTCGTTCTTTCCTTTGAAAAAGTCCTCATATCAGAGCAATGTTCCTTTGAAAAAGTCCTCACGTTGGAGGAATATTCCTTTGAAAAAGTCCATTTATCTTGTAAAAGTGGGCTTTTTGGAGTATAATTAGGATAGTTAGGAATGATAGGTGTGCTAAAAAGAAAAATTAAAAATCAATTGGTAGAATGGAAGAATAATCATAAAAACAACAGTTTACTCGTCGTAGGAGCGAGGCAAATAGGCAAGACTTTTATCATACGCGAATTTGCTAAAGAGTACTACGAAAAAGTAATCGAGGTCAACTTTATCGAGGAAGAAGATTTTAAGGAGGTTTTCGAAGGCAATTTAGATGTCGAGACTATCATAAAAAAGTTGAGTTTGCGATTACCAGAGATGGAAATCGTTCCTGGCAAGACTCTCATATTTTTAGATGAAATACAGGCATGTGAGAATGCTATTACGGCTTTAAAATTTTTGGCGATGGATAATCGGTTCGACTGTATTGCTTCTGGATCTATGCTCGGCATAGCATATCGAAGAACAAAATCATTTCCAGTCGGATATGTCGAGCGTTTGGAAATGAATTCTCTAGATTTCGAGGAGTTTTGTTGGGCAAATGGTATGACTGAGGAAGCCATCGGTTATTTAAAGGAGTATTTCGATAAGAAAGTCGAAGTGCCAATATCCATTCACAATCGAATGATGAGCCTCTTCAAAGAGTATATAGTCGTCGGAGGAATGCCAAAAGTTGTCGATGATTTTGTAACTAATCATAATTTTGCAACGGTTCTCAAAATTCAACGAAATATAGTAGACGATTATCGCGACGACATTTTGAAGTATGCCGAAGATGAAGAAAAAATGAAGATACGTGCCTGTTTCGATTCTATCACTAGACATTTGGCTCAAGATTACAAGAAATTTAGGTACAGTCTCGTCGAGAAAAAAGGAACATCTTCAAAGTATTCGAGTTCTTTACAATGGCTGTACGACGCGGGAATAATCAACTTCTGTCATAATCTTTCCAACTTGGAGTCGCCTTTGGAAGCTTATGCCAAGGACGATGTGTTTAAAGTTTATATGCGGGACACGGGGTTGCTCGTATCCATGTTGGAAGACGGTTCGGCTAAGAGTATAATAGATGGAGACTTGGGTATATACAAGGGAGCGATATATGAGAATATAATCGCCGATATGTTCCATAAATCCGGTAAAAAGTTGTATTATTTCGAATACAATTCGACTCTGGAAATAGATTTCATCACCAAATTGGATGGCGTCGTGACAGCGATAGAAGTGAAATCCGCGAACAACACAAAGTCGAAATCTTTGAATTCGGTAATCGACAATTGGGGTGTGACCTGTGGTATCAAATTGTCGACTAAAAACATCGGAGAAGGTAGACCTCAAGTTATCAATTATCCTCTCTACATGACGATGTTTTTGTAAGTTTAAATGTTCTGCCTGGTCTGGAGGGCAGAATTTGCATTTTTTGGACTTTTGTGGTAAAATAGCGGGCAATAAAAAAAGGGGTGAGGTCGAATGATTTATGCGACCGACAAGAAAAATTGTAAGAATGGTCTCGTCCAATATATGCCCAAAACGGATGAGAATCAGCTAATTTTGGGCAAAGACGGAATAATCCTATGGAAAATAGGCGATGTAGTCGCCATAAATAAATATCGCGACCATGAGAGTCGGGCAGATTCTCCTTTTCACGAAATGGAGCGAGTCGACGAGCAGCATTTCACAGAGCTGTTCAAATTCAATGAGACTTATTTGAACTTTAGCGGGTCTAAAGACGGTTTTCTTATGCTCAAAAATCACTTTTTCAAAAGTGACGATGGGGCTTTGATATTAGAAGAAGTCGTGCCACTGGAAAAAGAGAGTCATACCGAGATTGCGAGCATTTTGAGTCGAGCGGAAATCGAAAGCATGTTCGATGCGAACAAATACGATGCGATGTTCGTTTTGAACAATTACGGGATGGTGACTTTCGCAGGTAGTAAGAACGATAGACTTCGAGTTGGACGCGACATAATTCCGAGTGACGATGCGATTCGGGAATTGGACTTGAAAAATAGGCTTTGGAATTACGAGATAGGAAGAGTTTTAGAAGGGGAACAAGGGAAAAAACCGCGAACCGGGAAAATAGGTTCGATTCGCGAGATGCCTCTCTATGGTCCTTCGTACAAACGAAATTTCTCCCATCTGTTGTTGACCATGAAGGACGGCAGTTTCGACCTCATGTGGTTCAAAATAGACTTCGTCTGGAAGGACCGTTTCAGACTCACGGCGAGTCCGGTTTTCTTCAAAGAGCCGACGGTCGACGATGTGATAAATTACTGCAAATCGAGTGAGGTCGAGCCGGTTTTTGAGCCGCATACTGTGAACGACGGGAGAAAGAAAAAAATCTAAATCATTATTTGCACATCAGGCGAATAATGATTTTTATTAAATTTCATTATGAGATTTATGCTATTTATAGTATAATCTAGATATAGAAACTCTTTTGAGTTAAATAAAGGATAGGAGGCATTAATGGATAACGAATTGATTAAAAATGACAGTAAAATCAATAACATATTTGATAATATCAAAGAATTAGTAATTAATAGTAGAAACAAAGTGTATAGTGCCGTGAATACTGAAATGCTCAATTTGTATTGGAATATAGGGAAAGCTATTATGGAAATACAACAAGGTGATGAAAGAGCAAGTTATGGTGATGCCGTTCTTGAAAAGTTATCACAAAAATTAACTGATGAATTTGGGAAAGGTTTTTCAGCAAGAAATTTACGAACTATGAGAAAATTTTATTTAATATATCCAATTTGGCAGACAGTGTCT
>CAYYLF010000096.1:0-3579 GCA_964472425.1 uncultured Muribaculaceae bacterium | reverse complement strand
AAATTCCTTTCACTTGAACGAATATCTCTAATTCTTTGTAAGAGTTCTCTAAAATATCTATTTCCACCCTGCTTTAATCTATCATCGTCCATAGCAAAACCCTTTTGAATATATTCATGCAATTTTTCAGTTGCCCATATTCTAAATCGAACCGCCACTTCTGACTGCACTCTGTAACCTAAAGCGATTATCATATCTAAATTATAATGGTCGATGTTTCGTTTTACTTTTCTACTTCCCTCTTTTTGAACTAATAAGAATTTCTTATTAGTTGAAATTTCTTCCAATTCTTTATCCTTATAAATGTTTTTAATATGCATTGAAATATTTTCTTGCGTCGTTTTATAAAGTGAAGCAATACTATTTTGAGTTAACCAAATATCTTCGTCAATAAATTTTACATTCACTTTTGTTATTCCATCTTTATCTTGATATATCATAATATCATTTTCTAGTTTTGCCAAATTACTTCACCTCTTTTCATGTTATAATTCCTCAAAAAAACTAAAACAGGAAATACTAACTTATTTTATGTTCGTTTTTTATCTTTTCTTTAATTTTAAAATATTCTTCCCCGTTATTTTATTAGTCTTAAAAGTTTATTTATTAAGGCTAACTTCATAGAATAATATAATAAATTATCATTATTATTTATTTTACAGATATCTTTGTCTTTCCACCCATATAAGGTTGCAATACTTTTGGTATTAGAATAGATCCATCCTCTTGGTAATTGTTCTCCAAGAACGCTATCAATCCGCGAGGTGATGCTACTACAGTATTGTTAAGAGTCGCGACGAACTTGTTGCCACTCTCCGTCTTCATCCTGATGCCGAGTCTTCTCGCCTGAGCATCTCCTAAAGTCGAACAAGAACCAACTTCGAAATACTTCTGCTGACGCGGACTCCATGCTTCGACGTCGCAAGACTTCACCTTCAAATCGGCGAGGTCCCCACTACAACACTCCAAAGTACGAACCGGTATATCTAGACTTCTAAAGAACTCGACAGTGTAACTCCACATCTTGTTGTACCAATCCATCGCTTCCTCTGGCTTACAAAGGACGACCATCTCCTGCTTCTCGAACTGATGGACTCTATACACACCTCGTTCCTCGATGCCGTGTGAACCGACTTCCTTTCTGAAACATGGTGAATAAGACGTCATCGTAATTGGCAATTCGCTCTCTTTGACGATTTGTCCCTTGAATTTACCTATCATAGAATGCTCGCTCGTACCTATCAAGAACAAATCTTCGCCCTCGATTTTGTACATCATCGCATCCATCTCGGCGAACGACATGACCCCTGTCACGACGTCACTTCTAATCATGAATGGAGGAATGCAATAAGTGAAACCTTTTCCTATCATGAAATCTCTCGCATACGCGACCATGGCCTCGTGCAATCTCGCGATATCTCCAATCAAATAGTAGAAACCGTTTCCACTCGTCCGACCAGCCGACTCTTTATCGATTCCACCCAAAGCTTCGCATATATCCTCATGATGAGGGATCTCGTAGCTAGGCACGACCGGCTCTCCGTACTTCTCGACTTCGACATTCTCCGTGTCGTCCTTGCCGATAGGCACAGAGTCGTCTATTATCTGAGGAATGACCATCATCTTCTCTTTGATGGCCTCGGCCAACCTCTCCTCTTCGTTCTCGAGTTCGACTATGCGTTCTCCATAACTTTGAACTCGTTTCTTGGCCTCTTCGGCTTCCTCCTTCTTGCCCTCTCTCATGAGCATTCCGATTTCGCCGGAAGCCTTATTCTTCTCGCTTCGAAGGTTGTCCCCTTCCAACTTGGCATCCCTAAACTTCTTGTCTAGTTCGTACACCTCGTCGACGAGAGGAAGTTTCTCATCTTGAAACTTCTTCTTGATGTTCTCCTTTACCAAATCTCTGTTGTTTCTTATAAGTTCGATGTCTATCATTTCTTATCTTCCTTTCCAATAAAAACCGCGAGTAAACACTCCCTAAGGAGCGAACTACTCGCGGTGCCATCCTAATTTATAACTTATAGACTCTCTAACGGCAGTCACCCGGCATCTATTAAATGCACTCGGAAATTAGATTCGCGAAATACCGAAACTTTAGTTCTCACCGACCACTAAATCTCTTGGCTCCCGATATATCGTTACTTGGATTTCTTCGACGTATTGACCTAATTATAGCACATTTGCTGGTCCTCGTCAAATTCACTTTGTTTATTTTTATGATAACACATACGGATTTCCTTGGCTTCCATCCCCGCTCGTTATGGCAATTTTGGAGTTCAAATAAACCGTCGGGCGAACCCCGCGAGTGGCGTTCACGTTGATGTAGCTGTCCACAAAGCCAGTGCTGTCCATACGGAACGCGATGTACGCACCTGCCGCAGTCGGCGACAAAAACCATTGATAAGCATCGTTATACAACCAGCCTGCACTTGGGGTTCCCCCATATGAAGTGGCACAACTAATTCCATCTGTGTAACATGTATCATTTACTCCGTTTGCATATGTATATACATAATCACTTGGATACATTAAGCCTATGTTTGCTATTATACTCGTCGTTCTTCCACTATATACTGTCGTTCCTCTCTCAAAGTTATAATAATCTGGACCTCCTAAAGAACCATAAGTTCCTCCCCCTAAATACCATTTCACTTTCGCGATTTGGCTTCGAGCCGTCGCATTCAAACCTTTTGGGATGGTTATTGTCTTTCCTGTAGATGAACTTGAAGTTTTATATGTATAACTAAAACTTCCTTCTGTATTATAGTATTCTCCATTTAATAGACTATGTAATGATGATGTACTCCATTCATTTGCTCTGTCTCCATCTGTATAGTCGTCCCATGGTATGTCTCCTATTGACTCGTTTCTTATTATTTTGATGAGCTGCTCTTTATTTCCAGTTTCAGTTTCAACTGTGAATACTCCAATTATTCTCCATATTTCATCGTTGAATGTTACATAGTTATTTGGATTTGCTCCTATATATCTATAATCTCTTCTCTCTTCTGAAGTCCAATCCATTACTTGGGTTGCCGAATGTGTATATGTTGTTGTGCCATTATACTCTGTCGTCGTTGTCAATTTGTCGTGGTCGAATACGTACATCTCTGTCTTCTCTCCATCCTCGTAGTTTACAACTGTTGGCGAGTTCGTTTTCAATCCATTAGCCAATGTGATAAATCTTTCTTTCTCAAAATATACTGTACATTCATCACTAGTTTTGACTTTCAAATTCAGGGCTTTTGTACTAGCATTTTGAGTTATCTTTCCGCCATTCTTGCAACTACTCTTCTCGGTATTTAGTACATATCCATCCTTCGGGAATTCTTGAGCATCGCTCAACTGATAGTTTCCATCTTCATCTTGAATGTACATTGCTATCATGCTGCCTGAGCCAATTGGTTTTACTTTTTCGGTCTCTTGAACTTCCCCTGCTACTATCGAACCAATCATTATTCCTAATACTAATGATGTACCTAGTATATAATTTTTCTTTTTCATCTTTCCGTCTCCCCTCAGCACTTTCCTAAATTAGAGTACATAAAAGACTGGCTTCCTGCCCTCATATTTTTTCGA
>CAYYLF010000095.1:0-3625 GCA_964472425.1 uncultured Muribaculaceae bacterium | reverse complement strand
GACAATTTTAAATTTTTTTGAAACAACTTACACATTTAACTTGACAAACCCAGAAGACAGGCCTATGGTTTACCCAACGACGAGTATTTCTTCTTAAAGTTATTTGATATATCCCGAGTTCCTTATGTTAGAAATACCAAATCCCACAAGATTTGTGATTGAGCCTAAGATATTGTAGTAGAATAATGCAAATTAAAACTTGCATAAGTATCTATCCAGTAATCTAAAAAGTCTGCATACGACATTTTCTCTCTTAACTGTACTTTTTTACCATTATAGTAAAAATTATTATATGCTTTAGCACCCTCCTTAAATGCTTCTGCTTTTGATGGATAACCAGATTTTGTTATCCATTTTCTTGTTCCTTCAACTGTTGCTACTTCAAATCGGTATTCATATACCTTTCCACGTTTTCTTACGCTTACCATAGTTATCTCTCCTTCACTAACTTTTAGTGAACGAAAAAATGCCAACATTCCGAATGCTGACATTTTAAATAACTATGTCCACAAATCTGTCCACGTAGATTTTCCTTGATACATAAGGGTTTCTGCTATCTTTGTCCACAAAATTATATTTACGTGGACAAATCGTGGACAAATTGTCATCTGTGAACAATTTTTTAAATTTTAATAATCTCTATAATCTCTTATTTTATAAGGGTTTGCAAGACTATTTACCACAACAGTTTTTGTACTTTTTCCCACTTCCACATGGACATGGGTCGTTGCGTCCAATCTTTTCTGACTTCTTTGGCCCAGAACTTACTTTCTCTTTACCGTCGTTCATTTGCATTCTCTGAACGGGCTTTCTCTCGACAGTATTCTGCTTGATTTCAGCTTTCAACAAGAAGTTGGAGATGTTCTGGTCGACATTCTCGAGCAAGTTTTGGAAAATGTTGTAACCTTCCAAGGCGTAAGCTTGAAGCGGATTGGTCTGGGCATATCCACGAAGATTGATACCTTCCTTTAAGTGCTCCATAGTCGTAATGTGTTCAATCCATGCTGCATCTATCACGCGAAGAGAAATCATTCTCTCGAACTGGTCGATGACCTCTTCGGGGAACTCGCTAGTCTTATTTTCGTACTCGGTCGCGACGACATTGTAAATAAAGTCTTCGACGTCCTCGATTTTCTTCCCAGAAATATCCTCGACCGTAATGTTGCTCTTTCTTAGCAAATTGTTATTTACGAAGTCGACTATATCGGAATTGTCGTCTTTCGTAAGTTTTCCTTCTGGAGCGATATGTTTCTCGACTACATCGCAAATGTGATTTTTAAATGTATCCAAGACTATTTCTCTTTCCGTCTCTGCGTCCAATAACTCATTGCGTTTTCTATAGATGATGACTCTTTGTTCACTTATGATATTGTCGTAATCTAGCAAGTGCTTACGCATGTCGTAGTTGTTACCTTCGACCTTCTTTTGGGCCGTCTCGATAGACTTAGATAACATCTTATTCTGAATAGCCTGATTTTCCGGAAGGCCTAAACTTTGCACCATGGTTTTGATTTTATCTGTTCCGAACCTTCTCATGAGCTCATCTTCAAATGAAACGAAGAATTGGCTCGCACCAGGGTCACCTTGACGTCCGGCACGACCACGTAGCTGATTGTCTATACGACGAGATTCGTGTCTCTCTGTACCGATGACGAACAAACCGCCGAGTTCTAAAACACCTTCTCCCAACTTGATGTCCGTACCACGGCCCGCCATGTTGGTCGCAATCGTAACTGCACCTCTCTCGCCGGCTTTCGCGATAATTTCGGCCTCTCTAGAATGGTTCTTCGCATTCAAGACTTCGTGAGGAACACCTTCGCGTTTGAGCATCTTGGATAATCTTTCGTTATTTTCGACCGATATAGTACCGACCAGAATTGGCTCCCCAGTCGCATGTATCTCTTTAATTTTTTCGACTATGGCTCTATATTTTCCTGCCTCAGTAGAATAGATTAAATCTGTGTAATCCTTTCTGATAACCGGCTTATTGGTAGGAATTCTGATGACGTACATATTGTAAATATCTCTGAACTCCTCTTCCTCGGTCTTGGCTGTACCCGTCATACCGGCGATTTTTTTGTACATTCTGAATAAATTCTGGAAAGTAATGGTCGCCATAGTCTTAGTTTCCTCATTGATTTTGACGCCTTCCTTAGCCTCGATTGCTTGGTGAAGACCTTCACTGAACTGGCGACCTGGCATCAATCGCCCGGTGAATTGGTCGATTATGACCACTTCTCCCTGGTCGTTTACCATATAGTCGACATCCTTCTTCATTCCGAAGTTGGCCTTCAAAGCCTGGATGATGTGATGGACGAGCGCCGTATTTTCCTCATCGTAAAGATTCTTGAGGCCAAAAGACGCTTGCACTTTTTCGCTTCCTTCTTCCGTCAAGGACACACTTTTTGTCTTCTCATCTATCGTATAATCGACATCCTCTTTGAGTTTCTTGACAGCCAAGTCTGAATCCATATACAAATTTTTCGAATTCATCTTGCCACCAGAAATGATGAGCGGAGTTCGAGCCTCGTCGATGAGCACCGAATCGACCTCGTCGATGATGACAAAATTCAATCCTCTTTGTACCCTATCTTCTTTTCTTATGACCATATTATCTCGAAGATAATCGAAACCTATCTCGTTGTTCGTCGAATAAGTGATATCCGCATTGTAAACATCTCTCTTCTCTTCGGGACTCAATTCGCGCAGATTCAATCCGACAGTCAAACCCAAGAAGGAAAATATCTTACCCATCCACTCCGAGTCACGCTGCGCCAAAAACTCGTTGACTGTGATGATGTGTACGCCCTCTCCAGCCAAAGCATTCAAATATGCCGGCAAAATCTCCGTCAAAGTCTTACCTTCACCTGTCTTCATCTCGGCTATATTGCCGAAGTGAATTGCAAGGCCACCCAACAACTGTACGTAGTAAGGCTTCTCGCCGATAATTCTATATGCAGCTTCCCTCGCCACAGCGAAAGCAGGCACGATTAAATTGTCGAGAGTCGTCCCATTCTTTATATCCTCTCTAAACTCGATAGTCTTAGATGCCAGCTCCTCGTCGGACAACTTTTGCATCTCAGGTTCCATCGCTTCGATAGCATCCGCTATTTTTTTGAATTTTTGTAATTCTTTATACTCTGAATCTACTAAACTTTTTATAATGTTCATTCTAATAACCTCCGTAAGTATTTTAACAAAATAAAAAGGAAAAGTAAACGTTTCTTGCCGTATAAAGCCACTTTCCTCGCACATTTTCATTCATATTATCATTTAGAACATCTAAAATACATCACTCCAACGAACATATCCCTCCCCGAGGCCAAAAAGAAAAAGGGATAAAATCCCTTAATCATCGAGAAAACAAAAGTTTAATTGCTTAAAAATTCGATAATACTTTTTACTTCCGTAAGAGATAATTCCGAACATTCACTTATAGTTTCGATATCGAAACCTTTATCTAACATGTTTTTAATGAATTTTTGATTACCAATTTTCAACCCTTCTTCACGACCTTCTTCTCTGCCGCGTTCTAGTCCTTCTTCGCGACCGATTTTTCGTTCGGCATCCAACGATACTCGCTCGCGAGTATACGATTTCATAAAGTTTGAAGATTTCTCAGCTT
>CAYYLF010000094.1:0-3772 GCA_964472425.1 uncultured Muribaculaceae bacterium | reverse complement strand
GATTCGAGACGTTTCCTAAATTAACTATACTAAAAACGATGAGATAATGCAATAGCAAAGCTGAAACTTACGAACTTTTGCCAAATTCTATATATATAAATCACAAATTATTCCTCAAACTCGAGTCCTTCCACGGCCCAATTCTCTTTTTTTGAGTTTTTGACGACCTTTCCTTGCGAACATAGTCCGACGTATGTTATACTATAAAGGTAGGTGAATTACATATGATATATTTAGATTATTCGGCGACAACTCCCGTTTTGAAAGAAGTACTTGATTCGTACATCAAAGTTACCAAAGATTACATCGGTAATCCGAATTCTTTGCATTCCTTAGGAACCAAGTCGAATGAACTTTTGAATAGCGCTACCAAGCAGATAAGCGAAGTTTTGGATATCAAACAAAGCGAGATAATCTATACGAGTGGGGCGACCGAGGCGAACAATCTGGCCTTGGTCGGTTATTGTCTCAAAAATGCCAAAAAGGGCAAAAACATAGTCGTCTCGAAACTCGAACATCCTTCCATCTATGGCATTTGCGACTATCTCGAAACGCAAGGTTTCACAGTCACGTACGTCGATAATACCAAAGAAGGATTGATAGACTTCGAGGATTTATCCAAAAAAGTGAACTCCGAGACGATTCTCGTTTCCATCGTCGGAGTAAATAGCGAATTGGGCATTCGTCAACCGCTCAAGACCCTCCGTCAAATAATCAAAAAACAAAACGAAAACGCCATATTTCATTCTGACCTAACTCAAGCTGTCGGCAAAGTGAGCATCAACCTTCACGACGTCGATATGGCCAGCATGTCCGGCCACAAGATATACGGGCCCAAAGGAATAGGGATGCTTTACAAAAATGAAAAAGTCTCCATCGAACCGATTATACATGGAACCGAACCTCTACGGAGTGGGACGCCGTGCCTGCCACTCATAATCGCCTTCTCGAAGGCCCTTCGCTTGGCTATTACGAACGAATCCAAAAATGAATCCATCGTCAAACTGTTGTCTGACAAGCTTACCGCGACTATTGCCAAATATCCGGGAATCATGATAAACAAGACGAATTATTCTATCCCCCACATTTTCAATTTGAGCCTCATGAACATTCGCCCCGAAACCTTCATTCATGCCCTCGAAAAGAGAGACATATATGTGGGCACGAACACGGCCTGTTCCAAAGGTGGGACCTCGAAGACCATCATGGCCATCTACGACGACGAACTTCGCGCGAACACATCTCTTCGCATCTCTCTTTCCCACATGACTAGCTTCGATGACATCAACAAATTTTTATATTCTTTCGACATAGTTTACAACAAGCTTTTAGAACTAGGGTACGAAAATGAATAAACTCATCATCATCAAATACGGGGAACTATCGACCAAAAAGGGCAATCTCAAGTTCTTCTTGAAGACCCTCAAAAAGAATATCGAGGCCGCTCTCGAAGGCTTTGACTTCAAAATAGAATACGACAATGGTCGCATGTTCATCTTTGGCGACAGCCTCGAAGGAATAGAGAACAGACTAAAGAACATATTCGGCATCCACGAACTAGCCATCGGATACGAGTACGACACGATAGACATCGAAGACCTCAAAGAAAATTTGCAGAGACTTCTAAAAGGCCAAACTATGACTACCTTCAAAGTTCGCACCAAAAGGAGTTACAAAGAATACCCTATGACGAGTATGGAAGTAAGTCGCATTTTGGGCGGAATAGTCCTCAAGATGATTCCTGGCTCCAAGGTTGATGTTCACAACCCGGACACGTACATCGACGTCGAGATTAGGCAAAATGCCTCGTACATCTACATGGGTGGTACGAGCGGGCTCCACGGCTACCCGCTAGGAGTTCAAGGCAAAGGTCTACTCATGCTCTCGGGCGGAATAGACTCACCTGTCGCCGGCTACCTAGCTATGAAAAGGGGAGTCCGCATCGAAGGCATCTACTTCGAAAGTCCGCCACACACGAGCGAGGCAGCCAAAGAAAAAGTGAAGACGCTCACCCAAATACTATCGAAATACTCGGGTTACATTCGTCTGCACGTCATCAACTTCACGGAAATTCAAGAAGCGATTTACAAAAACATTCCGAAAGAATATTTGATTACGATTATGCGTCGGATGATGTACCGCATCACCGAAAGACTCGCTCACAAGAACAATGCCAAAATAATCGTAAATGGCGAATCGATTGGCCAAGTCGCGAGTCAAACTTTGACGAGCATGTCCGTCATCAATGAAGTCGTCCGAATGCCGGTCATAAGACCTGTCGCATGCCTCGATAAACTCGAGATAATCGACTTAGCGAAGAGGATAGGAACATACGATACGAGTATTCTTCCGTACGAAGACTGCTGTACCATCTTCGTCCCCGAACATCCGGTCATCAACCCCGAACTTGCGAAATGTCGCGAATACGAAACGTACGTCGACTTCGAACCCCTTCTAAAAAAGGCCATCGCAACCGAAGAAGTCATCACTATACGCGAACACGACAAAAAATTCGAAGATTTACTATAATCGACACGAATCGACAAATTGAGCATGCCACTTGTGGTATGCTCTTTTCGGTGATAATATATGAGAACATTCTACATCTTCAAAATCAACGATGCTTTCAAGACGATTACGATTGGTAAGCCGTACAATCTCTACCTAGCTTTAGACAACATCCACTCGATGGACAAAAGTGAACTTTCTTTGGCCTTCAAACTTTATGAAGAAGTATGTGACCAAAACGACATTCGTTCTCTAAACTTGTCCATCTTCAATCTTTTAAGAGACTCGGATGCTTACACCAAATTCAACAATAACCACATCATCAACAACTATTACACAGACGAATCTTCCAAACTTACCATCTACAAGACTTATCTGAAGCTCAAGAGCTCCAAAAATCATCCGACCTTTTTTAATACTCTCAAATGCATTCCCAATCTATTCGTCGTCGACTTTGCCGGAAAAGACTACTTTTGGTTGTCATAACTCCAAAAGTTTAGTATAATCTACTTAGTAAAGGAGAAATGAATTATGTTACACGATATATTGATGATACTACTAGGTTTGGTAATCGGGCTCGTCGGAGGTTTCCTCTTGGCGAGAAAACTCATGAAAAAGTACATGACCGAGAATCCTCCCATCAACGAAAAGATGATTGAGACTCTCATGAGTGGCATGGGCAGAAAACCTAGTCAAAAACAGATTAACCAAATGATGAGGGAGATTAACAGACTACAAAAATAGTCTGCTTTTCCCACTGAGAAACGGGTTTATGAAATCGTCATTTTGACGGTTTTTTAATATGCCAAAATGCGTTTTTGGCGAAACATAAAAATTGCCATTTTTCCTTTTATTTACAGGGGTTTGAGGGTGTTGACAAGGTATAAAAAGTGTGTTAATCTGTTAACTAGAACGCGAATTCTAGTGCGCTGTTTCTCTACTTCATCTATGCGACTTCACAACAGGGGGTTGAGGTCGTGTTTCTTAGGAAACGCTAGAAAGTAGAGGTGCTTTATGAAAGTAAATTTGAAAGTCGACATCGACCCAAAAACGCTTACGAGCATATTGGTAAGGCTAGTCATACTCCTGAGACTCCTCTCGAAGATAGGCTAGAGCGAAACCAAAAAAGACACGCGCTAGTTCCCCTAAGGGTACTTGCCGTGTCAAGCAAAAAAACTTGAGAAACACGACTAGAAACCTAATCGCGTTCTCTTAATAAGAATTATATTACAGCTTTTTATAAATAGCAAGATTTTTCTTGACA
>CAYYLF010000093.1:0-3962 GCA_964472425.1 uncultured Muribaculaceae bacterium | reverse complement strand
GTAGTTCTGAAATAGAACTGAGGTCTATACTTAGAGAAGAATGGAGTATGACGTCCGCCCTCTTCTTTAGATAGAACATAGACAGATGCTTTGAATTTGTGATGTGGAGTAACACTTCCTGGTTTAGCCAAGACTTGTCCACGCTCTACATCTTCTCTTGCGATACCACGAAGAAGCACACCTGCGTTATCTCCTGCTTCAGCATAGTCGAGTGACTTCCTGAACATTTCGATACCAGTTGCAACGGTCTTTTGAGTATCTCTAAGTCCGACGATTTCGACTTCGTCGTTGAGCTTCAATTGTCCACGCTCGACACGTCCAGTGACGACTGTACCACGTCCAGAGATTGTGAATACATCCTCGATACTCATCAAGAATGGCTTATCTACATCACGAACTGGATCTGGGATATACTCATCGACTGCCTTCATGAGCTCGCGGATAGGAGCATCGGCCCCTGGCTCACCTTCGAGAGCCTTCAATGCAGAACCTCTGATGATAGGACAATCTGCATCGAACTCGTATTTAGCCAAAAGCTCGCGAGTTTCCATTTCGACCAAGTCGATGAGCTCTGGATCGTCGACCATATCACATTTGTTCAAGAAGACGACGATTTTAGGGACACCAACCTGACGAGCAAGCAAGATATGCTCACTAGTTTGGGCCATAGGTCCATCAGTTGCAGCAATAACCAAGATTGCTCCATCCATCTGTGCAGCACCGGTAATCATGTTCTTGACATAATCCGCGTGTCCTGGACAGTCTACGTGAGCATAGTGACGTTTTTCAGTCTCATACTCGACGTGTGCAGTATTGATTGTAATACCACGTTCCTTTTCTTCTGGTGCACTATCGATGGCTGCATAGTCCATGAAAGTTTTACCGAAGTACTTCGTAATAGCCGCAGTTAAAGTTGTTTTACCATGGTCGACGTGACCGATAGTACCAATATTAACGTGTGGTTTAGTACGATCAAATTTTTCTTTTGCCATAATTATTTTCCTTTCTTTTTTCTTATAATTATTTTATCTAATACTCGACCAAATATCAAGTACTATTTTCATTAAGCGTCACTTATTTTTAATCTTTTGACGAACAGATTTTTTATTTTCTTTTAGGTTTCATTACGAACGGTTTACCACCTTGCATATCGTCCATCATCTCTTCAGAATCGAAAGGAATCTCACTCCAACTATGGTACATTAGCTTTCTTCTAGTGCTAGCCTCTACTTGTTCACCAACTGGCGGGTAGTCGACTGCTTTTTTATTCGTGCTATGAACCTGCAATGCTAAAGAAGGAGTTGAATCTGTCACGCTTTCCTCACTTGTTGAAGATGGCGTACCTAAATACTTTTCTATTGCCGTGGCAAGATTAGTCTTACTGTGATCCAAATGACCTATCGCACCAATTATGATATGCTTATCCATATTATAAAATCCTATCTATGCTTCATTCGAGAAGAATCATTTTCCTCTTTGTCATTCTCTATTTGTTCGATGCTAGCAGATTTTACTCCATCTTGAACATCGACTGGCTTAGAATGAAAATTGATTACGTTAACCTTCAAAGCCTTGAGTGCAGCTATAGTAGTCGATTTAGGAGAAGCACTATCTTCTTTTCGACCTATAAATGCGAGATTCACGCGAGGTTTATCCCTATCGAATTTTTCTTTTTCCATAAGTTATCGTTAATTGCCGTTTTTCTTGATGATTTCTTCGGCGATAGACTTAGGAACCTCTTCGTAATGATCTTTCTCCATCTGGAAATTGCCGCGGCCTTGCGTATTACTACGTAAGTCGGTCGCATATCCGAACATCTCGGAAAGTGGAACCATCGCCGAAATTCTCAAAGAATTTCCGATAGACTCCTGTCCCAATGGACGACCACGTCTACTAGTCAAATCTCCCATGACGTTTCCTAAGTACTCTTCAGGTACGTCGACGACGACTTTCATGATAGGCTCTAGAAGAACGACATTACATTTGTTCTTAGTTTCCTTGACGGCCAAACTGGCAGCCATTTTGAACGCCATTTCGGATGAATCGACATCGTGGTATGAACCGTCGAACAACGTAG
The DNA here is from genome assembly GCA_964472425.1 of uncultured Muribaculaceae bacterium. Classification (GTDB taxonomy): domain Bacteria; phylum Bacillota_I; class Bacilli_A; order RF39; family UBA660; genus RUG11867. The sequence goes on along the minus strand of CAYYLF010000093.1, from coordinate 1,885 downwards.
CCTTTACATCGACCATCGGATATCCGGCAAGGACACCTCCAGCCAAAGCTTCTTGGATTCCTTTATCTGTAACTGGAATGTATTCGCGAGGAACGACACCTCCAACGACCGCATCGACGAACTCGTAACCTTTACCTGGGTTAGGTTCGAATCTGACCCAAACGTGTCCGTATTGTCCGCGACCACCTGATTGCTTGATGTGTCTACCTTCACACTCGGCAGTTTGAGTTATAGTCTCACGGTAAGCGACCTGTGGACGACCCTTATTACATTCGACATTGAACTCACGTTTCATTCTGTCGACGATGATATCTAAGTGCAATTCGCCCATTCCTGAAAGGACAGTCTGCCCAGTCTCAGGGTCGGTCTTGACTCTCAAAGTTGGATCCTCTTCGACGAGCTTTTGGATAGCCAAAGCCATCTTGTCTTGGTCGCCCTTACTCTTTGGTTCGATAGCGATATCGATAACTGGCTCTGGGAATTCCATTCCCTTCATTATACATGGATTCTTCTCGTCACAGAGTGTATCTGCTGTAGTCGTATACTTGAGTCCGACTGCTGCGGCGATTTCACCGGCATAAACCTCGGTAATCTCTTTTCTTTGGTTCGCATGCATCTGTAAGATACGTCCGATTCTCTCTTTTTCACCCTTCGTAGAGTTCAAAACGTAAGAACCACTTTGAAGTACTCCAGAGTATACGCGGAAGAATGAAAGTCTTCCGACGAATGGGTCGGCCATGATTTTGAATGCCAAAGCCGTAAACGGTTCATTGTCGCTCGGATGACGTTTGACATCGTTGCCGTTTTTATCTGTACATTCGATTGCCTCCACATCGGTTGGTGCTGGCAAGTAATCGATGATAGCGTCCAATAGAGGCTTGATACCTTGGTTAGACAACGCATCAGCACACAATACTGGGAAGAATTCGACGGACAACGTAGCCTTACGAATGGCAGCCTTCAAAGCCTCTTCGGTAATCTCTTTGCCGTCTAAGTAATCCATCATCAATTGTTCATCGTAATCGGCAACTGCCTCGATGAGCTTAGTTCTGTACTCTTCGGCTTTGTCTTTCATATCTGCAGGAATTTCGATTTCTTCTGCATTTTCATACTCTGTACCATCGAACTTGTAAGCCTTCATCGTAACTAAGTTTACGACTCCGCAGAAATCGCCTTCTGCTCCGATAGGTAGTTCGATAGGTGCAGCCTTTGCACCGAGTCTATCTGCAATCGTTCCTAAACTATAATAGAAATCTGCACCGATTTTAGCCATCTTGTTGGCACAAATCATTCTCGGAACCTTATACTCGTTGGCTTGTCTCCATACAGTCTCAGTCTGAGGTTCGACTCCCGCTTGGGCATCTATCAACGCAACTGCGCCGTCCAATACGCGAAGACTTCTCTGAACTTCGATTGTGAAATCGACGTGACCTGGAGTATCGATGATGTTAAGACGATATCCTTTCCAATGCGCTGTCGTAGCCGCACTAGTGATAGTGATACCTCTTTCTTTTTCTTGATCCATCCAGTCCATTTGAGACTCACCGTCGTGAGTTTCACCGATTTTGTGAGTTATTCCAGTATGGAATAAAATTCTCTCTGTCGTAGTGGTCTTTCCGGCATCGATGTGGGCCATTATACCGATATTTCTTATATTTTCAATAGGTACATCTCTTTTTCCCATATCTTATCCTCCTACCATCTGTAATGAGCAAATGCCTTGTTTGCTTCTGCCATCTTGTGAGTATCCTCACGCTTTTTGACAGCTCCACCTACACCATTTGCAGCATCCATTATCTCATTTGCAAGGTTTAATGCCATACCTTTGCCATTTCTTAGTCTAGCATAATTGACTAGCCAACGAAGAGCCAAAGCCTGACTACGA
>CAYYLF010000092.1:0-4173 GCA_964472425.1 uncultured Muribaculaceae bacterium | reverse complement strand
TTAGCTCTTTACATATTTTGTCTATTTGTCATCCCACAAGAAAAATGATTGACCCCTTTTTTTTCGTATATTTTTAAAATACCCGAAATGTTTTCGTGTATTTAGTTTTTTGTATTTAGTTTTTTGCCATTACCGTGGTAGGAGATTTTTTTATTGTAAATCTGTGATTATTAATCCGTTTCCTTTTTTTTGCTTTTTTCATATTTTTCTATTGTCCTGTTCATTATGGACTCAATAGTAGCTCTATCATCATCGGATAAGATATTCTTTGTCTTATTGTATAAGATGTCTGTTTTACTCATAGGATTACTGTTTTCTTTTTTTGCTAAATCTTTATTAATCAAATCATCAACGGTTAGATTTAAATAGTTAGCAATAGCAACTAAGTCTTTAGTAGTAATTTGTCGTATACCATTTTTCCACATGGTTATAAGGCCAGGGCTATTGTTTCCTGTAATATTAAGAATCGTCTTAACGTCTATTTCTCCGTTATCGATGAGAAATCTTAAGTTCTGTGGAAAATAATCATGTTCCATATTGAAACGTCTCCCTTCTTTATAAATATAACATATTTTTTACAAGAAGTAAAACATTTTTTACGAAAAGTAAAAGAGTTAGTGATGTTAATTAGTGCAAATATTTTTAGATAAGGATGTTGTTTTTATTTTGTTTATAAACTATGCTATTGTTTTTGGTTATTTTAGGACTCGATGGTTGCAGGTTGGAGCATCGCTTTATCATTGAGACACCTGTTTCATTTTGTTTTTTCTTCTAATTTTAATTCTCGCATGAGAACTTTTGTCGAGATTTGTCGAATTTCTTGTTTTTTGAGTCGAGTTCTATATAATACGTCTCTATCCGCGATTAGTAGGCGTATGAAAGTTTAGAAACGAGGAATTTAAATGAAAAAAAATATCATAATAATTGGGCCACCGCGGAGTGGAAAGTCGACTTTGGCTCAAATGATTGTAAAAAGGTGTAGAGGGTTCAGTCTGATAAGCGTGGACAATTTTAGGACGTCATATTCATCCGTGTGCAGAGAAGATTGTAGAGTAATCGATTCTTCGGTTCCTATAAGAATGAGTTACAGGTATTTAGAGGAATGCGCTCATTATGAGAATTCGATAAATTATGTGCTCGAGTCTTGTGATTATTTGGAAGAAGCCATCGAAAAATCTAGGAATGAATTGATAATTGTGTTTTTGGGATACTCTGGTTTAACTGTAGAAGAACTCTTCGATAACATTAGAAAGTACGACAACGAAAGAGATTGGACTTCTTTGGAAAGTGATGGGATGTTGAGGCTATTTTGTGAGGCTTTTTTAAGAGAGAGCAAAAGAAAAGAGGAAATTGCTAAAGAAAAAGATTATTGGTATGTCGATACTTCTAAAAATCGAAAAGAAGTTTTAGAGAAAACTTTTATGAAAATCGTCGAAATACTCGAAGAGTAGATTTTTCAGATTTGTGGTACGCTCGAGATATTTGGATTTTTGCGGTCATTTGGTTGCTATAGAATTTGACATTTTATGTAATTTGTGTATAATATGTTTAACTTTAAAGGGGGGAAATTGTCATGATGGCTAAAAAATATTATGAAATATTGGGGCTTCCTGATACAGCTACGAAGTTGGATGTCATGAAAAAATATCAGGAGCTAGTACAGTTATGTCATCCGAGTGCACCTTTCGGTAGTGAGAGATTGTTTAACGAGGTTACGGAGGCTTATCATCTAGCGCTGATAGAATTGGGCGAGAAGGAGCAAGAGGTCAAATCCGAATACGTTTTAGAGAGAGTTCCAGTGACAGCTAAACTAGAGAAAGCTTTGAATTTAAAAGGAATAAGAAAATTTATAGCGGGAGTGTTAGCCGGAGTTATGGTAATGAGTGCACTTTCTGGATGTGATGTAAAACCGACCGAAGGTGGGGATTCTATATCCGGTTATTACTTGAACAATACTTCTTGGTTAGAAGAACTTGGCGATACGAGCGAATATTTTTTAATCAAAATCGACGATAAGTTACACTTAACTATGAGGCTACTTGAAAAAAATTATAATAAAGATATTCAAATGAATCGGTATTATGATGTAGTCAGCCACGAATACGTCGGAATGACATTATGTCCAAGATGCGAAGAGAATTGTGAAGATTTGTACGATTACGATTATTTTGGGGGAGAATATGGAGAAGGGAAATTGCTTTCTGCCTATAATATCGTTCTACTTACAGATTTTGTAAAATCTTTGAAACCTAGTGCAGAAGATATAAGTTTTTGGTCTAGTAATACAGAAGCTGTTCATAAGATATACGATACATTCGTCGTGAACGATGCCAATTTAAGCAAGCGAGATGGCGTGGCATATGATGGATATGACCATTTGTCTCCTTTAAAAAGGTTCGAGTGCGTCACTAAAGATGGCAAGAAAGTAACTTTGGTCGGATATAGAGCAAGTTCTTGTGAGACGAATATAGGATACGATTATGTCGGCAATATTTTCGATGGAAATTACTATTATATAGGGTCCAATAGAGAAGATGCTTATACCTGTGTTTTTGAGGAAGTGGTCGAAAATGGGCATACCATAGCAGAGCTTCGCAGCATGTATGGCATACCTTTTACGTATGCTAACGAAGAAGGTACTTTGGATGAACCAGCAGAGGCGTCCGTCGCCGTAAGCGAAGAGCCAGTGGATAGTGCACCGATGGACAGCGAAGTTATCGAAAGCGATGTAGTAAGCGAGCCAGAGGAAAGCGAAGTAGTAGACGACTTCGACTGGCAAGCAAATGTTCAAAAAATCGAGCGATATAACGACGTGATAGTCTTGGATATTCGCGATGTAGAATTAGACGATATTTTGGATAATAAAATTCCGAGTGGACTAAACTATCTTTTCTTGGTTCCTAGCGAGGATATGGAACCGGATTCGCATTTAAAAGCGTATACCGACCTTTTCGATAGGAATGCGTTAGTCAATTTTAATGAAGGGATGACATACGTCTTGTATGCGAGTACGGATTCTTATTTCTATACCAATTACGACGCGGATATTTCTTCTCATCTTTATACTTTGAGTGATTTCTTGAGATTGTCGGGAAGAGAAGACATGGTCAGAGATGAATATACTTTTGCGGAAATAAGTCGAATTCATGAGGAAGTAAATCCGGTCCTTTCGAGCATAGAACCTGCCAATCATTTCATCGTAGTGGAAGCGGAACAAGTGGACGATACTTTGCCTAAATATACGGTCATGAGATTAAAAAATTATTCCTATTACAATCTAGAAAACAATCTCCAATTTTATACGTATTCCGAAGGATTGCAAGTTGGAAATTATGCAGATGCCGAACGCAGTATTTATGGACTGGATGTACAGGCTACACCACTCAACAACTTTTTGAGAGAAAACGGGTTCGAGTCATTAATCGATGAAGTCGGTTATACCGACAGTGAGGCTCTTTCCATCTGTGAAATCATAAATGGTAGAAATATCGACCAAGAAACGAATGAAAAAATGATGAATTAAAGAAAAGGTAACTCGAGGTATTCGCAAGAGTTATCTTTTTTTGGTCGTTGGGGGGGCGGTGGATAGAATAACTAAAATATTTAGAGGTCCTTGAAATTTTCGTGCTATCTATGGTAACATATTTGTATGGGGTGTTAGGAAATGAAAAAACGTATAATAAGGCAGATGGTTACAACTTTTCAATTGCTCGAGTTAGGGTACGATTTTATGGGGTACACTTTCGACAATAAGAGAGAACTATCTTTTCATCACTTGATAATTCCTAAACGTTCCTGCCGTATGCTTCACTTAGGTGCAGGGCAACAGGAGTGGAACGGAGCCATATTGAATAGGTTTACTTCTCACGAGTATTTGCATCTGATAGAGAGATTGGACCCGGCTCTTTTCTATGCCATCACGAGCGAGCTCATCGACGAGAATGCTTTGCAAAGAATCGAAATCGAGAGTTTGAAGAGAATCAGACAGTTGCTTTTAGAGTTCGAAAGGGAACACAAAGGGGAACGTCGACAGGATGGGCAATACGTCATCAAACCAAAGTACATTTCGGAGCGCATATCTTTGAAAAGTCGTTGATAGAGGAGAGTTGTTGTGGTAGAATCTTTACTTTTGCAGCAAAAACGAGCTAATCCAGGTAGATAAAGGGATTGCTC
>CAYYLF010000091.1:0-4331 GCA_964472425.1 uncultured Muribaculaceae bacterium | reverse complement strand
TTACCACCCCCCCCCCGAAATTTGTCAAGAAAAACCGGCTTTTCGCCGGCAAAAAATTAACATTTTACTATTGATATTACAAAATCTAAATGGAAACCTATTTTTCTTTTACGAATCCTCTATTTTTTAAATATTCCCCTATGTCTTGCATTAACCATTCATGGCCTTGAGTATGTAACATATCGTATCCATCCCACAAATAAGAGATTACACCATGTTTTTTGAACAAATCGAACACGGCTTTCCCTGTAAAACCATTTTCCTTTTTGTACATTTCTATACAAAATATGACGAAGTCATTACGTTTCTTGTCCATATCTATACCTCCGAACACGAATATGTCCCAGTTTCTCTTTCTTCTTTAAACATATCGAATAAAGCAAAATTGCTAATCATCTCACCTTCCCGATATATAATATTGTACTATAAATCTTCCTCATAAACAACCAAAAAGAAGAGCCTTAGCTCTCCTCGTCGTACAGTTCGAATTCGACTTTGATTAGATTGGTCCTCTCTCCATCACTCGTCGTCACCCAACCGTGATGCTTGAGAATGAACGTAACCGTCTTCTCATCGACAGTATAACTGTATATATCGTAATCCATAGAAGTCTCCTCATCGATAACCAACTTGACCATGAGACTATCCAATTCGTTCAAAACTTCGTCATTCACTCGTTCGATGACTTCTCCAGTTTCCTTCTTATACAATACGACATCCTCTATACTAGAAGTCTGGAACCCTCCGTCGAGTTCGTTTACCACACTCTCGTAAATGACCTCGCCCATGTGTCTGTTCTCTTCCATGATATCCGTATCGTTGTTCAAATCGTAACTCGCGACAATCCTGACGGTATAGACGACATTCCCTTGCTTGTCGAATTGGAATGACCCGTCCACGATATCTCCATTGAAAATGACATTTCCATATATATCCAAAATGACACCTTTTACCTCGAAAAGAGCCTCATCCCTGTCGTCTATCAAAGTTTGCACGCCGACTAGGTCGCCATCATACTTGCGAATACTGATTTCTTCTAGACTAGGAATTCTTTTCAAAATCTCTATACGTTTGAACACGCTGAGCTCGAGTTCCTTGCCATTCGATAGAACCAATGACTCGAACCTTAGAGTCACATCTCCCGATTCGATAAAACCCGGAACTACGAACGAGTATTTGTCGTCCTTCACGGTCAAATCGTAATAATTGCCGTTCACTTTGACCTTTACGGGTACATACTCGGTCACGTTCGTGCTCGCAAACTGCACCTCTACCTCACCGTTCGCCCCGAACTGGTTGGTCACAACCCCATCGTCCAACGTGATGATGTCGCTTATCTCGAGCCCATAATCGGACACGATTCTATATTCGTTTCTGTACAAATTGTAACCCTCGAACCTATTCGGAGACTCGACTCCAAAACTCTCCGTATCCAAAACACCATTTACATCTATCGAAATATCGTACTTGACGGCATTATCCAAGTAGAATGTAGCACTATTCTTGCCCAAGATGACGTCTTTAGACTGAACGACTTCCGCCGTTTCTTTATCTATCAAAGATACCTTGCCACTTCTAAATGCTCCATCAAAATCGAACAAATCGAACGCCACATCTATTCGGCTATCTTGTACATCTTCGTTCACCACGAAATTCTCTAGCACTGGATAACTCTTCTGAACATCTATTCTAGTCGTTTCGTTTACCACTTCTTCGTGGCCGTTTTCGAAGATTATCTTCTTCGTCTCGTACTCCTGTACTCCCGAATTGCCCCCTACATTCATCTCGACTCGATAAGTATTCACTCCTACTTTTTGTACATCGTATATGACATTGTTGATGACCACTTGTTTGACATTCACATTGTAATTCGAAGTGACCACATAATCCAAGTCGATTATCGAATTTTTCTCTGGATACATTTCATCTACTCCGAAGCTTTGAACGTCGGCTCGCATAGCCGCTTCTACCTGCGTCTCGTACAACACTTCATCGCTTGCCGTATACCCGGATGCTCTCGTGTAATCGGCATATACCCTAATCGTGTATTTGCTCGTCCAAGCACTCGCCAAATCGACATTGTAATTCTGATCCGTAACGACTTTCTCACTTACGAGTCTATTTGCTTCATCGTACAAACGCACGACCAATCTGTTTATTGACTCGTCTTTATCACTTAAATCGAACGACACGTGCATAAGTGCATCGCTTACACTCTCGTTCGCTTTCAAAGCCGTGATTACCGGTCTATTTTTTAGAACAGTATATCCGATGCGTCCGTCGACTAGGATGACTTTGCCGTTCGCTAAAGTAGTCTTAGAGACGACCAAATCGCTTCCGTCCAAAACCCAATTCGGAATGCTGACTCGGTAACTGCCGTATCCCAAACTCGAAACCGCATACTCGCGACCGTTTACCGTAAGCTTGCGAGGCGCATATCCCGAGACATTCGAACTCGTAAACGTCAAATACGTCTCCGAGCCTTTCTCCAAATATTTCGTGCTGACACCATTTTGAACGAGATTGAAATTCCCCATCGTGAGCCTATAATCGGTTATGATACGCATATCGTACTCATCCTCGATAGAACCGTAGTACTCTCCTGAACCTTCACCCCGATTGTAATCTATCTTTATCTTGAGTTTATAAGAGACAGCATTATCTAACTTAAACTCGAGCGAACTCTTGCCCCTATCCAAGCGACCGCTTTCGACTACCTTGCCGATAGAAGTCACTAACTCGTACTTTGCACTTACGATAGCCGCGTCCACATCCGTAAGAGTGAGTGCGACCTTGACACTGCTATTCGCCAAATCTTCTTTCATAGAGAATCCGGAAAGTTCCGGAGCGTCTTTCAAGACGACCAAATCTGTCCCATAATCGACACTTGCCTTCTTCCCGTTCGCAAGGCCGACCTCTGTTATATTGTAATTGTACTTCTTCGAAACCGTCGGAGTAGGCACCTTGATGGCATACTCTTTTCCGCCGACTTTCTCGACTTTCTGCTTCTTGCCGTCCATTACCACGTACTCGACTTCCGCATCGTTCGTCACATCTGCAAAAAATCTGATATCGGCCACTGTTCCTTTCTCGTAGCCATTGCTTTCCATGACCGCATTCGCAAGTTTCACTTCGTACGTCTTCTTGCCACCGACGCGGCCTATTAGAAGAGCCAAATCCGCCGGCGTGACGAGTCCATCCCCATTCATATCGGCATTCTCGAGCTTAAACTCGGACATCATCTCCGCATTTACTAAATGCTTAGACATGATAGCCACGTCGTCCGCATTCACGAGTTTATCTCCGTTCAAATCGCCCTTTCGCACGTCGTACGTGAACACGGCCGAGAGTGCAAAGAACTCTATTATGACCAAAGTTCCCCCAAAAATGCGTCTCAAAATCATGTTCCCAACGTTCTTCTGCATAACCTTGAAAATCGCGAACAAGATTATCGCAATCACGAGTTCCAACACGATTAACGTCACTATGTAATACAACCTGACTGGAGCTTGCACGAGCGGCTGCCCGTACACCGCCGAACTCACATTTCCTGAACTAGGCGAACCAGAAAACGCATTCACGTCTACCGTCGAAGCCGCATCTTCCAAAGTGTAATCTCCACCTTCGTTCGATACGACCTGATTAGTAAGTCTCACTTTCGTCGTTGTAGGACGTGCATTCGCCTTCAAAAGGAAATCGAAACTGACGACATCCTCCGTACTGCCACTTCCATAATTGTTTATCAAAATGATAGAATGAGTCTTCGCATTATATTGAACCTGGCCCCATCCACTTTTCGTCTTAAAACTACTCTCATCAATTCCACTAAACAAATTCTCGTCGTACTCGATTACAGCCTGATAGACGCTTATCTCGTCACTTCCGCCCTCCTGTACGAGCCGAATAGATGCATTTAATTTATCGCCATGAGAAACATCCGTGTCAGTAGTTATCACACCTCTCACCTTGGCGAGCACCTGACTCGGCACAAACGCGACTGCGAGAGCCAATAAAAGATACATAAACTTCTTCTTCATAAAGCACTTTACTCCTTGTAAGACAAGCCCGAGAACTATAGGTACCACTCTCTCGAACTATCCTAAACATAATTTTACTAGGAAACGGCCCTTTAGTCAACGAGTAAAATGAGACTTTTACAGGGAATCACTTGACTTTATACTGTATTACCATTTAAAAAAGAGAACACAGTCTCTACAGATTCTCTCGACATCCTCGTACTTCACTTCCACTTTTTATCCACCCGTATACCATCTTCCTTACGACAGTCAAATACCTCGCCCCTCTTTGCATCCTCTTCAAAGATATACAAT
>CAYYLF010000090.1:0-4432 GCA_964472425.1 uncultured Muribaculaceae bacterium | reverse complement strand
CAGTGTTTGACTGGGTTTGAAAGGTTTTTTGATACAAGCAACTGCAAAACTCCGGTGGTCAATTCAATCGACAAAATAAAAGTTATTATCTTTATAAAGAATCATGGTATAGGACGATGAATCTATATGATTTCTCATCACAGGCATATATTTTATACAACAAATAATGTTGGCAATTTAAGTTACAGTCAGCATTAATTCGATGGTGTGGTAGGTTCCTGTCATTCCAGAGTATGTTTCAACCACAAATCGCTTCGTATGAGGCGATTTTATCATTTTCAAGGGGGTATACTTTTTCTTCTTTTCATGTTATAATTCTTGATGAAAGAATAGGAATTGGTTATATGCAGAAGAAAGGTTTTATCGCGACGTCGTTAATTTATTCGTTTTTCTTAGCGTTTATCGCCGTGGTCGCGGTGCTTTTAAACAGTTATATTGCCAATAAAACGATTTTAGACAGATTCAATGAGAAAGTTCAAGAGGAGCTGAACAGTGTCAATTATACGGTTACGATAAGATCGAGAAATGCCAATATCAGAAGTGGTATGACTATTTCGAATTTGATTGCGAATGGGGATTTTAGTAAGAATTTGGATTTTTGGAACAAGGAAGGCGAAGCACAGTTTTCGACGGACCATTATTCTTTGATAAAGAGCAATCCCAATGTAAATCATTCTTACTTATATCAGAATGTTTATCTTTTGGAAGGTAACAAATATTATATGAGAGTCGATTATCAGCACGATTCCGATACGCCATTGTATACTTATTTGGGTGTATTCGATGAGAATAATGCTCTTTCGACGACCAAAAATTTCGAGAACGGCTGGTATAGAGATACTCAAAAATATGAGGCAAATGCGACCGATACTTTCAGATTTACGCTCGGCGACAGTGGAGATGCCATCTATTCGGGCAATACTTATTTTTCTAATGTCATGTTGATTAATTTGACGGCCAGTTTTGGGGCAGGATACGAGCCAGATACGTTGTGGGTGGACGCGAACATCGATTGGTTCAATGGAACGATAAGTTATCTCGTTTTGACAGGCCTCGAATACGAGTCGAAGACGTCAATCGAATTTACTCCTTATCTAGGGTACGACGAACCTAGCATCAGATGTGTCGACGACGACGGAAGAGCCGTGTCCAGTTATACGATGTCTCCGGGTCCATCGCGAAACCCGAGCGACGGTGAGGAGGAAGAGTCTTCAGAGGAGGACGGTTCTGAAAGTGACGAAGAAGTTGACCCTGGAGATATAGATAAGCGTACTCCACGCACTTTCGAGATAAGAGAAATAAAGAGCAATATCAGGTGTGACATAGACTGGAGTAAGCCATGAAAAAGAAACGCGGATTTGTGTTGATGGAGACTATAGTCGTTATCTCAGTTTTGTGTGTCGTTCTAATCGTGTTGTATTCGGCTTACAGTAAGTTGTTAGTCGATGTCGGAAAGAGAAGTCTTTACGATAAGACAGAGTACATATATAAAACCAATCTAGTGCGAGATTATTTGGAGGATAATTTGCCGGAGGATGTGTACAGTGCCAGTACGTACTACACTTATTGCCGCAATCGAGTCGCTTGGAACAGATGTCACAATGGTAACATGATAGGCGAATACAAGAACGATTTTTTCAAGTCTTTGGGTGTCGAAGCGGTATATATCACTTTGTGGAATGTAGCCAGAATAAGCGACGAGGATATAGTGGGGTTCGAAGCTACGACCCAAAATTACATCAAAACGATGGACCCGACCGATGAGGATGCTTTTAGAATAATCGTCATGTTTGAAAGCGAGAACAACGATACGGATGTACCGATTTACGAGTATGCGTCTTTGCGTTTTGGGAGCAGGAGATAGTTATGAAGATGAACAGAAGAGGAATGACTTTAGTCGAAATCATAGTCTCCATAGTGCTCATTTCGATAGTACTCATGTTTCTCATGAATTTGTTCGTAAAGGTGAGAGGCACTTACAATAGCAGCATGATAAAGGCCGATTACGATATGTTGGTCGCGACTACTTTGAAGGCGATAGGAAACGATATCGAGGATTACGGTTTACAGTCAATCGAGTATGAACGAGATGAGGACGGGAATGTCGTCGAGGATGCAGGAGCTTTAATATTTACATTCAATTCGTTTAGATCGACCAATTTGTCCGAACGAATCGTGAAAGTGTTGAGGGTATATTTCGACAGGAGTAGAAATAAGTATTATTTGAGTTATGCCTATGAGGCCAAGTATACGGAAGGTATTACGAGTATCGAGCGGGCGACGGCCATGTCGAGACAGATTCCCGACGAGGCCTTGCTCGATGTCGGCAATTACATTCATAAGGAGGAAATCGAATTGGATGACGATGTACTCGTGAAGATGAAGATACCTTTGAGTGATGAGTATGGAAATGTGTACGACATCAACATATATGGAATGATTAAAGGAGACGGGGTATAGACCTCGTTTTTTCTTTTAAATAGGGCGTTTGACAAAGTTGAAAGATTGTGTTTTAATAGAGAACTAGGACACGTTTCTAGTCCGTCGTTTCTCTATTTCATATGACGGAATACTTACATAGGGGAGTGAGTATTACCTTTAAACCCTGCGGGATGTGAAATGGAGGTCTGATATATGAAAGTTTCTATTAACCTAGACATAGTGTTGAATGTACTTTTAGCACTCGCGCTCATCTACACTTTGTTCCAAAAGTGAGCGAGACAAAACCATCATCTGTGTTATTCATAATTTCATAACAAGAAAAAACGCACGGCTAGAACCCCTAAGGGGTACTATGTCGTGCACCATGAATTTGGAGAAGCGCGACTAGAATCTCGCCACGCGTCCTCTTAATAAGAATTATATTACAGCTTTTTATAAATAGCAAGATTTTTCTTGACAAAAATTTGGGGGGGGGGTGCTACAATAGGACTATAGAAGACTGTAGTTCCTTTTAATTGCTTAGGTAAATGGGCAATTAGAGTCAATATCAATCGAAAAAATATGAGGGCAGGAAGCCAGTCTTTTATGTACTCTAATTTAGGAAAGAGGATGGCATAAAGTGAATAAAAAAGATTATTGTGTAGTGTGTATTTTATTGGTACTAGGAATAATGATTGGTTCGATAGTAACGGGAAAAGTTCACGAGGTCGAAAAAGTAAAACCAACTGGGACAGGCAGCATGATAGCGATGTATATCCAAGACGAGGACGGAAACTATCAGTTGAGTGACGCTCAAAAATTCCCTACAGATGGATATGTTTTGAATACCGAGAAGAGCAGTTGCAAGAATGGCGGAAAGATAACTCAGAACGCTAGTACGAAAGCTTTGAGTTTGAAAGTCAAAACTAGTGACGAATGTACAGTCTATTTCGACGTGATAACAAGTGTAAATCCAAGTGCAGATATGTTAATATCGAAAGCCAACAATGCGAGTGTAACGGCATACTCATCCGGAAACAAAAAAGAGATGTTCGCGTTCGACCACCCAGAATCAACTCAAACGACAGGATGGAGCGAAGAAGAGAGAAGAGATTACAGATACATAGGGAACGAACCGAATAACTATATAACCTTCAACGGCGAGACATGGAGAATAATAGGGGTATTCACAGTAGAGACAGAGTCAGGAGAAAAGAAGCCATTAATGAAAATAATAAGAGACCAATCTATAGGGAATTTAGCTTGGAATTCAAGTGGTATAAATGAATGGAGTACAGCAACATTACAAGCAATTTTAAATGGAGACTATTATAATCGCAGTGGAAGTTATTCGACTAATGGTCTAAACTCGACCGCAAGAAGTCAAATCGCGAAAGTAAAATGGTACTTAGGAGGATCAAGTACATATCAGAATTTAGGAGGCCTAGACTATTACAACTTTGAGAGAGGAACGACGACTTGTGTAACGGCAGGAACGTGTAGTGGAAAAACGAGAACGACGAGTATAATAGCGAATGTTGGCTTAATGTATCCAAGTGATTATGTATACACATATGGAAAAGGAGTAAATGATACATGTTACACAGATGGATATAATTGCGATACAGGAACCCCAAGTGCCGGATGGTTATTTAACAATGATTATCAATGGACCATATCGCCGCATGCGGCGAATGCGTACAACGCGTTCTATGTGTACTCGAACGGCTCTGTGGACAGCCGCGGCTACGTGAGCGGCACTAATGGGGTCCGTCCGACGGTCTTTCTGGACTCGAAAATCGCCATAAAGAGCGGGGACGGAAGCCAGGGAAATCCGTATATCTTATCAGGGAATTAATATTATCGGAAAAAAAATATTTAAGGCCTTTTACCCTAGGCTGAAAAATGGATAAGAGGAACCCCTCAGGTGTCCCCAGTCGTGACGAGCGATGAGGTCGATATGGCGAAAGGGTGAATAAGCAAAAATTGCAAATAGTGTAAAAATGACGGC
>CAYYLF010000089.1:0-4477 GCA_964472425.1 uncultured Muribaculaceae bacterium | reverse complement strand
CAAACCATGTACTGTAGTCCATTCCTGGAATTGTAAATAAACTGTTTTTATGCATATATTTAACTATTGCATATCTTCTAAGGGCATCAGATTTGCTGTATGTAGAGTTTGCGTTATCCATCCACAATCCTACTTTTGTAGAATGCGTCAATGATAGTGCGATGGCCATACGCAAGTATAAATCGCCTAAGACTGTCCCGTATTGAGTCGTCTCTTGAATAGTAAAGTCTGGGTTATATTCTTTATATAGTCTAGCTAACTGGGTCAATGAGTTATAATAACTGTTACCGAGTGGCGTTCCACCTAAAATGTAATAGTTCAATACTTTTTTATTATTTAATAACCAATCTATTGCTGCTTCGTTATCTTCATTTTCATTATAGAAAGAGTTTAACGTGTATTTACCCACGGCTTGGACGAGCTGTCTTTTCAAAATGAGGTGTTCTAATTCTCCATCCAATTCTGTTTGTCCTGTATAGAGACTCGTTATTTGCGCATCCAAGTCTTCGACTGAATCGAGGACAAAATTACCATTTAAATCGTTAATCAATTTAGCGTCGGCATAAACTGAGTGGTCCGCTGCATTCGCGGCGTTGTCGTCCGCGACCAATTTTAAGTATTTGGCACCGTTTAATGGTATTTGAACGTAAGTGGCCTCTTCTTTAGGCAACTTGACTATCGGATCGACTACTTCGGTCCAGTCAGTTCTATCTTCTGAAGTGTAGAAGTGGTATGTCACACCATCGCCACGAGTCGAAGTGTTATTTAATCCGATGAAAGTTACAAAGTATCTGTAATCGGCATAGTCGGTGAGATTGTAGACCAAAGTCGAGTTGGCATGGGCAAAGAGACCCTTTTTGAACGAAAAGAGACTATTTTCTATCGTTAAAACGAGTGGATTGCCATCCGTATCGGCATCGACTCCTAGTTCTCTCCAACCTACGCGTTTTTCGATAGGCTCTAAGTCGCTCAAGTAAACTTGGTCGACCTCTGCCAATCTAGAGCTATGATATTCTAAGATTTCTACATCGTTTGTAGTCTCATCATTTTTTAATACACTACTACATGAGAAATACATCCCTGCCGTAATAGTTAAGACGAATATCATTACTCCCAATATTCCCAATATTTTAATCTTTTTTTCCCTAATAGTACTTATCATACAACATCTCCCCTTTTTCTTGGCTTGTTATTATACCATATTTTTTATTTTATGCAAGTATTTATGATTCCCTTAAGCCAATTGCCCTGTCGTCTATAATATAACTTAAAAGTGTAAAACATTCAACATAATAATGTAAATATTTTACATACAATTTACTATTGTTTACGTTATTGTAATGTGGATAGTTTCTTCATCTGGAGGCAATATTTTGGAATAAAACTCGGTAATCCGCCATTTCCTACTTTTAAGTCCCGACTTTGACACTTTTGAAAACAAGAATTGACAAGAATTCTTTATTACGGGTAAAAATTTTCAAAAGTACTAAAAAATAGTCCAACATACGCGTTTTTGAAGCATATTAAAAACTCTCTAAAACCCTATAAATAGGGACTTGGAGAGTTTTTGCTTTTCAAAAGAGTGGCAAAGAAGGGATAATATCATCAAAACGGCGATTTTAATCTTTTTTTAATGCGATTTACGTTTTTGTATTCTATAGGTTATGCGAAGAAGAAGTTTTGTCGGTACAAATTTCTGAAAGAAAATCGTCATCTTCATTTTGAAAGTCGGTATGATAATCAATTTGCCTTTAAACATTTTATCTATGCCGTATTTGGCGACATAGTCTTTGTCGGCCCCCTTTATTTTAAAGATACCCTTGGCTACTCGATTGAAATTCGTATCGACGGGTCCCGGACAAAGAGCACTTACATGTACATTTGAACCAGCCCTTCGTAATTCTTCATAAATTCCCAAAGTTAACTTCAAAACGTAATTCTTGGTCGCATAATAAGTATTTAAATGGGGACCGGCCATGAACCCAGCACTCGAAGCGACATTCAAAATGTAACCCGAATTTCTCTTGGAAAAATCTCGAAGAAACAACTTGGTCAAAATGTGAACCGCTCGAACGTTCACCTCAATCATTTCCAATTCCCTGTCCAAATCTGTCTCGACAAAATCGCCGAACAGCCCGAAGCCTGCATTGTTTATGAGAATGTCGATGTTCTCATCTTTCACTTGGTCGTATAGTCTATAGACTTCTTCTTCGTTTCGAAGGTCACTTACGACGATGCGCACATTTCCCCGAATATTCGCCTCGACTTTCTTTAACCTCTTCTCGTTCGATGCAGTCAAAATGAGGTCTATTCCTTTCTCATCTAAATAATAGGCGATAGACTCTCCTATACCGCTCGATGCGCCCGTTACCAATGCTTTCATCTTTTTCCCTCACTTTTCAATTCGAATAATATGTCGCGAAGTTCGACTGCCCGCTCGAAGTCGAGATTCTTGGCAGCTTCCTTCATCTCATTTTCTATCTTTATCATGAGAGCTTTCTTTTCAGCCTGACTCATCTTAGGTTTGACGTCCGCCGATTCGAGACTATTCGAAATGACATCTCTTATCTCTTTGATTATGGTCTTCGGAGTAATGCCGTGCTCTTTATTGTAGGCGTCTTGTATAGTCCGACGCCTACTCGTCTCTTTGATGGCATAATCCATCGCCTCGGAGACTGTATCTGCATACATGACGACGTGCCCGTTCGCATTTCTGGCCGCCCGACCGATAGTCTGTATGAGACTTCGTGAACTTCGCAAGAACCCTTGCTTGTTCGCATCCATGATGCAAATCAAACTGACCTCCGGTATGTCGATACCCTCTCTCAAAAGGTTTATTCCGACTACACAGTCGTACTTGCCCTCTCTCAAATCGTGTATGATTTTCAAGCGTTCTAAAGTTTTGACCTCTGTGTGAAGATAAGCGACTTTTATCCCGACGCCCATCAAATAATTCGTGAGCTCCTCGGCCATCCTTATCGTTAGAGTCGTGATGAGTACTCTCTCACCGGCTTCTTTTCTCTCCAAGATGCGGTCTATGAGGTCGTCGATTTGACCTTCCGTCGGACGAACTTCGATAGTTGGATCCAACAAACCGGTCGGCCGAATGATTTGCTCGGCATAAGTGTTGCCTGTAAGTTCCAACTCATAATCTCCCGGCGTCGCGGACACATATATTATATCGTTAATCTTCCCATTGAACTCTTCGAATTTCAAAGGCCTATTGTCTACCGCGCTCGGAAGTCTGAATCCGTATTCGACCAAAGTGTTCTTTCTCATTCTATCTCCATTGTACATGCCTCGAACTTGCGGAATAGTCACGTGCGACTCGTCGATGAGCATCAAAAAATCTTTCGGGAAATAATCTATCAAAGTCGTCGGGGTTTCCCCTGGCCCCTTCAAAGCCAAATGTCTCGAATAATTCTCTATTCCGTGACAAAATCCGGTCTCTTTTAGCATTTCGATGTCGTAGAGAGTACGCTCTCTCAGTCTTTGTTCTTCGATATACTTGCCGTTTTCTTTGAAATAGGCTAACCGTTCGTCCAATTCTTCCTCGATGCGGCGAATAGTTTCTCCGAGTTTCTCTGGGTCCGTAACATAGTGAGAAGCAGGAAAAATGGTAATCGTCTTTTTATTTTGGAGGATGACTCCCGTAAGTGGGTCGAAAGTACATATTTTGTCTATT
This sequence comes from uncultured Muribaculaceae bacterium, assembly GCA_964472425.1. Taxonomy (GTDB): domain Bacteria; phylum Bacillota_I; class Bacilli_A; order RF39; family UBA660; genus RUG11867. The sequence goes on along the minus strand of CAYYLF010000089.1, from coordinate 792 downwards.
TCATCGCCGAAGAGTTCTATTCTGACACCGGAAGACTTCTCGTTAGCCGGAATGACCTCTATGACATCTCCATGTGCTCGAAAAGTTCCCCGGTGGAAGTCTATTTCGTTTCGCTCGTAAGTCATATCGATCAACTTGGACAACAACTCGTCCCTTTCGATAGTATCACCGACGGTCGCGATGAGCATATGACTCCGATAATCTTCGACTTCCCCTATACCATAGATACAAGAAACGCTCGCGATTACTATGACATCATCGTAATTTAAAAGTGAACTAGTCGCTCCATGACGGAGTTCATCTATCTCATCGTTGATACTCGAATCCTTTTCGATGTAAGTATCGCTCGATGGAACGTACGCTTCCGGTTGATAGTAATCGTAGTATGAAACAAAATATTCTACGTGATTTTCCGGGAACAATTCTTTGAATTCACTATACAACTGACCGGCGAGGGTTTTATTGTGTGCGAGGATGAGCGTTGGCTTGTTTACCTGCTGTATGACATTTGCCATAGTAAATGTCTTTCCTGTACCCGTCGCGCCTAATAAAACTTGGCGTTTTTTACCTGATTTTATTCCATCTACAAGCTCTTTTATTGCTTCCGGTTGGTCACCGGATGGTTTATATTTTGATACTAACTTGAACATGTTTCCTCCTTTTTTATTTATTTTGAACTTATTTTTAATTATTAATATAATTATTGATTTTTTATTGATTTTTATTGTTTTGATCAATTTTATTTTCATTTATTATCCATTTAGGTAATTTATTTACTCCAATGTTAATAAT
>CAYYLF010000088.1:0-4681 GCA_964472425.1 uncultured Muribaculaceae bacterium | reverse complement strand
TATTCTAGAAAGTGGTACAATGTGGTAGAAAGTGGGGGACTTCTATGCTAATTGGCGAGTTTCATCATAACTTGGATAACAAGAGTCGTCTCATGATGCCGGCGAAGGTCTTACCCTACTTGGGGGAAGAAGTAATCGTGGCGAGAGGATTCGAGCAGTGTTTGATGGTGTATCCTTTGGAAAAATGGGATGCCGTCATCGCCAAGTTTTCGGAACTGTCGATTACGAAGTCCGACACGAGAAAGTTCATGAGAATACTTCTATCCGGGGCCACTTCGTGCAAATTCGATTCGCAGAACAGAATTTGCATTCCCGGTGTCTTGAAGGGTTATGCCAACATTTCGAAGGAAGTCGTCATCTTAGGACTCGACGACCACTTGGAGATATGGGACGAGGAAGCTTACAACAAATTCTTGGACGAGAATTTGGACAGTTTTGCCGAAATCGCCGAGAGCATTTACGAGTAGGGGGAATAGAAATGGAACACGTAAGTGTACTTTTAGAAGAGTCCATCGAAGGGCTCGACATCAAGAGCGACGGAGTATACGTCGATGCGACATTGGGATATGGAGGGCATTCATCTGCCATCCAGAAGCGTTTGAAAAGGGGTTTTCTATTCGCCTTCGACCAAGATGGGACGGCCATCGAACATGCTAAAGAGAAGTTCGCAGGATGCGACAATGTCACGATAATTCATTCCAACTTCGTGAACATGAAGGAGGAACTTGCAAGTCGCGGCATAGAGCATGTCGATGGCATCATCTTCGATCTTGGACTTTCGAGTCCTCAAATCGACGACGCGTCGCGAGGATTCAGCTTCATGAAGGATGCCGAACTCGACATGAGAATGGACGTGAGCAAGTCTCTGAGTGCCAAAGGAGTCGTGAACGAGTACGATTTGGGACAGTTAATCGACATTTTCTTTAAGTACGGAGAAGAGAGGTTCAGCAAAGAAATCGCGAAGGCCATCGTAAAGAGTAGGCCTATCGAGACGACCTTGGAACTCGTCGAAGTCATAAAGTCGGCCGTGCCCACCAAATATTACGTGACTCACCATCCGGAGAGGCAGATATTTCAGGCGATAAGAATCGAAGTGAACGACGAACTCAAAGTATTGGAAAAAGTACTTCCCGATGCGATAGATTTGTTGAACGTAGGGGGACGCATGAGCGTCATAACATTCCATTCTTTGGAAGATAGAATAGTCAAACACGTGTTCAACAAATACAGCAAAGTGGACGATTTGGTCAAGGGATTACCCGAGATTCCAGAGGAGTTCAAACCGAAAATCAAATTGATAAACAAGAAACCGATTCTTCCTTCCGAAGAAGAGGTCAAAAATAATTCGCGGAGCAAAAGTGCGAAGCTTCGCATAATAGAAAGGGTGTAATTCGTATGGCAAAAAAGAAAGAAGAGGGGAAGCTTAGAGCATTGGACAAGTTGATGATTTTTGTAATCGTCTTACTCGGAATGTTCGTGCCGATTTCGGTCGTGTTCTCGCAGGCAACTTTGTCCAAGAGCAACATCGAGGTGGAGAGAATGAAGAGCAAGGTCGCCGTTCAGTCGAATGCGAATCAGAGTCTTTCGATGCAGGTCGACGAGTTGGCCAGTCTTTCGAACATCCAAGATATTGCAAAGGAGTACGGTTTAAGCTATAATAATGATAACATCATCGTAATCGGTGATTAGGAGGTCCCATATGAAGAAAAAGAACAATACTATTCGCGTAAGTTATTATGGAATCGTCGGTATTGTTCTTTTATTTGCTTGGATAATCGGAAAACTCGTCTTCGTAAGTTATTTCGACGAGGTCGACGGGGTGAACGTCCACGAGATTGCGGCGAGCAGGTACACTGCGACGGGGGCGATTGCGGCTTCGAGAGGAACCATCTACAGTGTGAACGGAGAGGCTCTTGCAAAGGACGTCAACTCGTATACGGTCATCGCATACGTCGATTTGGCCGCTTCGCGGACGACCAATCCCGAGCGACCTAGACATGTGGTCGATAAGGAATATACGGCGAACGTGTTGAGCGAGTATTTGAACATGAGTCCAGAAAGAATTTTGGCTCTTCTCAATACGCCGGGAGCGTATCAGGTGGAATTGGGGCCGGGAGGTCGCGACATCAGCGAGAAGTTGAAGATAGATATTCAGTCTTTGGAACTGCCGGGAATCGACTTTATCAAAGATTCGAAGAGGTATTATCCTTATGGAGATTTCGCATCTTATACTTTGGGGTACACGAGAAAATACAATGGCAAGATTACGGGGGAACTCGGGGTAGAGTCTTATTACAACAACGAGCTCAACGGAAAGGACGGTCGCATCACTTATCAGAGAGATGCATACGGTTATCAGATACCGGATACGCCGGTCATCAAAGAGGATGCGGAGAGCGGGAAGGACATCTATTTGACGATAGATTCGAACATCCAGATGTACTTGGAGAACGCTCTATCCGATTTGTCGAACGACAACACGTTCGAGTGGGCAACCGTGACTGTGGCGAATGCCAAGACGGGCGCCATTTTGGGAAGTGCTTCAGTTCCGAGTTTCGACCCGAACAAGTTGAACATCACTCAGTACAACAATCCACTGGTCAGTTTCAGTTATGAACCGGGGTCGACCATGAAGATTTTCAGTTTCATGGCGGCCATCGAGGAGGGCATATACGACGGGGACGAGATGTTCATGTCGGGTGTCAAATACGTCGGACGCGATAGAGTCACCGATTGGAACAACGTCGGTTGGGGAAGCATTTCGTACGACGTCGGGTTCACTTATTCTTCGAACGTCGCGGCGGCGAATTTGGGGTTGGCCCTAGGACGAGAGAAGTTGGTCAATTATTACAAGGCTTTCGGGTTCGGCAAACGGACGGGCATCGAACTTGCGGACGAGTATTACGGCGTTTTGAAGCCTACTTACGATTTGGAAGTCGCGAACGTGGCTTTCGGGCAAGGTATGACGACTACGCCAATTCAAAACATTCAAGCACTTACGACTCTCGCGAACGATGGAGTGATGTTGAGGCCTTACATTATAGACAAGGTCATCGATCCGGATACGGGTGAGACTATCTATACGGGGAATAGAAACGAACTAGGGCAAATCGTTTCGAAGAGTACGGTCGACAAGATGAAGGAATTGTTGCACGCGGCCGTTTATTCGGACGATGGATATGCGACCGGTCTCAAGTATAGAACGAATGCGACGACTTTAGTTGGTAAAACGGGAACTGCCCAAATCGCGTCTCAGTTCGGCGGTTACGAGGCCGGCATGTACAACAATATCCAAAGTTTCGCGGGCATTTTCCCTTACGAAGACCCTCAATATATCATCTATATCTCGGTCAAGAAGTTGCAGAATACGACTTGGCCTATCGCCAATGCAGTCAGGTCGATAGTGGAGAGTATCGCCAAGTACAAGAATTTAGACCAATTGGTGGTCGAACAGGACGAGACTAAGCTCGTCAGCGTCGAGAATTATATAAATAAGGATACGAGCGAGTCGATTCAAAAACTCGAGGATTTGGGCTTGGAAGTCGTGAAAATAGGCGAAGGAAGCCGCATCATAGACCAGTACCCGGAAAAAGGTTCGCAAGTGATTCGAGGTAGTAAAATATTCCTGCGAACGAATTCGACCGATATATCGATGCCTTTCATGAGCGGATGGACGACGAACGAGGTCGGAAGTTATTGCAATTTGCTCGGAATCAATTATAATATTAGTGGATATGGCCGAGTGGTCGGACAGTCGGTGGAAGCTGGAACCAAGATAGATTCGGGCACGGTCATCAGTTTCACTCTCACGAAGGGTGACGACAAAGGAAGTGGGGAAAATGGTGAAGACGACGGAGAAAGTGGAGAACCAGACAAAGAAGAATGAAAGGTCTATCGTAGGAAGGATTTTCGGTAGTCCATATACAATCATAGTCGTATTGATGATTTTTATCGTAGCTTTGCTCGTTTATGCGAAAGTGCTCATGAGAAGCAACAAGGTGTACACTTATTCGGGATATACGAAGGATTTTTCGTTTTTCGGAGGAGCTATCTACGAAGGACCGATAGTCAATTATTTCGGAGATTCGAAAGTTCTATATACCGGAGAGGACGAGACTCTATACGACTATGAGGTCGGTTATTATATAAAGTACGAGGACGGATACGAGCCCGTGTCAATCGCAAAGAGTAGGGCGACTACGGAAGATGGGTCTACTAAGGGAGCTTCTTTAAAGGAGATAGTCGGAGGAACGACGTTCTCGTTTACCGAAACACACAAAGATGCGAAGTTCATGTCCAGAGAAAACATGGAGAATTTGGAAAATTTAGTTTTTCGCATAGTCGGAGAGAACGAGGATGGCGAGGAAATCTCATACGAGGTTCCCATGACGATAGAAAAGATTACGAAGTAGCTAAGTGGAGCAGATGTTCCGCTTTTTTGGTCGTTTTTTTCAAAATGGTGTAAAAGTACTTGAAAATCGACGTATTTATGATATAATTGAATAGCAATTGCAGTTTTGTCTCCTTAGCTCAGTTGGTAGAGCAACTGACTCTTAATCAGTGGGTCCGGGGTTCGAATCCCCGAGGGGACACCATATTAATGGGCCTGTAGCTCAGGTGGTTAGAGCGCACGCCTGATAAGCGTGAGGTCGGAGGTTCAAGTCCCCCCAGGCCCACCATT
>CAYYLF010000087.1:0-4868 GCA_964472425.1 uncultured Muribaculaceae bacterium | reverse complement strand
ATCCATCTGTGTAACATGTATCATTTACTCCTTTTCCATATGTATATACATAATCACTTGGATACATTAAGCCTATATTTGCTATTATACTCGTCGTTCTCGTTTTTCCACTACACGTTCCTGCCGTTACACATGTCGTTTCCCCTCTCTCAAAGTTATAATAGTCTGAGCCTCCTAAATTTCGGTATGTACTTGAACCTCCTAAGTACCATTTTACTTTCGCGATTTGTAATCGTGCTGTAGAACTTAATCCCTTTACACTCGCTGTGTCCGTGTAACTTCCTGTTTGATTATAATAATCTCCATTTAATAGTTGTTGTAATGATGCAGTCGACCATTCATTTACGTTGTTTGAATCCCAAGCCAAATCTCCTATAGATTGGTCTCTTATTATTTTCATTAATGGCTTCTTTTCTCCTGACTCTGTCTCGACTGTAAATACTCCTATTATTCTCCAAGCCTCATCGTTAAATGTTACATAATTATTTGGATTTGCTCCTATATATCTATAATCTCTTCTTTGTTCTGATGTCCAATCTGCTACTTGGGTTGCCGAATGTGTATATGTTGTTCCATTATACTCAGTTGTAGTAGTCAACTCATCGTGGTCGAATACATACATTTCAGAACTGTTGCATTCATTGTATGTCGTTGCGCTTGAATCGTACACTTTTAGTCCATTTGCTAATGTGGTTGTTTTATATCTTTTACATGCATCTGGCTCTTTTATGCCGAGTTTCATCGAGAATTCCGCCTCGGCATTATCCCTTTGGTCGTAATCTTTATTTAAGAAGGTTATCGTGAGTCTGTATCTGGTCGTAGAACCCACTGTAGATGTTACATCTGTCAATAGTTCTTCTCCATCATTCGTACCTCTTGAAACTGGCGTTTCTGGTATGACTACTTCTCCCGAAGTTAAGTTTTCTAGTTTGTAAACTAGTTCGTCTTTTACGAAGGTGTTTGATAATTCGCGGAAGTAGATGGTGTAGTTTACATCTTTAGTCCCGACGTTGGAGACGGAGAATTCTTTGGTGATAGATTCCCCTATTCCGAGGTCGGCAGAGATGTCGCCGCAGGTGCTCACATCCGCATTGGTACAATCGGTGTATTTGAGTTTGAGAGTGGCCGTAGAAGCAGTCGCGTCGACGGGTTCATTGCGGACATTGTCCGTCGGCAAGAAGGCGTACGAAATCCTTACGATGATGAGCAATAAGCTCACGCCTAGCACTATTCCTATCACTCGTTTAGTTTGAGTGTTTTTATTTAAGTTTTCTTTAGAGTCCATAATTTTTCTATCCTCCTAGTGTTTTAAGTATATCACATTTATAGCTCAATTGGCAAATAAAAAAAGGCCCTTTTACGGTATTTAGATAAATGTTCTAAACAGATGAAGCAAAAGAACGTACAATGTGTAGAATAGAAGTATTTTTAGGAGGAAAGTAAAGTTCGCCTTGCGGACTCGGGAATCGATGAGAGTATTTAGTTTGTAAAGAGCATATAGGATTAGTATGTTCGCAAGGTAACGTGGTTCTAAGATGGATAGAATGAGAAAGTATGCAAGTATGGGATAAAACGAGTTTAAAAATGGAATGACGAGGACGACGAGGTGGAAACTGTACGGGGTGAAGGCATAGACGAGGAAGTCCATTATCAGTATTATCGCAGTCATCGGGCCTCTATCATGAGGTAGTTTAGGTTGTCGAAGTCGACGTAAGGTTTGACTCTCACTACCTTCTCTACTCCACGGGTCACGACGGAGGTGACTTTTCCTATCGGAATGCCACCTCTAATCGTCTGGTAGCCACTCGTGGTAACTTGGTCTTCGACGTTCACGACTTTGTAGTTGTCGATGTTGTGGATGAGGAATTCTCCGGTCGCACGGTCGTATTCGGAAAGGATACCGTAGTTTTCCCCTACTTTGACGCTTATCTTCTGTTTGCCGGTGAGAAGGGACACTTTGGCCGTAGTTTTCGAGGTTTCCGAAACGAGACCGACGAGGCCATGTTCGTTTAAGACGACGTCTCCCTCGTTCACTTTCGAGGAGGTGTTTACGATGACATAGTCGTAAATGTCGTAGATGTCTCGAAGGGCTATCTTGGCAAGGATGTAACTCGAACCCTCGTATATTTTGAGAGAGTTTGTAGACCTCTCGTACTCGAAGATGGTCTTTTCTAGTTCTTCGATTTTGGCTTTGTAAGTCGTCTCGCAGAGTTCTATTCGATTGTCGTGACGAAGAAATGATTCGGTGTTCGCAAGGAGGTGGACAATCGTGTCTTTTAAGATGATGAAAGTTATGAGAACCAAAAGGACGGTAAGAGCAGGTCGCATTTTATTCATGAGCGAATCTTCCTTCTTCCGAGTAGCTGTAGTAGTCCCCTTTCGTCACGATTAAGTGGTCGAGAATCGGGATGTCAATCATGAGACCGGCATTCACGAGGATGGCGGTCGTCTCGTCGTCCGCAGGGCTCGGATAAATCGAGCCGCTCGGGTGATTGTGCATGACTATTATGCCGGCCGCATTTTCGAGAAGAGCGGTCTTGAAGACTTCGCGGGGGTGGATGAGCGAGGCGTTTAGGGTCCCCTTGAAGAGTATTTCGTGAGAGATGTAACGTCTATGCACATCGACGAATATGGCGAGAAAGTTCTCTTGTTTTTGGTCGATTATGTACTTGGAGAAGTATCGATAAACATCGACTGGCATTTTGAGAAGAAGTTTTTCGTCGGGGATGTTCTTTTCGTAGACACGTCGGCCAAGCTCGAGTGCCGCCAACACTGTGACACTTTTGGCCGTTCCGAGTCCGCGAATGGAACTGAGCGTTTTGAGGCGCACGTTTTTTAAATCGTGAATGTCCTCGACTTTAGAGAGAATTTCGCGCGAAAGGTCCGCGACGGAGTTACCTTGGACACCCGTCCGGAGTATTATCGATAGCAATTCTTCGTTCGAGAGGTTTTCAGCTCCACTGGCAATCAGTCGCTCGCGGGGGAGTTCACTTTTGGGAATGTCTTTTAATAGGGTTGTCAATCACACCACTTCCTTATACATATTTAGGATTTCTTCGTTGATGGCGAGTTTGGCCTCGCCTTTGGTTTTTTCCATCATCAGTTCGTATTCTTTGCTGTTGGCAAGAGCTTCGTCGGAAACCATGAGGTCTTTGAGGTAATAGTTGATACCAAGTGAGTCCAAGTGTTCGGTCATGAAGTCGATGTTCTCGTCGATGTTCAAAATCGAATAATAGACTCGATAGAGGTCGTCATCTTGAAAGACGAGACCGCCGTGTGTTTCCGATAAGGCATGAGCGTTTTCGGGGTCTTTGAAGACACCTATCTGGATGGCAACGGCATTGTATTTGGGTGCTGCAGTTTTGCTTTCGACATTTTTGAAAAGGTAGAAAGCACAGGTACAGCCGACGAATACTGCAAGAAGTACAGGTTTTATTTTTTTCATATCATCACCGAGCAAGATTTTACCAAATCGAAACCGACAATTTTGTCGAAGAAAAGTAAAGTCTATTGGATAGTAAGCGTTTTACTTTTCTTTGGAAAGGACGTCGTCTTTTTTGATTACATAGAGACTTAGTCCTTTGTAGAAACAGTAGAATACATCGGTCGTGCTGAGTCCTCGTTTGCGCAGAGATTCTCGGAGCCACAGTTTGGATTTCTTGATGAGACGAAGTGTGCTAGTTTGAATCTCGCCGTCGACTATGAGAGGTAACGGACAGTTCTGGTCGAAGAGTTTTTTTTCGAATATCGAGAGTTTGCCGTTAGGCTCCAGCAAGGCGTATTCTATCGATTCGAGGCTTTTGATGCTCTTTTGGCGGAGTTCGAATAGAAGGTCGTCCATCGTATAACGTTGGCGAACCATCTCGGCATAGTCGACTTTGCCTTTGTCGATGATGATGGATGGTTTACCTCCGAAGAAGGTACGAACTTTTTTTGATTTTAAAGAGATTTTGGCAAGGACGATTTCCAATATGACGAGAAGTCCGATAGGGACGATGGTCATGAATATCGAGTCGCCCGTATTTTCTATCGAGATGGCGACGAGTTCGGCAATCAGAATCGAGACTATGAGGTCGACTACTCCAAGTTGTCCAATTTCTCTTTTGCCCATGAGCCTATACATGCTCATGACAAAGAAGTAAAAGAATACGGTTCTAAAGAGGACGATTAGAAATTCTTTCATAATGTATCACCGAACTTATTATGGGCCAATTTAGAAACTTCTAATCTTTTTTGACGAAAGATATTTACATAGAATTATTTTCCCGATTCTTCGACCAATAATGGTTTAGATTGTTTTATGATATATCCAATGTTTTTATACTTATCTATTTGTTTTGGTGTTAAACCTGTTATTACTTCAATTTCTTCGGTCGTATAGTCGTTAGTAATCATGTTTTGAACGAGTGTAATTGTCGTTTCTAATCGGCCTTGTTCTAAGCCACGAATTTAAACCACGCTTTTCTCCCATTTCTTGATCTTCCTCGTATGAAGCGCGTAAGTCAGCTTTCTGATGGTCGTAGGCTCTAAACAGTGGGTCGTATTCCTTCAGTTTCTTCTTAGTTTCGTAGTATTTCATCAGGTTCGTCCCCTACTTCTCTTCAATTTTTATTCTGGTACCCATCATAATCGGATATTTCTTCTGGTTCTTCGACTAATAAAGGGTTAGATTGTTTTATGATATATAATTCATCTTTGAGTTCATGTATTCTGTTTGTCGTAAGACCTGTGATGTCGATTATATCATCAAGTGAAAAGTCTTTGAGTAACATTTTCTTAGCATTTTCTTCTTTTTCAGTCATTTGACCGCGCTTTTCTCCCTGTTGTGTTCCAAGTTTATAACCCATTTCTTGTCCTTCCTCGTATGA
>CAYYLF010000086.1:0-4877 GCA_964472425.1 uncultured Muribaculaceae bacterium | reverse complement strand
ACTCTTTTACAGACTAGAATTTTAAAAGAGGCAAGCGTAACGCCTAACACTAATACAGAGGTTTTACAACCGGCGATTACGAGACTAATGGGCAATTACCTACTAGGAATAATGGATACTTCTATCGCGACGTTCTCTTTCGACGGGGCAGATGCCGGAAAGATTGTGTTATCTAGCCGCTTCGATGGAAATGGAGTTCGTTGGGATTACAGCCTAGATGGCAAGACTACTTGGAAAGAAGTTTCGTTCTCAGCAGACGAAGAGCACAAACTTCAATTGACCGCTGAAGAGATAAGCAAGATAACATCTGCAAACGACATCTACGTCCATATAGTAGGTGTGGGTTATGAAGAAAAAAATCTATTCAAAATCGATATCACCGAAGGTTCTTTACCATCAGAACTATTTGCCAACGATTTGGAAAACAGAATAGTCGGTGTCAATTTGAATACCGAGTGGCGTTATAGTGAAGAAAATTCATGGACTTCGTACAACGTAGAGTCACCTGATTTGACTGGCGATAAGACAGTTCAGGTTAGACAAGCCGCTACAGGTACAGCACTCGCAAGTGCATCTTCTGAAATGTATACGTTTACCGAAGATAATCAACCTGATACGAGAAAATATATCCCTGTATCGCACCTCACTATCCACGGCGTCTCCACTGAAGCGACGAGCCAAGGAGGACAAGCCACCAAAGCGATCGATGCCAACTACAACACTAGATGGCACAGCGCTTGGAACGGTTCTGATACACAGAGGTATATAATCATCAAACTCGATAGACCTGTCACTTTATCGGCAGTAGAATTCGTTCCTGCCGGTGGAGGAAACGGTAAAATCTACGACGGTACAGTCTATGGTAGTTTAGATGGCGAAAATTGGGAAGTTCTATCCCATATGGAAAACCTCACATACACTAACCAAGCCAACACTAATAAAGATGCCATTGCCAATACGAAGAGTTTCGATATAGCCGACGAAAAAGAAGTACAATACGTCAAAATCGTCGCCGACCGTACGAATGGTAACTGGTTCACGGCAAGAGCATTCAACCTCTACCAAGATTTGACGAAGAACCCTCATCCAACGGCTGGAGTAGCATATAGCACTACAGAACTCACCAACGGCAAAGTTGTCGCAAGACTAATCAACCCTAGTAGACCTATAACGATTACGAACAACGGTGGATTAGATACTTACACGTTCAGTGAAAACGGAGAATTTACTTTCGAATTCGTCGATGAATACGGAGTAACCGGATCTGCAACTGCCAAAGTCGACTGGATCGACAAAGACATTCCTGATGCCAACATCGATTATGAACTCGATGACAACAATAAGATAAGCATCTCGCTCGACGATATAAGTGAAGATGTCTACTTGTTGGATGAAAACGATAAACCTATCAACTTCATAAAAGTTAAAAATAGAAAAGTCACGAGCGTCTCTTACTTGAATTCTATTGAAGAAACGTACAAGACGGTTTATGTCGACGAAAACGGTTGCATTACTAAAATCGCTTACGTCAATACCGATAAAAACATTCCGAATGTCGCGACTTATGTCACGGTTATGACCGATGGATCGGTTTCTAGCGAAGAATACTATGACGACCACGGAAATGCCGTAGAAGTCACGGATGAACAAAAAGAAACGTTGAAAGGACTTCAAAGGGCGATTACCGACCCACTCGAATACACTTTCGAACAAAGTGGAAGTCACGAATTCAAACTTCTAGACAAAGCCGAAAACATCGCCTACAAGAGCGTCAAAGTCGACTATGACGAAGAGACAGATAAAATCGTCACGAGCGACATATCTTACGATATCACTCACTTGACGAATAAAAGTGTAATCGCCACCATAAAACCTTATGTATTTGATAAAGACGGTCAAAAAGTCGATGCCGAAATCGTCTCTGGAAATGCAACTCATACGTTTGAAAATAACGGAAGTTTCACATTCCAATATAGAGATGGTACAGACTCCGATCAAACGAACATCAAAGAACACACAGCCAAAGTCACATGGATTGATAAGACAGCTCCGACTGCCGAAATCAAATATACTACTAAAGATAACGGCGAAGTCGTGGCAACTTTGACGAACGAAAGTGAAAAAATCATCATCACGAACAACGGATTCAGTAGAGAATATACGTTTAAAAAGAACGGTGAGTTCACATTCGTATTCGAAGATGAAGCCGGAAATGTAGGAAGAGCGACAGCAAAAGTTGACTCTATCAGAGATAACTTACCTGAACAACCCGAACAACCAGAAGATCCAAAGGATTCGGTAAACCCAGCCCCCCCTGATGATCCAATTTCACCTGTCGATCCTGAAGACCCAACATCACCTATAAATCCATCTACTCCAGTAGAACCTTCAAAACCGGTCATTCCATACAATCCGAATAAACCTAGCAAACCTAATAATACTGGCAACAATCAGAGTTCTATAAACGATAAACCGAATGACGATGACCCAATACATGAAGAGACTACCAAACCGGAAGAGACTCAAAAACCTGCCGAAGATAAAAAACCGGTAAAAGATGAAGAAAATGAAGAAAAAGACAAAATAGAAGAGAAAGATACAAACCGAAAAATCGTTAAAGTAATTCTAATTCTTATATTAATCTTAATGGGTGGTGTGACAGCAAAAATCTATTTTAAAAATGGAAAATAGATACAAAAAAGAGATACTCTTAATAAGAAAGAAGTAGGACGTAAGTTCCTACTTTTTGTGTGCCAGGCATGGCAAATATCTGGGCAGTGAAAGTCTGCTATGGGCGTACATATCGACGAACCATTAGAGAAGTGTAAAGCATCACCGTGAGGTGAGGGGCCAAAGGAAGCATGGAACAAAATCGTGGCCTAACGAACAGAAACTTAATACAAAGGCTGTATAAACGGATAAGACTCCAAAATAGGTTAAAGTCCAAAAGATATGCGTAACTTTATGCAGTAAATTAAGTAGGTAAACGAGGAAAGATATTTGTCTTACCCTGGGAGGTCTCATGGACATAAAGAAAACTACAAAGGAAACGACGAGAAGTACACAGTAGGATATGGTCGAAAAAGGTTTATCATGAGAAGTCAGCAGAAGTCATAGTACCAAAGGAATTTGGGAAGGACTGAACAAATTGCAAGTGTTTAAGTACACTAAAATTATGTTAGTCAAAAGAGACAGAATGAACAATAAAATAAAAGGAAAGCAAGAATCGTAAATTCTAAAGATAACTCCTCAAAAGGCAAGGGACTAATGTTGAAATTAGAAAGGAAAGAACAAAACTATGGAACTCTTAGAAAAGGTGCTAGATAACAAAAATCTACACGAGGCCTACAAACAAGTATACAAAAATAAAGGAGCATGCGGAGTAGATGGAATGACAGTCGATGAAGTATATCTTTATATGATGCAATATATGGAAGAAATCAAAGAACAGATAAGAAATCGAAAATACAAACCACAACCAGTAAGACGCGTATATATTCCAAAAGAAAATGGAGATAAAAGAGGACTAGGCATACCGACTGTAATGGATAGAATAATACAGCAAGCTATCACCCAAGTGTTAAGTTCTATCTATGAGCAACAATTTAGTGACTCAAGTTTTGGATTCAGGCCCAATCGTTCATGTGAAATGGCTATTCTAAAACTACTAGAACTGTTCAATGATGGATATACACGGGTCGTCGACATAGACTTAGAAAAGTTCTTCGATAATGTATGTCATGATAAACTAATAAGTATCATAATGAAAACCATAAACGATGGGGAATTAGTATCTTTAATAAGGAAATACTTAGTTGCCGGGGTAATGGAGAATGGTGTTATTCAAGAAACAAAGAAAGGAACTCCTCAAGGAGGGAATATAAGTCCTTTGTTATCCAACATAATGTTAAACGAGTTAGATAAAGAATTGGAAAAAAGAGGGCTCAATTTTGTGAGGTATGCCGACGACTGTATTATAGTAGTTAAATCAAAGAAGGCAGCCAACAGAGTTATGGAGACGGTTACTAAATTTATAGAAAAGAAACTTGGTCTAAGAGTCAATATAACAAAAAGTAAAGTTGCCCGTCCAACCGACATCAAATACTTGGGATTTGGATTTTATGTGCATAAAAATGGACAAATTAGACCCAAGCCTCATCTTAAATCGCTTCAAAAATTCAAAAGAAAATTGAAAATGTTAACCAAAAGAAATTGGAGTATAAGCATGGAAGAAAGAATCAAAATGCTTAACTATGTCATAAGAGAATGGGTTAACTACTTTAGAATAGCAGATATGAAGGGAGTTATGCAAGAAATAACCTCTCATCTAAACCGTCGAATAAGGTGTATATATTGGAAACAATGGAAAACACCAGAAAACAGAATCAAAAATCTGACTAGGTTAGGTCTCAACAACAGTAAAGCTATCAAATTTGCAAGTAGTAATAGATACTGGCAAATTAGCAAAACATATGAATTGCATATTGCTTTGTCAAATGAGAACTTAAGAGAACAAGGTCTAATTTTTGCAATTGATTATTATTTAAAAGTACTTCCATAGTTTTATTGCAATTTGAACCGCCGTATACTGAACGGTATGTACGGTGGTGTGAGAGGGACAAAATAAAAGAAATCTCGTTTTTACGAAATTTCTCTATTTTTCTCTACTCGATTGATACTTTCGTCCAATAAAGTTTCTTTTGTACATAACTTACGATATTCAAAAACGTAAATCTAGGTAAAAATTAGTTTTAAATGATGGATAAAAGTGTTATAATACCATCAACAATATGAAAAGAAGGAAGAAATTATGAAGACATACATTATAGGACATAAAAAACCGGATACCGACAGTGTAACCGCGGCCATCAGTCTTT
>CAYYLF010000085.1:0-5016 GCA_964472425.1 uncultured Muribaculaceae bacterium | reverse complement strand
TAGGCACGTCTCTTCCTATTTATGATTATAATATACTTTTATATAAATGGCAAGAATTTTCTTGACAAAAATTGGGGGGGGGGTGCTACAATAGGACTATAGAAGACTGTAGTTCCTTTTAATTGCTCAGAAAAACGAGCAATTAGAGAGTATACCAACCGAAAAAATATGAGGGCAGGAAGCCAGTCTTTTATGTACTTTAATTTAGGAAAGTGGGATTCATGATGAAGAAAAAAGTATCTATCATTTTACTAGTGCTGTGTGCAATTGGTCTGGGTATAGCCATAGATAGAGTGGCCTATAGTTTTAAAAATATAACTAAAATACCATCTAGTTCGAGTAGTATGATAGCGATGTACATCCAAGACGAAGAAGGAAATTATCAGTTGAGTAATGCACAAGAATTCCCGAAAGATGGGTATGCACTAAATACTGAGAAGAGTAGTTGTAAGAATGGTGGAATAATCAGTCAGAATTCAAGTACGAAGTCTTTGAGTTTGAAAGTCAAGACGAGCGATGAGTGTACAGTTTATTTTGATGTAGTGACTTTAAAAGTTGGAGAAGGGGCAAAAACTCTTTTAGCTAAAATGAACGACGTGAGTATAACAGATTATAACTCTGGCAATAAAAAAGAGATGTTCGCTTTTGACCATCCGGAAGCAACTCAGACAACCGGGTGGACAGATGAAGAACGACGAGATTATAGATACATAGGGAATGAGCCCAACAATTACATAACCTTCAACGACGAGACATGGAGAATAATAGGAGTATTTACAGTTGAGACAGAAAGTGGAAATAAAGAACAACTCGTCAAAATAATAAGGAATGAATCGATAGGAAATATTTCATGGGATAATAGCAATGGTAATCAATCGCCGAATGAATGGTCAACAGCATCATTACAAAAACTATTAAATGGAGATTATTATAATCAAACAGGAAATTATGCAAGCTCAGGGAGTGTAAAGGGTTTATCTGAAAAAGCACAAGCGCAAATAGCAAAAGTAAAGTGGTATTTAGGTGGTTCGAGTACAGAAAATTTAGATGGGCCAAATTATTACGCTTTTGAAAGAGGAACAGAAACATGTGTAACAACAGGTAAATGTAACGGAAAGATAAGAACAACGAGTATATTACAAAATATAGGTTTAATGTATCCAAGTGATTTTATATATACTTATGCATATGGAGTAGATATCACTTGTTATTCTAATGGGCATAATTGTAATAAAGGAGCTCCAAGAGCGGGTTGGTTACTTAATAATTCTCTTCAGTGGACTCTATCGCCTAATGCCGATGGTGCATATTCAGCATTTCGTTTGACTAATGAAGGTTATGTGTACTATAGTGACATTGATGGGGTGGGAGATCCATTTTATGGAGTTCGTCCTACGACATTTTTATCATCTGAAGTAGCCATAGTAGGAGGAGATGGAAGCCAAGAGAATCCTTATGTAATTGGTTAATAAAAAGAACGATTCGGTCTTTTTTCTTATGCATATTGAATCAGCCGGTGTTTGACATAAGTGACCTTTAGTTTTATAATAGATTTACTAGTTCGATAAGCAAGAAAGGATTGGATTTATGGAAAAAAAGTTTACAAGTGAAATGGTAGATATGTATGCCGACAAACTGTTAATCGGTCTCACCCCAGAAGAAAATAAGATGGTTTTGGATGAGTTCGAAATCATAGATAAGAATTTTAAGGTGTTGGAAAGTATTCCTGGAATCGAGGATGTGGAGCCGATGAGTTGGGGTTTGGATAGATGTGTCGAATCTTTGGATGAAGATGTCGTGGAAGAGTCTGTTCCGCTCGAGGATGCGCTAGCGAATAGTGACGAAACGACGGATAGAGAGATAATCGTCAAAAGGGTGGTGGCATAATGGACTACATGAGCAAAAGCATTTTAGAGTTGCACGACGACTTGAAGAGTGGGCGTGTGACGAGCGATGAGTTGGTGCGCGAATCTTTAGAGAAGTCCCATGCTTTACAGGAAGAATGCAATGCGTTTGTCAGCATTTTGGACGAAGCGAACGGTGCTCAAGTTACCGTCGATGTATTGAGTGGAATTCCTTACGGAATAAAAGATAATCTCAGTACGAAGGGTATTTTGTCGACGGGTTCTTCGAATACACTTCGAGATTACGTTCCGTTTTTTGATGCGACGTGTATCGAAAAATTGAAAAGCCACGGAGCGGTCGCAGTCAATAAGACTGTTTTAGACGAGTTTGGAATGGGCGGAACGGGTACGACTGGTCATACAGGTGCCGTTTTGAATCCTTGGGACCATACGAGGATGTGCGCAGGGTCTTCAGCAGGGTCGGCTTGCGCGGTCGCGGCCGGGGTCTATCCTTATGCTTTGGGGAGCGATACGGGCGACTCGATAAGAAAGCCAGCGGCTTATTGCGGAATAGTCGGATACAAACCTACGTACGGAATGATTTCACGGCACGGATTGTTCGCATTCGCGTCTAGTTTGGATACGATAGGCGTGCTTTCTAGAAGTGTCAAAGATGCGGCCATCGTCGTCGATGCGATGAAAGGTCGCGACGAAAAAGATATGACGAGTTGGGATTCGACCGACATTCATTTGTTCGATTCTATAGATGGGAAAGTTGCCGGCAAGAAACTTTGTTATATAAAAGAGTTATGCGATATCGAGAATTATCCGAAGGCGAGCGATGAATTGAAAGCTCATTTGGAAAATTTTGCTCGAGTTTTAGATAAAGTTCGCGAACTCGGAATCGAAGTCGAAGAGGTGAGTGTCGATGCGAAGTTGTTGAATGCGATTGCGAGTGTATACGTCGTGTTGTCTTGTGCCGAGGCGACTTCGAATCTGTCCAATTTGACGGGAATCGTGTTCGGGCCCCGCGAGAAAGCAGACAACTACATAGATACTATAAAAAATTATAGAACAAAGAATTTTTCTCCTTTGATAAAGAGAAGATTCGTAATCGGGTCGTACGTATTACAGGCTGAGAATAAAGACCGATACTTTTTCAATGCTCAAAGGGTGAGAAGATTATTAGTAGACGAGTGGAACAAGTTGTTCGAGAAGTACGATGCGGTCATCTTGCCGGTAGGAAGTGGGCCAGCTAGGCATTTGGACAATTCTTTGGACATTTTGGACGACAGTACAGGTCCTTTAGAAGAACATTTGCAGGTCGGAAATTTCGGAGGATTTCCTTCGATTACGATTCCGGATGGATTCATAGACGATTTGCCGGTCGGACTCAACATTACGGGAAAATGCTACGACGACGCGAATGTCATCAACATTGCGAGTGCCATCGAGGGTGTACTCGGGTATGAGGGCCAAGTGAGAAAGGCGGGAAAGTAAATGACCAAGTATAGAGCTATGATAGGTTTGGAGATGCATTGCGAAATCTCCGAAACGAATACGAAAGTTTTCTCGAGAGCTAGAAACGGTTATACTAGCAAGTCGAACGAGAATATAAGACCTCTCGATATGGCTTTCCCGGGTACTTTACCGGTCGCCAACAAAGAAGCCGTGCGGAAAGCTTTGATGGCGAGCATAATTTTAGGTTGTAAACAACCGGAGTATCTCTATTTCGAGCGAAAGAATTATTATTATCCCGATTTGCCTAAGGGGTTTCAAATTACTCAAGAGACTAAGCCAGCACCGATAGGAATATACGGCGAGCTCGAATACGAGTGTGGCGAGGAAACTAAAAAGGTGCGCATAAACAATATTCACTTGGAAGAGGACTCGGCTTCTTTGGACCATTTGACCGATATCAGTTTGATAGATTACAATCGAGCAGGTGTGCCTCTTCTGGAGTTGGTTACCGAACCGGATTTCAGAACGAGCGAGGAAGCGGTCTGCTTCTTGGAGACGATGCGAGCCATATATCAATACGCCGGCATTTCGGAAGCGGATTCGAAGAAGGGACAGATTCGATGTGACGTGAACGTGTCCATCATGGACGAGTCTTTGGATGAGAGTGACCCAGCGAATTGGGGTACGAAGGTCGAAATCAAAAATGTCAATTCTTTCGGTGGAGTGCGCGATGTGATAGATTACGAAATTAAGCGACAGACGGCTCTCAAAGAAAGCGGCGAATACGACGAGATGGAGCAGCAGACGCGCCGTTGGGACGAGGAAGCGCAAGAGACGAAGTACATGAGAGGAAAGGTCGATGCGATAGATTACAAGTATTTTATCGAACCGAACATTCCTAAATTCAAATTGACGTCCGAGTGGATGGACGAGATTAGAAAATCGATTCCACCTTTAGCTAAGGAACGCAAGGAAAAGTACATCATAGAGTACGGACTCAAACCATACGATGCGAGCGTGTTAGTCAAGGATAGATGTGTGTCCGATTATTTCGAGAGAGTAGTCGCGGCCGGAGTAAAACCTGCGGATGCGGTGGGTTGGATAACGACCATCATCTTAGGTTCTATAAATAAGTTAGAAGTGAGCATCGACGAATTCTTCATCACTTCGGACATTTTGGCCGAGGTCATCAAGATGACAGCGAGTGGAAAGATAAATAAGAACCAAGCGAAGAACGTCTTGTACGAGGCAGTCGAGAACGGCAAGAATCCACTCGATATCATTGCCGAGAAAGGCATGGAACAGATAGAGGATGAAGATTCTCTTACGATCATGGTCTTAGAAATTTTAGAGGAGCACCCTAAGGAAGTGTCCGATTATTTAGATAAAGGACTTACAAATGTGGTCAATTTCTTCTTAGGTCAAGTTATGAAGAAGACACAAGGGAAAGCTAATCCGGCTAAGACGATGGAGTTACTCAAAAGCGAATTAGAAAAGAAGCGTCAATGAGATATTTGATGGAATGATTGCTATCGAAATCTCCATTTTGAAAATCGTCAAAATGACGATTTTTTATTATGCCAAAATATGTTTTTGACGAATCGTCAAAATTGCTAATTTTCCTTTTATTTACAGGGGTTTGAGCGTGTTGACAAGCCCTTTTATATGTGTTTTAATATTATCTCGAAGAGACGAACCATCTGGTCGTTTT
>CAYYLF010000084.1:0-5138 GCA_964472425.1 uncultured Muribaculaceae bacterium | reverse complement strand
GCGAGCAAGACAGTCACCTACGACTCGACCTATGGAGAGTTACCGACTCCAACATACGAAGGATACGAATTCTTAGGATGGTTCACTGCACAAGAAGGTGGGACCAAAGTACTATCTACCACCAAAGTAGCTTTGAGCAGCAATCAAACTTTATTTGCTCATTGGGAAAAGATTAATCCTGTTACTACTCTTTTAGCCAAAGCGAATGACCCAAGTATAACAGATTACAATTCAGGAAACAAAAAAGAGATGTTCGCGTTCGACCATCCGGAGACAACCCAAACGACCGGATGGAGTGAAGAAGAGAGAAGGGATTACAGATACATAGGGAACGAACCGAATAACTATATAACCTTCAACGGCGAGACATGGAGAATTATTGGTGTGTTTACGGTTGAGACTGAAAGCGGTCAAAAAGAGCAATTAATGAAGATTATACGAAATGAACCTATAGGAAGTAATTTTTCATGGGGTTCAAATAATGAATGGTCGACTGCATCATTACAGAAAACGTTAAATGATGATTATTATAACCAAAGTGGAAGTTACACGAGTACAGCAAGTGTGAAAGGATTAAATTCTACAGCACGTTCACAAGTAACAAAAGTAAAATGGTACTTAGGAGGTATTGAGCTGAATTCTGATTTAGGAGGATTAGATTATTACAATTCTGAGCGAGGAACCAAAACATGTGTAACAACAGGAAAATGTAGTGGAGAAACGAGAACGACGAGTATAATGCAAAATATAGGATTAATTTATCCAAGTGATTATATATTCAATTATGCAAATAATGTTGATGATATCTGTTTTTCTAGTAGTTCTAATTGTTGGGACGTTCGAGGTGGGAATCCAAGTTTAGGATGGATATATCATGGTAATCAATGGACACAATCTCCATGTGCTTCGTATTCAGGACATATTGTGGTTGAGAATGCTGGTGGAGATGTAAATAGTTACATGGCCTCTCTTCCAACATTTAGTGCTTATCCAACAGTATACCTCAAATCCTCGGTCAAAATTACTGGTGGAGATGGGTCATCTTCGAATCCATACACAATTGCGTAGTCTAAAAATTGCCAAAATCTTAAAAAAGTAAATTTTCGGTTTACTTTTTTATGTGTTTTAATTATAATAAAAATCACTTGTGAACGAAGAGGTGAGAGAACACGTGAAAAGCAAAAATCTGATACTTATCTTACAAAACATCGTTCTCTTTCCCAACCAAGAGGTGAAACTGGAGTTTTCTAACGAAATATCGAAAAGAATAGTCGAGGAGTCCATTCGCAGGTACGACGGAGAGTTGGTACTCGTCACGACTCGAAACGAGGACGGGAATGTCTTAGATATAAAGGATATCGAGAGTGTAGGAGTTTTCGTCAAAATAAAGAATTGTATAGACATTCCGAATGGAAATTTGAGAGTTACTTTGCGAGGCTCGAAGAGGGTAAATGTCACGAGCATGGTCGTGCGTGACGGAGGACTCATCGAGGTGGAGACGGGGCCGGTCGAGAATCCGGTCTACAATTTGGATGAGGAACTCGCTTATTCTCGGAAGCTCAAAGATATAACAGAGAAGTATTTGGAAGCTAATCGGGATGTGTCTCATACTATCTTGGATATCATCAAAACGGTCACCAATTTGAGCAAATTGACAGACATGTTGGCTGCTTCCTTAGATTTCGATGTGAAGGAGAAGGTAAAACTTTTTAAGGAAACTAATTATTACGTGCGAGCTATGATGCTCATCAAGATTTTGTCTACCGAGGTCAAGTCTATCGAAATCGAGAACAAAATCGACGAAGAAGTGCACGAGAAGTTCGAGAAGAGCGAGAAGGAAATAATCATTCGCGAGAAAATCAAGATTCTTTCTAACCAGCTCGGGATGGATGCGGACAAGGGAAGCGAATGTGACGAGTTTAAAAGCATAATCGAGGCTTTGAAGGTCGATGAACGGGTAAGAAAAAGTCTCTTGCGAGAGGTCGAGAGATTCGGGATGACGATGGATAACAGTCCAGAGTACGGAAGTTTGAGGGCTCACTTGGAGTTCGTCACGAGTTTGCCTTGGAACAAGGGTTCGAAGGGCGAAAGTGACATCACGAAGATAGATGAACAGTTGAACGGGCTCCATTACGGTTTGTCTCAAGCGAAAGAGAGAATCGAAGAGTACATGATTTTGAAGAAACAAAACAAGAATTTGCATAGTCCGATTCTCTGTCTCATCGGGCCACCTGGGACGGGCAAAACGACTTTTGCGAGGGAGCTTGCAAGTTCGACGCATCGGGAGTTCGTAAAGGTGAGTGTCGGAGGTCTCAACGACTCGGCCGAGCTCATAGGCCACAGACGGACGTACATTGGGGCAGGTCCCGGCAAGATAATGGAGGGCATACACAAGTGCGGTGTCAACAATCCCATCATCTTGATAGACGAGGTCGACAAGATGGTCAAGGATTACAAGGGCGATCCTTCGAGTGTGCTTTTGGAGATTTTGGATCAAAATCAAAACAGAGAGTTCGTCGACAATTACGTACAGGAACCGTTCGATTTGTCCAACGTGTTGTTCATCTTGACCGCGAACGACGAGTCGAAGATTCCGAGCGCTTTGGCCGATAGATTAGAGGTAATCGAGGTCGCGAGTTACACTCTGTTCGACAAGATAGAGATTGCAAAGAATTATACTCTTCCGAGACTGGGACGAGAGTACAAGTACGATTATAAAAAAATCAGGTTTTCTTCCGCGGTCATCGCAAAGATAGTCGAGGATTACACCGAGGAAGCAGGAGTTCGCGAGCTCGAAAGAAAGATGAGTACCATCATCCGCAAGATATTGATCAAGGGCTTAACTAAACCTGTGAACTTGCGAGAGAGCGATTTGGAGAAATTTTTGGGAAATGATACGTATTCTCGATATAAGAATTTTTATACTGGCCCCGGGGTCGTGAACGTTCCAGCGGTTACGAGTTTGGGTGGACGCATCATAAATGTCGAGATTTCGATGAGTCCGGGCGAAGAAAAAGTCGTGACGACGGGGTGCCTCGGACGAGTCATGGA
The DNA here is from genome assembly GCA_964472425.1 of uncultured Muribaculaceae bacterium. Taxonomy (GTDB): domain Bacteria; phylum Bacillota_I; class Bacilli_A; order RF39; family UBA660; genus RUG11867. Next base: position 2,087 of record CAYYLF010000084.1, on the reverse strand, counting down.
AGAGAGCGCATTGGTCGCGGCCAGTTTCTTGAAAGAGAATTGTAAACAGTTCAAAATCGACAGGAAGGTATTCGCGGATACTTTGCACGTGCACGCTTTGGACGGGGCGACTCCCAAAGACGGTCCGAGTGCCGGGCTCGGGATAGTCACGGGGATAGTGAGTGCGGCTTTGGGTAAGACTGTTCCCGTAAATTGTGCGTTTACTGGAGAAATCTCACTGAAAGGACGAGTGTTGAAGGTCGGAGGCATCAAGGAAAAACTAATAAGCGCCTACAATGCGGGGCTCAAGAAGGTCTACATGCCGATGGAGAACGAGAACGATTTGAGGACTGTTCCCAAGAAAATTCTCAAGGAAATGGACGTCGTTCTCGTCAACAACTTTACAGAAGTTTACAACGATATTTTCGATTAATGTGACAACCTCATCATAATATATTTATAATGGATATATGTGAGGTTTTTTAGATGGAAAAACAAGTAGTAAAAAGAAAAGTCAACAGAAAGAAAAAGCCAATAAAGTATTGGAGATTATTTAGAGGGGTGAGCGGTTTATTGATAATCGCGACCGCCTTGTTCGTATTTTCCCTAGCGAGAATGAACATCCTTAGTGTCAAGTATTGGATTATACTGGGCATCGTCATCGTCGCGGTCGAGTGGTTCATCTTGATGGTTTTGAACAGGAGGTTCAAAGTCGGTTTCAAGATTCCGTTTTTAATCGTGGCTTTGTTGCTTTCGGGAGTATTCTGTTTCGGGACTTACAATCTCTCGTTTGCTGCGACTATCGTAAATCGCATAGTGCAGGCGACGACCGACGAGGAGAAGTACGAAGTGTACGTTTTGGAGGAAAGCGATTACGAGAGTATAGGAGACTTGAGTGGGACCAAGTTGGGCGTGTACGACAATAAGGCGGATTCTTTGGATGAGGCTGTGAAGATACTCGAGAAGCACGCGACTTTCAAAAGCGAAGAAAAGTACGACGACTTCGTCGCGATGATGGAGGACGCCGTACAGGGAAAAATCGACGCTTTCTACATATCCGCGTCGATGATCGAGGCTTTGAAAGAGGATTACGAGGAGTTGTTTTCGAAGTTTAGACTGCTTGGAGATTATACGGTTTTGAGTAAGAAGGAAATCGAGAAGAGCGACGTCAAGGTGACGGAGGAGCCATTCTTGGTGTACATAAGTGGCATAGATACGTACGGGTCTATTGGAACGGTTTCTAGAAGCGATGTGAACATTTTGCTCGCGGTCAATCCCAAAACCAAGAAGATTTTGCTCGTCAATACACCGAGAGATTATTATGTGATGCTCCATTCTAAAAAGGCGATGGATAAGCTCACACACGCAGGCATCTACGGAGTCGAGGAGTCGATGAATACTCTTGCCGATTTGTATGCGACGAGCGTCGATTTCTACGTGAAGGTGAATTTCAGTTCGCTCGTCAAGATAGTAGATACTTTGGGCGGCATTACGGTCGACTCGAAGTACAACTTCAGTTACGATGGTTTTACTTTCCATCAAGGAAAGAACAATCTGACGGGTGCGGCAGCCTTGGCGTTTTCACGATGCCGGAAGGAGTTGCCTTTGGGAGATGTGTCTCGCGGGGAGAATCAAGAGGCCGTCATCGAGGGTTTAATCGAGAAGGCGACGAGTCAGAACATAATAAGCAAGTATATTTCTATTTTGGATACTCTCTCCAAGTCGTTCGTCACGAATATGAGCGAAGAGGACATATACAGTTTGGCTAAAATGCAGTTGAACGAGATGCCAAAGTGGGAGGTCGAAGCTCAAAATGCATCTGGACATGATGCTTCGGCCGTGACTTATTCGGCTGGCAGAACTCTACTGTACGTCATGGAACAAGATGAAGAGTCCGTGACGAAAGTCAAAGAGAAATTGAACGAAATTTTGGAAGAGGATTGATGTACAGAAAAATGCTCATCGACAGAGGTTGCCGGTGGGCGTTTTAGTTTCTTAAAATATATACGAACAATTGTCAAATAATGATGGCAGTTTACCTTGGCAAAGTGGGAAGAGATAAGTATAATTTTAAGTGTAGGAGGTTATTATCTAAGGGCCCAATTAGC
>CAYYLF010000083.1:0-5172 GCA_964472425.1 uncultured Muribaculaceae bacterium | reverse complement strand
CAATAGGTTTATTTATATCTTTTAGAGCATATTCAACTGAAAATTTATCCTTTTCTCTACAAAGAATTATTCCAATGCTAGGATTGTCTTGCTCATCTTTAACTAAATCATCTACTGCTGACAAATAAAAATTTATTTTACCTGCATATTCAGGTTTAAATTCAGTGTTCTTTAATTCAACAACTATGTAGCAATGTAATTTAGTATGATAAAACAATAAATCTATAAAATAGTCTTTGTTTCCTACTTCCAATTTATATTGATTTCCGACAAAACTAAATCCATTACCTAGTTCTAGCAATACTGTTTTAATTTTTTCAACCATTGCTTGTTCTAATTCTGTTTCAATATAATTTTGTTTTAATCCTGTTAAATTTAAAATATAAGGATCCTTCATCATATCCTTTGCTAGTTCACTTTGAGGACTAGACAATGATTCATTAAAGTTATTTGGTTTATCTCCTAAAACCTGTCTTTCATATAACTCACTTTTTATTTGAAATGCCAGAACATCATAACTCCAACCATTGATTGCTGTCTGTTCCATATACCAAATTCTTTTAGTATCATCTTGAATTTTATCTAAAATTAACATATTGTGAGACCATGGAATTTGTGCAGACGACATCTGCACTTTTTCATTTTTATTACATTCAATATAATATTTCTTCATACTTTTTAAATTTCTAACAGAAAAACCTTTTATATTTGGAAAAGTAATCTTTAATTCTGTTGCTAATTCATCAATGAATTTGTTCCCCCAACTGGAATTTTCATCAATTATCTTACCAATATTATAATAAAGTTTTAGCAAATTCATATTTGCATTTTTAAATATTTCATATTGAGTACAATTAATTTGTTGTTTAATTTCTTCCACTATGCTTTTAAATTCTTTTTCTATCATAACTAAAGTGCTCCTTTATTAATCAATACAATTATTTTATCCATCTTTTCTTTCTTCTTCTATTATACTATTTTAACGGTAGTAAAGGCAATATCTTGACAGACAGGTTGTCACATTATATCGATTTTAAGAAATTTGAGGTGTGACTATTTTTTTCGTTAAATATATCGCTAGGTATCGAATATTTTACTATTCATATAAGGATGAATATATTCGGTTTTGTGGTTGTCAATTTGGACTTAAGACCAAGTCTATTTATTGACAAAGACTTCTATTTGGAGTACTATAAAAATTGTGATATAAGGGGAGGTTCAACGATGAAAAAAGTAGCAATAATCGCTTCTATAATATTGATAATCTGTTTAGTCGGAGGTCTCGTATTTCTTTGGCCGAGAGATACTCGAGATGAAGGTTTCGTAAAGACCGATTACGAAAGCATGGATTTGGGCGAGACGAAGAAACTCATGGTCATAGCTCATCCGGACGACGACGTACTGTGGGGAGGAGCCGAGCTCATCGGAAACGATTATTTGGTCGTATGCATAACTTGCGGGTCTAGCGCGAAGAGAGTCGCCGAGTTCGAAGCCGTCATGGAAAGAACGAAAGATAAATACGTGATGCTCGGATATCCGGATAAGACGAACGGAGAACGGGACAATTGGGATTCAGTTCACGAGGACATCATCGACGACATCGAGAAGATATATGCTTTACGAGATTGGGAGATGGTTTTGACTCACAATCCAAAGGGCGAATACGGCCATCAACACCACAAGATGACGAATGCGATAGTCACGGATGCGGTCGCACACGATAAGCTATTTTACTTCGGAAAATACTATTCTAAGAAAGATTTGGAGAACGAAGATAATGTAGCCGAACTCGAGGTTTTGGATGAGGATGTTTTAAAGGAGAAAGAAGATATACTCAATTTGTATACTTCGCAAGATAATACGATACACAAGACGTTCGGTCACATGTTAAAGTACGAGAACGTCATCAGTTACGAGGACTGGATGGATAAATATGAAGAAAACGAAGAGTAGATTCGACAGAAAAGATGCATTGTGTGCCGGGCTTCTCGCCGCGGCGTTTATCGTGTTCGTCGTCGTAGTCGTAAGGTTCAAATATTATTACGGTTCGACTCTCGACTGGGAGTCTCAGCACGCGGCTATTCCCGAGTATTTTAGGATGTTGTTCTATAAGACGCACGATTTGTTGCCAGACTTCGCCTTCAATTTGGGAAGTGGGCAGAACATTTACAATTTCTCGTACTATGGTTTGTTGAGTCCCATCGTATTGTTTTCTTGCCTACTCCCTTTCGTGAAGATGATAGATTATTTGGTATTGTCTAGCATAGTGGTCGTCATCGCATCGGGCATTCTATTCTACTTTTGGCTTCGTCGGACCAAAGGAGCAAGTCATCTGACGGCTTTTCTTGCGAGTTTCGTTTTGATGTTCGCGACTTCGATGTCGTTTCATTCGCACAGGCACGTGATGTTCATGAATTATATGCCGTTTATGATTTTGGGCCTCTTCGGGGTCGACAAGAAGTTGGATACGGGCAAGGGATGGCTTCTATCTTTAAGCGTGTTCGCGATGGTCATGACGAGTTATTATTACAGTGTCGGAGGAATAGTGGCTTTGGTCGTGTACGGAGTGTATCGGTGGATACAGAAGACACCAAAAACGAGTGTTAAGAGATTTTTCAAAGACGGATTCGCATTTCTGTTTCCCATTTTGGTCGGGGTTGCATCTTCGGCGATAATTCTCTTGCCTACTTTGCACGTCATCCTTTCTAGTCGGGGGGAGACTTTCAATACGATTACGTGGGGTGACTTGTTCGTGCCGGGGGTAAATATAGGATACATGCTCTACAATACGTACGGAATTGGGCTTACGGCCATTTTAATCGTGGCTATCGTCAACTTGCTTTTCAAAAAGCGGGAAAATCTCTTTTTGGGAGTCGTACTCGCGGCCTTTATCGTTTTCCCTTTTTTGAATTATGCATTGAATGCGACTATGTACATAGATGGGAAATCTTTGATTCCTTTTTTGCCCGTCGCGGTGTATGCAATTTACGTATTTCTAGAAGATACGATTCATAAGCGAGGCGATTTGAGAAAGTTGTATGCCGTTTTATTGTTCGTGACTTTGGGAGTCATAATCAAGGGAAGTTATGTGAATTTCTTTTTGATAGACTTGGCCATCGTAGCTGTGTTCGTGCTTTTGTATTTTAAGTTCGAGAAGGTCGGTCTGTTAATCGTGCCCGTCGTGTTCATTCCGTTGGTCGCATCTTTAGGGACGTCGTTTTCAGACGAGTACGTGATGTACGACACTAAGCAAACATTGCAGGAAGAGTTCGAGGAAGTGCTATCTTCCATTACGGAGTCTGACGAGGGAATGTATCGCATCAGCAATGCCAAAACTATTCTTCGCGATGTGAACAATCTCTACGGGAACATCGATTATTACACCTCTACTTTGTATTCGTCTACTTACAATCTGGATTACAATAAGTTCTATTACGACGTGATGAACAATCCCATACAGAATAGGAATCGCGTCATCACTTCCCCTACTTCGAACGTTTTGTTTTTGATGTTTTCTGGCAACAAGTATTTAATCGACAACAAAGCTAGTTATTTCGGGTACGAGATGTACAAGACCGTGCACGGGGACAAGATTTGGAAGAACGAGAATGTGTTACCTTTGATGTATGCGAGAAACGATATCTTGTCGGAGACGGATTTCGATGAGATGAGTTATCCGGACCGAGCGGTCGCCTTGCTCGAAAGCGTAGTCGCGAACGAGGCGAGTACTGTGAATTACGAGTCTCCTATCGAAAAGTTCGAGTTCGAACCGGAGAGGTTCAAGATGATTGCTGGAAATGTGACAATGGAAAACGGCGAATACATTATAGATGCGAAGAGCGATGCGAAGGCGTCGTACGAGTTACCCGAGGAGTACAGAAATAAAATCGTGTTCGTGCGATTCAAGATGTTGGAGAGTGCCTCTTGTAGCTATGGGGATACGGCCATTTATATAGATGGCGTCAAGAATAAACTCACTTGCAAGAGTTGGAAGTATCACAACCAAAACTACGATTTCGATTACATTCTCGCGAATAAAAATCGTACAGAGTACGAAATAGATTTCGTCAAAGGCAAGTATCGCATTCGAGATATCGAGTTGTACGCCTTGGATTACGAAGATATCGAGGATGTGCGGAAGTCAGTCGACGAGTTCGTATTCGACAAAGAGAAGACGAAAGGCGACCTCATCGAAGGAGAGATAGATGTACGGGAAGATGGTTATTTCGTCACTTCTATTCCGTACGACGAGGGATTCGAGGTTAAAGTCGACGGCAAGTCGGTCGAAAGCGAGAAAGTGAATACCGCTTTCTTGGGATTCAAAATCGGAAAAGGTCACCATCGCGTACGTATCGAGTACACGGCTCCTTGGAAACCTCAGGCGAGCGTCGTGAGTATCGTCGGCATGGGGATGTTCGCAGTATGCACTTGGTTGGAACGAAAAAGGACAACGTCGTAGTTTGCCCTTTTTTTATTAGCTCTTCTCTTGGTTGTCACAGTAGTCGGATGTCAAATCGATGTCACCGTGGGAGACGTATATATCCTGGTCGCCTGCGGTCGTGTTACAGAAGAGTATTTTGATATTTTTGCTACATTTCGATTCGTCGTCGCAGATGTAGAGTTTCGAACCTCCATCTTTGTAAGTGATGACTCTATTGAAGTGTCGTTTTAAATCTTCTACTTCGTGGTCGTCGAGGTAGTCTAGTAAATTGTCGCCTTCGATTTTGACTTCGTCGAGGCCTAGATAGAAGAGGTTACGGTCCCCTATCATCTTCATGAGTTTGTAGGTACTGAGCTTTTCACTTTGAATGTCGAATTCTTTTTTGGTGATGTCTTTGACTTTTTCTTCTCCGCCTTTTCGCGATAGAAAGAATATCAGTCCTGCTGCAAGCAAGATTATCATTATGATTACGATTATGGCCGTTTTGTTTTTACTTTTTTCCATTTTGTTTCCTCCGTATCGTCTAGATAGAATTATACGCGGGTTACGAGAAAAAAGCAACCGAGTTTGATGAAGGATGCGGTTTCTTTGACAACGGCATGTAAAAAGACCCATGCGGTGGGTCAGTAGTATTCTTCGTGGCGTCCCCGAGAAGATTTGAACTTCCGACACCCGCCTTAGGAGAAATTCAGTCTAAATTTCAAATATAATTTGATTTTTTCAAAACCCTT
>CAYYLF010000082.1:0-5335 GCA_964472425.1 uncultured Muribaculaceae bacterium | reverse complement strand
AATTATACCCCCTCCCCAGTTGTGTTTGTCAAGCCCTAAATTGCAGATTTTTTTGAAAAAGTTTTCATCAAAAAAGAAGACTTTCTCGTCTTCCTCATCTATCCAATTTCTCGAGTTCTTCCAAAGCCTCATCGAAGGTCCCTACTCCTATGAGCACTAGGTCCATACCTTCGGCTTCCTTCACTTCGAGAGCCTCCTCGTAATTCTCTTTGGGACATATGAATACCTTCGCCCCGTCCTTATAAGCTCCCAAAAGTTTGTACTTGACTCCACCTATCTCGCCGACTCGACCGTCCTTCTCGATTGTCCCGGTCCCCATAATTGTGTGACCACTTGTGATATCCTCACTCGTCACCTTGTTGTAAATCTCCAAAGCTGTGATTAGTCCACCAGATGGACCGGACTCACTCGACTTCGTCTTTACTTTGATATCATAATCCGTTTCAAAATCGCTCACCGAGGCAATAGATAACCCAACTTTCGTCTCGCTACTCAAATCGATGAGCTCGACTTTCTCGGTCAACTCCTTATCGTTTCTTTTGTATTTTATCTCGATAGTCTCGCCCGGTTTCTTCGCACCCACGTACTTTTGGAAATCGGCTAAAGTCGTATAATCGGAACCATCCACGGCTAAGATTTCGTCGCCATAATGGATAGTCGTCTTGGCCTCCTTGCTCTTGTGCGTGACTATATTGTGAACTTCGGACTCAATAAAATCTATGCCGGCTTTACTGTAAGCTACATGCTGAGCATTGCTGATGGCCTCTTTCATGTATATCTTATCGATTTCGACCGTCTCGTCGAAATCCGCATCCTCGTACGTCAAATTATCGGTCGAGACGATATCCCAATTCGGTATGACTTGCGAAAGGAGCAAAAACGGAATCGAACCTCTAATCATACTCACGTACGTCATCGAAAGAGAACCTTCCTCCTCGTAAGTACCCTCGCCACTAACTCGTTCGCTCATGTTGATGTGACCACCTGGCTTGTAGATGACGTAAGGCAACTCCCAAGTAAAAGCCAAATACATGAACGCAATCAACAAAAGAGACTTCCACTCCATCTTTATAAACTGTTTCACTTTTATGAACATCGAAAAGACCTCCTATCTATATTATAGCAAACTTCGTGTGTTTTTTATGTGAAGAATTTCGTTTTTGGGCATATATTTTAGAGATGAAAAAATATATTGACTCTCTGATTCTCTTCCTTCTAAGTGCCATATTCGTCCTCATTTTCAAATATTCGGCTCTAGTCAAAACTTCCATTTTGGAATCCTTATTCCTTTGGGCTCACAGTCTCATCCCATCTATGTTTCCAATTTTCATAATACTCGATTTACTTTTAAACTACGGGCTTCGCGACCTCACTTACAAAATCTTCAAAAATAATTGGTTGGTCCTCGTCTTCATTTCTCTCATCTCGGGTACTCCGACGAACGCCAAGTATATAAGACAATTTTGGGAAGAAGGACTCATCTCGACTGGCACGGGCAACTTTCTTTTGCTCTTTTCGTACTCGCCCAACCCACTTTTCGTACTCGCGTTCTCCCCGAATGCGACGGTTGCCCTCATGATACTCGGGACGATTTATCTCACGAACTTCTTCATATTTCTGATTTTTAAACCTCAATTCGACCTTCGAAGCACCCCACCTAAGAAAACGAAGCGTTCCTCCTTCATCGACTGTCTTTCCATCTCGATTGCCAAAAGCGCAGACATTCTCATTCTCATTTTGGGCATAGTCGTCGTCTATGGCGTTTTGAACACTCTCATTGCGGCTCTCGACATAAACTCCATATTGCTCTCATCCGTCTTAGAACTCACGAACGCCCTCAACATAATTTCGCATCGCGGCTTCCCACTTTTTTGGGCCATGTTCGCCTGTCTCTTCGGAGGACTATCCATTCACACACAAATCAAAAGTATCCTAGAAGGAACCGACCTCGAATACCGATACTTCCTGATAGGAAGACTGGCAGCTTCCCTACCCGTCCTCGTTCTCGCGATGCTCTATTGACTTTTCTCCGGTGAGCTCGACATTGTTTATCTCGTCGAATCTCTTCGTTATCTTGTCCGTCGTCGTATGAATCGCCATGACATCTTTGCCGACGGCTTCGATGGACTTCGATAAATGGTCCCATCTATCTTTGTAACGGCCGAATTCTACCCCTAATTTGGCGAGTTCGGCATGTATCACCTTCGCATACTTGTCTCGTTCCATGTCCTTGATTATCATGCTGACGATGGTTAAGGTGCTCATGAGAGTCGTCGGACTCGTAATCCACACCCTTTTTTTGTACGCATAATTGAGCAAATCCGGATGATACGCGTTTATCTCGGCAAAAATTGCCTCCGCCGGCAAGAACATGATAGCTTGAGTCGAGGTCACATCCCTTATGATGTACTTCGAACTTATCGCATCGATGTGTTTTTTCACGTCGGCTTTGAACGCTTTCTTCGCCTCTTCTCTCTCGGCTAAAGACCTATTCGTATCGGTCATGACCTCGTAATGCTCCAAAGGAAACTTCGAGTCTATCCCTATCGTGCCCAACGGTTTAGGCGCGAACAAAATGGCATCGACGATAGTCGCATTTGGAAGAGTGTATTGTAATCTATAAATCTTGTCGTTCTTCTCGCCAAACACACTAGAGAGAATGATGGCCAAATTAGTTTCTCCATATATGCCACGCGTCTTCTTGTCCGTGAGAATCGACTGCAAGCTCACTATGTCGGCCCCGAGGCCATCTATCTTCTTTTGAGCCTCGTCTATTTTTGCCAGTCTCTCCAAGACATTCGTGAAAGTTTTGTTCGTTTTCTCGAATCCTTCGTCTAATCTCGCATTTACTCGGTCGTTTATGAGGCCAAGCCTTCTCTCTATCACTTCGTTTTGCCGTTCGAAGTCCGCTTTCAAAGAAGTAGCAAAATCGTACTTGAAATCGCCCAGCTCCTTCGTCACATTTTTCTCCAAAGAACTCATCCTGTCGACGACGTCCATCTTGTCGCCTCTTTTCACCAAAGAAACGATTTGCAAGATGACCACGACCACCAACAAACCTACAATTACATACTCCATACTACTCTAACTCCTAATCTATTTCGAACTTTTTGCTGACTATTTTACTCGCGACGTACGCCACAATTACCAAAATGACTACCCTTATCAAATACTTTGGATGAGTCAAACTGTCTATCAAGGTAACACCCAGATAGCCCCAGAAGTACACCATAAAAGGTTTGGCAATTATGGTCGCGACCAAGAATTTTTTGTGACTCATGCCCGAAACGCCACTGAAGATGTTGATTAAAAAGGCCGGCGTAAATGGAAAGGCGAGCAAAGCCACCAAATTCGACATTTCGATATCTTTGAACTTCTGCACTATCTTCAAAGTCTTGTTCTTGTCAAACTTCTTCGTCAAAAACTCGAACCTGCCGGACATCGACCTCCGACAAAGATAGAATGCCAAATTGCATCCTATGACCGTAAGGACGTACGACAAAATGAATCCGACCAAATGCCCGAAACTCATGAAATTCAAAGTGATGAAAACCGACAAAGGAAGAATCGGCAAAATCGACTCGACCAATATCAACAAACAGCCCAAAATCGGCCCGTATACCCCGAGCGACAACAAGAGATTGTTTATAAAAGTATCCAAATTTGCGAGTATTTCTTCCATATACTGCACCTCTTCTTTTCCTTTATTATAACCCTTTTTAGGAATTTTAAAAAGTTCTTGCCGAAAACTTTACACCGAGACAAAAAAGCACATCGCCATTGGATGCACTTCACCTTATCATTGTTTGTCGACTGGCTTCATCGTAAATGGCCTACTTTCGGGGTCTAAATCTTCGGTTGGCATATGAAAATACTCTTCCAGATGAGTGCTCATCTCGTAATGAAACCACCTTACACCGCTTACCCAACTAGGAGAAGGAGGACTAGATATGTTTCCATTTACATATTTGCTACTCAATGCTTCCAAACTCCATAGGCCTAACGATTCGTATCCTTTCAATAGTACGACCAAATCTATGATGCCGGCTTCCGGAGTCGGATATGCTCTAAAACTTCCAAGTCCGCCGATTCCTCCAAAATTGTTACTTTCTCTACAAAGAGGGCTGTTGAAACGTCCAGCCTCGTACATCGAAATCGCGACGGCATAAGTTTTATCGACGCCGAGTAAATCGCATATTCTACCGATATATTCCGTCCCCGTGTCGCCACAACTCAGCTTCAATGGCTCATCTTTGACTCTCGTTCTACGTGGTAAATCGACGAGCAAATCCTCGTAATTTGCAATACCATAACTGGCCAAATCGATTCCAGTTCTATTTCTATAGAGCCTATAGACGAACATCATGATGGCTGCATCTTCGTTGTCGACTTGAAAGCTCAAATTGCCCAAAAAATTTTCGAACCCTATCGTATAATTCTCGGTCAAAGTTCTCGCTAAATTGATAACTTTTTCTTTATTCAGGTAAAAATACGTACAATACTCGGTCAATCTCGCTTCATATGACTCGACCCTTTGTTCCTCTTTTTCGGCCAAAGCTCGAGCATACATAGTCTCCAATTCCTCTTGGGTGTGCAATGGAGTGGTTGCCTCTTTTTCCAAGCACGGATTAACCGGCTTAGGATTCGTATATGGTCTCCACTCGTCCAAATAAGGCACGATAAAAGAACAGAATCTATCGATATGAGGTTTAGCTGCACTTTTTAACTTCTCTCTATCCGTAAGTAAAGGTAGACACGAATTCAAAAAGATCGTTCCACACAACCCTAGAGCCAAAGCCTTCCTCACTAACTTGAAGTTTCGTCTATTCTCTATTTTGCCAACTGTGTCCCCGACTCTCGTCATTTCTAACATTTCTTCATTTATATTTACTCTCATAATCTACCTCGTTTCTTTTGGTAATCGTTTTTTGAACGCACGAGTCTAGATTATACTAAAAAGTATCGCGTTTGTCAACCTCAGCAGAAGTTGAACTTTTGCACCCTCTCTCCCCTCCCCAATTTTTGTCAAGAAAATTCTTGCCATTTATATAAAAGTATATTATAAGCATAAATAGGAAGAGACGTGCCTATCCGGCCGTTTGCTTTTCCGAATCGGTTAGCAACAGACTAGAATCTTTAGGAATCTAGTCGTTGCTTTTTTTCGTGTTGTGTGTTCGTCATCTGCATATTATCAGTGACAAAATCACCAATAATAGCATGAAGACGAGCGTTCTGTAGAAAGTCTCTTTCTTCATAAACAAACGTCTCCGCATCACTCGATTTTTGAAGTCGGTTTTCCAACTCCCCCTCAAGTCTAAAGATAAAAGGAAAGGCA
>CAYYLF010000081.1:0-5339 GCA_964472425.1 uncultured Muribaculaceae bacterium | reverse complement strand
ACTTTCTAAATGGCATTCCAAAGCCACTCAATAATTTTAATGCTTCTTCGTTAGTCTTGGCCGTCGTTACGAACACGATGTCCATACCTCTTACCTTGACTACATCGTCGTAAACTACTTCTGGGAAAACGAGTTGATCTTTTAGACCTAGCGTATAATTCCCCTTTCCGTCGAATGCCTTATTGGAAATTCCTCTGAAATCCCTGACGGCAGGCAAAACGATTTTGACCAACTTCTCCATGAAGTTGTACATATTCTCGCCACGAAGAGTGACCTTCGTACCGATTACATTGCCTTCTCTTATTTTGAAACCTGCGATGGACTTCTTGGCCTTCGTAGTTACTGGCTTCTGGCCGGAAATTAGAGCTAACTCGCGAGTAGCAGCCTCGATGAACTTTTCGTCGTGAGCTGCGTCGCCACAACCTATGTTGATGACTATCTTCTCGAGTTTTGGTACTTCCATTCTCGAAGAATAGTGAAATTCTTCTGTCAATTCCTTGACGATTTTTTCTTCGTATAATTTCTTAAACTCCGTCATTATTTTTCACTCTCCTTCTTGTTCGTCGCCTTCTTGGTAGCCTTCTTTTCTACCGTCTTCTCTTCGGTTTTACTTGCGACCTTGGCAGTTTTAGTAGCAGCCTTCTTAGCCATCTTACCTTCGGCTAACTTTACGTTCGAAGCGTCGATTGGTCTTTCGATTTCGATGATGCCACCGACCTCGTTCATGCGATTGGGCTTCATGTGTCTTTTGACAACGTGAACGCCTTCGACGATGACGCGATTCTCGCTTCTCAAAGTTTTAATAACTTTGCCAGTTTTACCCTTATCGGAACCGGCAATTACTGTAACAGTATCTCCAACTTTTACTTTCATGAGCATACCCTCCTATAAAACTTCCGGAGCCAATGAGACGATTTTCGCATAATCCTTATCGCGAAGTTCTCTGGCTACTGGTCCAAGGACACGAGTACCGATTGGCGACTTGTCTTCTTTGATTAGAACACAAGCGTTGTCGTCGAACTTGATGTAACTGCCATCAGCTCTTCTCGTACCTTCTACGCTTCTTACTATAACTGCTTTGACTACTTTACCTTTTTTGACGTTTCCGTTCGGAAGAGCCTTCTTGACCGTTCCTACTACGACGTCGCCGATGTTGGCATATCTAACTTTACTTCCGCCCAATACTCTGATTACTAGAATTTCTCTTGCTCCAGAGTTATCTGCGACTTTTAATCTACTTTCTGGTTGTATCATAGTAACCTCCTATTATAAGATTACAGCTTTTTCAAGTATCTCTGCTAGCTCATAATCGACTGTTTTAGCGAGTGGTCTAGTCTGTACTATCTTAACTGTATCTCCTACTTTAGCTTCATTTTTTTCATCATGGGCATGGTACTTCTTAGAATACTTTACCATCTTACCATACAATGGATGCTTCCTCTGAGTTTCAACTAAAACCGTGATAGTCTTATCCATTTTGTCGCTTACTACTCTACCTACTAGAGTTACTCTCTTAGTTTCACTCATCGTTAGTTACCTCCATTCAATTTTTCATTTTGGACCGTCTTGAGTCTCGCGATAGTCTTACGTAACTCGTTTATCTTGTGAGTCTCTCTTAGGGTACCGTTTGACTGTTGCATCCTGAGCGCAAACAATTCGTCTTTGCATTCGACGATTTTTGCACTTATTTCTTCGAGTGTCAATTTTCTAATTTCTTCTGCTTTCATTAATTAACACCACTTTCTTTACTGACTATTTTAGTCTTTACACTGAGTTTATGAGAAGCAAGACGAAGCGCTTCGCGAGCGATTTCTTCGGATACCTGTCCGACTTCGAACATTATCTTGCCCTCTTTGACGACTGCGACGTACTCTTCGACAGAACCTTTACCAGTTCCTTGACGAACGCCTAGCGGTTTAGCCGTTCTTCCTAAGTGTGGGAAGATGTTGATCCAAACCTTACCACCACGTTTCATGTAACGAGTCATGGCGATACGAGCAGCCTCGATTTGTTTCGCATTTACGTAGCCACCTTCGGTAGCCATGAGTCCGTACTCACCGAAATGCAACTCGGTGTTACCTTTTGACTTTCCTTCGTAAGAAAGACGATGAGGTTTACGATACTTAACTCTCTTTGGCATCAACATTTGAATTACCTCCCTTTACATCTCTCTCTTCGGTTTCGCGATTCTCGCGAGGTCTTCTGTTATCTCTATTTCCACGTCTGTCATCTCTGCCACCGCGTCTTCTGTTGTCCTGAGGACGTCTGTTGTTGGCTTCTGCCTCTTCTTCGAAACTAGGAACACCTAAGATTTCGCCTTTGTAAATCCATACCTTTACACCGATTTTTCCGTAAGTAGTATCGGCCTCGCTAGTTGCATAGTCGATGTTTGCACGGAGCGTATGTAGAGGTACAGTACCTTCGGTATAACCTTCGCTTCTGGCGATTTCGGCTCCGCCGAGTCTTCCTGAAACCTTAGTTTTGATACCCTTGGCTCCTGCCTTCATAGTGTTTCTGATGGCACGCTTTTGGGCATTTCTGAAACTTGCTCTGTTGGCAATTTGGTTCGCGATAGAATCTGCGACCAACTGAGCATTCATGTCTGGGTTCTTGACTTCTACGATTTGAACGTATATCTCCTCCCCAGTCAACTTCTTGAGCTCGTTGCGAAGAACCTCGATTTCTTTACCACCTTGACCGATGATGACACCAGGTCTAGCTGTCGAAATCTTGACGTTCGTTCTCTTCGTGTCTCTCTCGATGACGATACTAGAAACGGCCGCATCTTTCAACTTTTTGAAAAGATACTCGCGAATCTTGATATCGTTCAAAAGTTTGTCAGCAAAATCGTTCTTACTAGAATACCATTTACTCTTCCAGTCTTTATTGACACCTAATCTGAATCCATTAGGATTGACTTTTTGTCCCATTATTTTGCCTCCTTTACAGTTCCAGTCTTTCCATCTGAAACTTTGACTACTATGTGACTAGTTCTGTGGTCGTGTCTGTTGACGCGACTTCTAGAACCGAACTTGATTCTCTTAATCGTCTGTCCCGGATTGATAAAACATTCAGAAACAAACAAGTCTGCTTCGCTCGCCCCCAAATTATTTGTGGCGTTCGCGACGGCCGAATTTAGAACCTTGACGATGAGTCTACTAGACTTTGTATTAGTATTGGCGAGGATTGCTCTTGCCTCGGCTACATTCTTACCTCTTATGAGGTCGATAGTCATTCTAGCCTTTCTTGGAGCAACCATAGCACCTTTATGTATTGCGTATGCTTCCATTGTCTATCCCTCCTATTTATTTCCGCCGTGTCCAGTGAACTTGCGAGTGAGCGCAAATTCACCCAACTTGTGACCGACCATATCTTCAGTTACATAGACCGGAATGAAATCCTTGCCGTTGTGAACTGCGAATGTCAGTCCTACGAAATCTGGAAAAATAGTCGAACGACGAGACCAAGTCTTGATTACTTCTTTTTTAGGACTAACTCGCGCAGCCTGTACCTTTTTCATGAGATGTTTAGCTACGTAAGGTCCTTTTTTTAAACTTCTTGCCATTATCTATTCACCTATTTCTTCCTTCTACTGACGATTAACTTGTCAGAAGCTTTCTTATTCTTGCGAGTCTTGAGACCGAGCGCAGGTTTACCCCAAGGAGTAAGTGGAGCCTTGCGTCCAACTGGAGCACGTCCTTCACCACCACCGTGTGGGTGATCGTTAGGGTTCATGACTGAACCTCTGTTCGTTGGTCTTACGCCCATGTGTCTCTTGCGTCCTGCTTTACCGATGTTTACTAGTTCAAAGTCTTCGTTGCCGACGACTCCGACTGTAGCCATACAAGTGCCTAAGACCTTACGCATCTCGCCACTTTGTAAACGAAGTAATACGTATTTGCCTTCTCTACCCATTATCTGAGCACTAGTACCGGCACTTCTCGCGAGTTCTCCACCTTTGCCAGGCTTGAGCTCTACGTTGTGTACGACGGTACCGACCGGAATGCTTGCCAAAGGCAATGCATTACCGACCTTGATATCGGCCGCTTCGCCACTTACGACGATAGAACCGACTTTCAAGTCCTTCGGTGCCAAGATGTATCTCTTCTCACCATCTTTATATACTAGCAATGCGATGTTGGCACTTCTGTTTGGATCGTACTCGATAGTAGCGACTCTTGCTGGAATATCGTGCTTATTTCTCTTAAAATCGATTATACGATACTTCTTTTTTGCACCACCGCCGATATGGTTGACAGTAGTTCTACCTAAGTTATTGCGGCCACCACTCTTACTCTTAGAGACGAGCAATGACTTTTCGGGAGTACTAGTTGTAATCTCTTCGTTTAGAAGTGTTGACATTCCGCGTCTACCATTAGTGGTAGGTTTATACTTTTTGATTGCCATTCTTTAGTCCCTCCTATAACTCTATTTTGTCACCATCTACGAGTGTGACATATGCTTTCTTGTAAGTTTTAGTCTTTCCAGTATATCTTCCTACTCTTCTGTCTTTCGGTTTAGTATTCAAAGTAGTCACTTTGGCGACCTTGACTTTGAAAGCCTTCTCGACAGCGTCTTTGATTTGGAATTTGTTCGCGTTCTTGTTTACCTTGAACACGTAAGTTTTCCCGTCCATAGAAACGGCGCTAGATTTTTCAGTGATAACTGGTGCAATGATAATATCTCCGTAATGCATTAGTTAAGCACCTCCTCAACATATTGAATCGCTTCTTCGTCGAAGACAATCGTATCTGAGTTGACGATATCCAAAACGTTCAAATCTTCCGCCATGATGGCATCGGCATAACCGAGGTTGCGAGTAGCCATATATAGGTTCTCTTCTTCGCCCTTAGTTACGAACAATACTTTGCCTTCCAACTTGAGGTTTTCGATTAACTCTTTGACACCCTTTGTCTTCATATCCTTGAAATCGATTTTGTCGATAACGACTAACTCGTTATCCGCTACTTTATAAGATAATGCTGACTTCAAAGCCAAACTTCTTTCCTTTTTGTTTGTCTTGAAACCGTAGTCGCGAGGCTGTGGCCCGAAGACGATTCCACCGTGTCTATATTGCGTAGCGCGGATAGAACCTTGACGAGCATTACCTGTACCCTTTTGACGATAAGGCTTGCGGCCACCGCCAGATACTTCTCTTCTGTTCTTCGTTTTTGCTGTTCCTTGTCTAGTCGCGTCTAACTGAAGTCTCAAAGCTTTCTTTAAAACTACGTCGTTAGGCTCGATTCCAAAAATGTTTTCGTTTAGTTTTAATTCTTTAACGTTCTCACCTTTGAGGTTGATTACATTAGTCTTTTTCATTTAAAGTTCTCCTTTCCCAA
>CAYYLF010000080.1:0-5627 GCA_964472425.1 uncultured Muribaculaceae bacterium | reverse complement strand
CGTCCTACCAACAGCCTTCATAATACCTTTCGTAGGAGCATTTTAACGAATTCTAGACATCAGCCACGGTGACTGTTGAGAATTCAAACATATCTTAGAATACACAGATTCTTGAAGCATTATAAACCCCTCATTTATTAGAAAGCGTCTGAAAAGCACATAATTTCTTTTGTCTCGCGCGTAAACATTTGGTAAATCGAAAAACACTAACGTTCTCATAACTCTATTCCTCATAATATATAAAATCCTTATACGAAGATTCTTCTTCCAACACATTTAATGTATCCTTTACAAACATACGAATGATATCTTTTAAGACATAACTCTTTTTATTGTACATAAACTTTTGATTAAAAATATTTACTAGAGACATCTTATAATCGCTATTAAAATCCTTATCTTTATTATAATACACAAAATTATCGATTATCACTCTAAAAGGTTCCATTAAATCACAAGACAAATTGAAACTATTAAACTCATTTTTATGGTGAATCCCTAGTTGGGTAATATATCCCAAGCTGACAATTTCTTTATTAAATGTCGATAATAAAACAGCATATCCATAATTTAATGCAGCGTTTATACTATCTTCCGAATTGCGTATGAACTTTAAACCAAAAAGGCTATTAAAGTATACTTTCGCAGCATGCCCCTCTCTATTAGTCGAATCACCAACCTTTATTTCGCCAATATACTCATATAAAAGTTTTTGAGAATCCGCCTTTATTTTAGATAATAACATCGCTTGATTAGTAATCTTATTTTTTACTATCTTCTGCCAAAGAATATCTTTATCTTTTTGTGTCCACTTAGTTTGCAAGATCACTTTCTTGCTCGTATTATGACTAGAATAAAACGAAGCTATTTCACCAAAGGGATTGTGTCTTTCATCACAAAAGATTATATTTATTTTACTGTCGCACAATTCTTTAAGTAAAAAGGAAGAGATAGACACAGCTGTAGAATCTACAATAATAGTATCTATCTCGGATAAGTGAACATATTTTTCATCATTTTCCTTTTTAACTACTAAATAACGATTTTTATAAGAAAGATTAGCTTGTTTCGTGATTACGACAGTTCTAAAACTCATTTTGCTTCCTCCTCGTGCCAGCAGGGGATGACGACGACAATTTCACATGGTCTATCATACGATCATTTTTCTTTCCATAATACTTAGATAAACCAAGTGTCGATTTCAAATCGGCATTTTTACTATTAAACTTCAAAAGATTAAATAACTCCTTAATTACAGTTATTTTTTCCTCTATTGTTAATTCTCTTCCTGATATACATTGCTTTAATTCGGGAATCAAATTCTGATACAATTTATACTCCTTTTCCATTTTATCGAGTATATAATTAAGTATATCATCAATTTCTTTTGCTTCAGCATCATTAAAATCGGTTTCTCCACTTTTAAAAATCTTATAAAGTATCTTCTTCCACAATTTTAATTCTTTCTTTGAAAAGAAAAACTGCTTAGCATTACAAACTTCTACTTTATCACTGGCTCCTACCAAAGCGCATATTTGCCCATTCCAGTCAAAAATACTATAAAAAGGTATTTTGTCTCTTACAATTTCTACAGTATCCTCGGTATTTAAAGATAATAATTTCCTAATATAATCGAACTTTTTTTCAGGGTTGTTTTTGCTTTGAATATCTATATAAATAGGCATTCCTATTATTCTTTGACTCATCTTTTTCTTATTTGAATATTTAACCATACAAGCATATGCAGGATTAATGCTTTTATAACCGCCATAAAGCTCTGGTGGCATATTATCTTTTAACGGGATATATCCAACTCCTTTTTTATATATAGTTTGATTATATAAACCACTACCATTTCCACTATTACGTATTTCTGTCTTCTTTGTTACGATTATATCATTTCTATAAAGCGTATTTTCGATAAGTTTACTGTACAAATTTTTATCAAAGATTTCGCCAGTCTCTTTATTTTCAGATTCCAACTCCATACTGTTAATAACATAACCATACTTAAAGTAGTCTTTCTTGCCTTCTTCATACCATTGTTTGTTCAACTCTCTAAGCTTACCGAAATCTACATTAGGTAAAAAACATTCTTTATACTTTCCGAGCATTGCGGCTAAATATGCGTCGTGAGCATGATGTAAATCATTTATGTCTCGAAACTTATAAAGTTCGTACTTACTACGATAATTTGAAGATAATTCTGCTTTTAAATATATTATTTTAGAATTTTCGTAATATATCTTCAATATATTAGCAACATGTTTAGTTATTTGCCTAGTCTCAACTAATTGTCTATTGATAAAGCCCTCTATATCTTCTTCAGAATATCTATCCCTAATTAAATTATTATATTTCTTAGCAGATATTAGACCAATTTTCTTAAGCTTTTCCCACCATGCCTTCCGAGGATACGTACGATATTCTTCAGGCAATACGAACGCTGCAGCCTTTTTTTGATTCTCATCTCGAAACACTAAAGCTAAATTATCGTATGAATCATCTTTTATGAGAGTCCTCGGAATAATATGGTCGATTTCATACTCATTCAATCTTGTAATATCGAGTGGCTTACCAGAATACAAACTTTTCCCTTCTTGAATAAAGTACAAAAATAATCTTTTGCTATCTATCTTTTCCTGGCCATTTAACTCAGAAAAAAGTTTAGCATAGTTTTCTATATCGGTTTTACAAGCTTTATATATTTTAGTAAGATACTCTTTTTTGTTGTCCTTTCTTTTCTTCACTTCATCGCTTCTGGCCATCTCTATCATTATATTTTTAGGAGGGCATCCCAAATAATGAACTAGTTCTTCAACTATTTTAAGCGCCTGATATATTCCTCTTTTTGTTGCAGGAGAAGTTGCGAGTTCTTCAACGACACCATAATCAATTTTCTTTTTCTTTTCAAAAGCATTTTCTTTATCAATTTTTTCTTGAAATCTGTACGTCTTTTTTGTAATTATTTGCATAAAATTATATTCTGTTTCTATCATCAAATCAAGTATACTTTTCTTTTGATGAGAAGCAGGCTCTTCGTAATATATTCCTGTCAACAACTTTTTTGATAAATTGCTCCAACCAGAATATTTTTTCCTCACGATTCTATCGACAACGCTATCGGATAAATTCGGATAAGATTTTAAAATCTTACTTTTGAGAATACTTTTATCCTCGAAGATAGTACACCATTCGATTATCTGCTCAGCATCGTCGACATTGTAAGGTGTATCCTTAAAAAATCCTTCTACTCCAAAGAAATCGACATAGGATTTCATCGTATTAGCAAATTTTTTGTTAGCAGAATAACCAGTAATTACAGGGTTAGAATACATAGAAAAATTTGTCGAATTACTTATAAAATTCTTAAATATCTTTTCTGTAACAACCCTACTTTCTTTTTTAAAAAGGACGTCTATTATAAAATTCTGAAGTTCTACAGATATCCTTTTACCATCCAATTTTATTTGCTTGAGTTCATTTCTAACTTTAAATTCAGAATACAAAATAGAATCGGCAGGTATAGCATATTCTTTTGTTAAATACGTGCAATGTGAAATCATTCGCTTGATAAATCTTTCCGCCGTTTCTTCTTTATTAATAATCTCATGAAAATTATATGGTGTTATTTCACAATTTTCAGTACCTTCATTTTTTACTAACCAAGCATTTTTATTGATAACATCTTTCCTATCAGTCGTATTATTTAATGGTCCTACATAATATGGAATTCGAAATTCCAAAAGTTTAACTAATTTATATGTATCTGCCCCAATCTCGTCTTTCACAGTTTCCATCAAGAAAGGATAATATTTACCCTGCTTCTCGATAATTTTTAGTAACTCTTGTTTATTCAATTGATAAGGGAATCGTCCATTATCAGTACTATTTATACGAGGCATAAAACTGCAGTTATCTATTCTTTCTTTAAATTTAGATTCATACAAATACCGCAATTCATCTTTGACATCATAAGAAAATATTATGCCTAAACTCTTATTAATCTCTTTTTTAAATTCTTCATATGTCATGCTTCCAGACATATACTGCTCATATATACATGGCTTTTTTTCACCATTAACATTTTTAAACATTGCCTTATAATTTTTATAAAGATTCTCGCGTTCACTCGTCTTTCTATCTATAGTTGTTCTAAATAATTTCTTCAAAAAATCTAAATCTTCTTTGGCCTCGGTAAATTTGTCTAACATCGAAGAAGAAATGGTTGCATTTTCTTTATCCCTAAACAATTTTTTAAGAAAAAGCATATCATACAATTCTTTGTAACCATCCATGACTTCCATTAATTTGCCAGTATATGCAACCACATTATCATAACTATCATCGTAAGAGGAATCCTTAAATTTTAACTTTAGAGATTCAACATCTTCTATACCGAGAACGACGTCTACTTTAAATTCATTACCCTTAATCATCTTTATAAATTCTTTTACGAAAGATGAATCGAATACTGCCCCTAAAACGTCTGTCACTTCTTTCTCCATATCTGCTGCATAGTTACATACTAAAGCTTTTTCGAGTTTATCATAATCAATCAATTCTTTTTCAAAATTTAAAACATCACTCAGTTGATAAAGATTATTAAAAGTTTCTTCAAGTTTATCTTTGACTCTCAAATTTTCAACTTTAAAATCTTTACCTGCCTGCAAAAAATTCCCACGGTACTTTATAATATGATGTATAGCTAAATATACAAGCCTTATATCCTCTTTCTGCTCGCTTTTAGTTAAATAATCTCGCAAATGATACACTGTTGGAAATCTTTTATTATACGCTTTTACTTTCTCCATTTCATCTTTGCTTATTTCGATAGTTTTATTTTGCTCATCGTCGTTATGGTATTTAGTTTCTTGTAATTTTTTGAAAAAGTTAACATCTACTTTATCGATTTCTTCTTTGAACTCTCTTTGTAAAAGTTTTATTCTTTTTCTCCTTCTATCGTAACGTCGTCGCGTTGACCTACTCATTCTTCGTCCAGCAGCTTGCTCAGCTTCTTCGAAAAGTCTAACACCCCAAAGATATTTATTGCCCTTTTTAACTATTTTATTTGTGACATCATCGACAACCGCCCATCCTACAGATTCTGTACCGATATCTAATCCTATGTTATAAATTTTCGTCATTATATTTGACACATCCTTTCTACTGTGATACAATTAAGTTGTCTTAATACCATTTAAGATGACATAGAGAGTTAAAATAAAGGTTTTCTTTATGATTACCCTAAACGTTAGGTTCATCCTAATACACTATGTGTGGACTGTTTTAGACAGTCTTTTTTGTATCTCTA
The DNA here is from genome assembly GCA_964472425.1 of uncultured Muribaculaceae bacterium. Classification (GTDB taxonomy): domain Bacteria; phylum Bacillota_I; class Bacilli_A; order RF39; family UBA660; genus RUG11867. The sequence goes on along the minus strand of CAYYLF010000080.1, from coordinate 313 downwards.
AATCAAGTATATCAAAGATACCAACTATTGGCAATTCAATAGTAACTTCTGAAGAACATAGGATAAATTACTTCGTAATTTATCATTTGCCTTACCTCACGGTAAGGCTTTTCTGCTTCATAGACCCTCTAATGAGACTTCTCCACAGACTTTAAATCCGATAGTCGCTACCGTACTTTTTTGCTCGATAATTGTATCTTACGTTCTTTTTACCCTAAACACTCTCTCATATATTTTACTACTCCCTCGAACATTATGTTGATACTTGCATTCAAATCCCTATCTATTCTGTTTCCACACTCTTTACAATCGT
>CAYYLF010000079.1:0-5629 GCA_964472425.1 uncultured Muribaculaceae bacterium | reverse complement strand
GAATTATATTACAGATTTTAATAAATAGCAAGATTTTTCTGGACAAAAATTGGGGGGGGGTGCTACAATAGGACTATAGAAGACTGTAGTTCCTTTTAATTGCTTGGAAAAACGAGCAGTTAGAGTATCACCAACTGAAAAAATATGTGGGCAGGAGGCCAGTCTTTTATGTACTCTAATTTAGGAAAAGAGGATGATGTAAAAGTGAAGAAAAAGGTATAGGAGTTTTAGTTGCGATTGGGATATTCAGTTTAGGAATATGCTTTGAAAGAATGAACAATGATTTCCAAAATATAACAAAAATACCTTCGAGCTCAGGCAGCATGATAGCGATGTACATTCAAGATGAAGAAGGCAATTACAACTTGAGCGATGCTCAGGAATTTCCGAAGGACGGGTATGTATTAAATACCGAGAAGAGTAGTTGCAAGAATGGGGGAGTGATAAGTCAAAACTCTAGTACAAAAGCTCTGAGTTTGAAAGTTAAGACGAGCGATGAATGTACAGTTTATTTCGACGTCGTGACTAGTGCGAATCCAAGTGCGGATATGTTGATTGCGAAGGCCAACGATGCAAGTGTAACTACATATGCATCAGGAAACAAGAAAGAGATGTTTGCGTTCGACCATCCAGAGGCTGAACAAACTGCAGGTTGGACCGAAGAAGAGAGAAGGGACTACAGGTACATAGGAAACGAACCAAATAACTATATAACTTTCAACAACGAGACATGGAGAATAATAGGAGTATTCACGGTCGAGACAGAGTCAGGAGAAAAGAAGCCATTAATGAAAATAATAAGAAACGAATCGATAGGAGATTTAAAATGGGATTCAATTGATAATAATGAATGGTCAACTGCACCATTACAAATTCTATTAAATGGAGATTATTATAATCAAAGTGGAAGTTACACTAGTACAGCAAGTGTAAAAGGGTTAAGTTCTACAGCCCGTTCACAAATCGCAAAAGTAAAATGGTACTTAGGAGGCTCAAGTGCATATAAAAACTTAGGAGGCCCAGATTATTATAACTTTGAGAGGGGAACTACAACATGCATAACAAGAGGAAGCTGTAGTGGAGAAACGAGAACGACAAATATAATAGCAAACATAGGTCTAATATATCCAAGTGATTATGTATATACATATGGAAAAGGAGTAGATAATACATGCTATACTAATGGATTTAATTGTAATAAAGGAACCCCAAGTGCAGGCTGGTTGTATAACAGTGATTATCAATGGACCATATCGCCGAATGCGGCGACTGCGAACAACGCGTTCGTTGTGAGCTCGTACGGCCTTGTGTACAGCGACAGTAGCAACTACGTGTTCAACACTAATGGGGTTCGCCCGACGGTCTTTCTGGACTCGGAAATCGCCATAAAAAGCGGGGACGGAAGCCAGGGAAATCCGTATCAAATTCTATAACCTCAAAAAAACATACCCGAGTCGCAGGTATGTTTTCTATTGCTCTTATATGAACTCGACCAACAAATCTTTCTTCTCTTCGTCACTCAAGAAAGAATGTTCTATCGCAATCTTGTTCATCTCGTTGAAATCTTTGATAGTCAAACCGAAGTACTTATTCAAAAGATTGTATTCATCCGTCAAAGAGGTCTTATTGACCGTCCTGTTGTCCGTATTGATTGTAACCATGACCCCCGAATCGATGAGTCTCTGCACTGGATGGTCGCTATACTTTCGATAAAGACCCGTAGCCATGTTCGCAGTCAAACAAATTTCTAAAGGAATTTTGTGCTTTTTGAGTTTTTCCATAGTCTCAAAACTCGTAATGGCCTTGACCCCATGACCTATACGTTTAGCCCCATAACTGATTGCCGAATCTATACCTCTGAAATCGTGTTCTCCCGTATGTATCACGTAAGGTACGCCCGTGTCGACCGCATAGATGAACAATTCTTTGAAAGGTTTCACGTCGTTTCCATTACCGGGCCCAACTAAATCGACCGCACAGACACCTTTCTTCAAGAACTTCTTGGCCAAATCGATAATCGACTTATTCGTCTCGAAATCGTACTTTCTGTTCATCGTCAATATGAGATTCGCCTTCAAAGTACTAGAAGACAAACCCTCCAAAGTCGCCTCGACGACCTCTTTCATAGTCAAATCCTTATCCAAATGAGCATATGGGTCCAATCTTATCTCGGCATACACCACGTTCTCGTTTTTCAATTCTTTGCAAAGTTCCTGAGCAGCTTCCTTGAGTCTCGCCTTCGTCTGAAGTAGGGTAACCGCATACTCGCTCACGGCTTTGTAATTCTCCATATCTCCAGCAGTTTCTAGTATCAAGGCACTCTCGGCCTCGCCAATCGATTTTCTCGTCCATTTGGACACTTTTACAGGGTTTAGTGAGCCTTCCAAATGACAATGTAAATCCACCTTTTTTAAACTTTCATACTTCTTCATCTTATAATTGCCTCCAACGCCAAAGTTATCATATCGTTCAAGGATGTCTCTCGTTCCTCACTAGTAAGAACGATGTCGGGTGTATACTTCGAATCGACGATAGTCACGATTGCCGCGGCGTCGATGCCAGTAATTTTTGCAATGTGATACAGTCCGAACGCCTCCATCTCGACCGCCGAAGGGTTAGTACAGTTGACCAGCTTCATAGTTCTGTCGATGTCGCTATATACGTCGAAGATGTCGCTCGTCAATATGTCGTCGAAAACGACCTTAGACTCGACCGAATCGACCACGGCTCTTATATCTTCGACTAGAGAAGGGGAGGCCATCATTTCGTGCGATTCGTCTCCTGAAAACGACAAAGCGAATGTCGATAAACTCTTCGCACTCGTCGCGACGACCAAATCACGGACCAACACATTCTCATTCGCCGAACCGGCACTTCCGATTCTTATTATCTTTTTGACGCCGTAAAACTTCGCCAACTCGTAAGAATAGATGCCCATCGAAGGAATTCCCATTCCCGAACCGATGACCGTCACTCTCTTACCCTTATAATAACCCGTATATCCGAGCATATTCCTAACCTCGTTCACGAGCACCGCATCACTCAAAAAGTTTTCTGCAATATACTTCGCCCGAAGAGGGTCGCCCGGCATGAGCACGAGTTCGCTTATATTATCTTTATCTGTAACTATGTGTACAGGTTCCATATAATCACATCCTATCATATAAGATTATAACATGAGTTGTCCATAGTATCTAGTCTAAGTTGGCATTCGATACAAAGTTTTTGACATATGTTCGGTAGGCGACATAATCGAGTCTATCAGTATTCGGTACGTATTCCAAATCCCTACGTTCGAACAAGATGTTCAAAAGATAATCGGCAAAGTAGGGATTTCTCGCCAAAACCGGCCCAAAAAACATCATCCCGAAAAAATTCTCTACTCTGATATTATCTTGCTCCCCGAATGGCTTATCATAACTATTGTTTGTTATAACCTCATCGCAATTTTTGAATCCGACCACGTACCTGCCTTCGATTTCCTTTGCCCCTTCGAACACGCGAACTTGTTCGCCGACCACTCTTTCGGGTGCTGGATAAGCTTCATAATCGAATAACTTGAGGCCTTCTGCCGTCCGACCATCGCGCGTGATTATTTTACTCCCGAACAATTGCATCGCATTGCCGGTAACTAAAAACACGCGACCTTCTCGGATGGACCGTTTTATGTCGTCCTTGAATTTTTTTGCATCTCCCAAAGCCAGAAGAGCCGCTTCTTCGGTCCCGGAACCCCAGTAGAAGAAATCGTACTTTTTAAAATCTATCTTGTCTCCGAGCGAAAATCTATCGATTTGTACGTCGATGCCTTGACTTTCTATCAGATGCTCAAGAACCTTGATATTTCCATTTTCGCCATACAAGTTCATGAGATCGTAATAGAGGTGTGCAATCCTTATCTTCTTTTTTCTCATCATCTGTTTTCCTCCTCGAGTAAACTTTTGATGATGGCCGTCATATCGAAACAGACCATCGTATATATATCGCCTTGGCTCTTCTCTTCGACCATCTTCAAAAGACTTGCCAAATCTTCGACTAAAATGACTTTATCCTTATCGATGCCGGCATAGTCTAATCTCTCTGCCACGTCGTATCGGAATCGTCCGATTAAGAATATTCGGTCGATTCTTTTGTCGTTCAAAGCTTCAAACTCGACATCCCAAAGCCACGACAAATCGTTGTACTTATATCGGCGAGAAACGTTCTCGAAACCCATGATTACGGTCTTCTTGCCCGGTTGAGACACGATATACTCTATAGACTGCAAATACGACAAAGCATTTTCGTTCTTCGATTCCAACATCTCTATCTTTCTACTTCCGAGCATGTAACTTTTCCCGCGCTTGCTATCCATCTCGTCTTCGTTTATCTCTCTCAAAATATCTTCTTCCGAAATACCGATAGCCGAAGCTAAAACGTAAGCGAGTAGGGTATAATAGACGGCAAAGAAAACCTTTTTATTGAGTTTCAATTCGTGCCCGGCAACTTGAAAGCAGCCTTTTTTCAAATCGACCTTCGTAGCTTCATAATCGACCGGGCCTCGCCCGAACGAACACACCGGACAATCGTATACGCCCAAATGTCCGTAATGGTAAGACTCGTAGACAAGCTTGGAATGGCAACTAGGACAATACGCCCCGTCGACCGCATAATCAGGTTCACTTTTGCTGTCGACTTTTGTCACACCGACTCCGTACGTAATCGTCTTTCCGGCATGCGTATACCTAGCTCGATTCAAAATCGGGTCATCCACGTTCGACACGAGAGTCATATCGTCATCGAAACTTTCGGCAATTTTTTCGTATATGAACTCCGGGTGGACATTTCTAGAAGGCTGATCTCGCGTCACGTTCGTAATCGCCATATGACTTATAGTCCCGGGTTTAAAAGTCCCCGTTATGAATCTTTCGTCCATTTCCAAAAGGAGCACGTCCGCGTCTAACTCGTGTGAAAAAACTCGCGAATTGTTCAACACCAAAGTCGCGATGGCCGTTCGGACGTTCGAGCCGTTCTTGTTCCACACGACTCGCTTGCCACTTCCCTCTAAAATGTGAGCCAACATGGCCGTCGTCGAACCTTTGCCGGAAGATCCTGTCACGACGACCACATGACGAGGATACTTTATTTTTTCTAAGACTTTAGGCTGCCACTTTAGAGCACAACTTCCCGGAAAAACGCTTCCTTCCTTCTTTATAATGGGACCGACCAATTTGCAAAGGCCGGTCACGAGTTTACATATTGCTATCGAAATACTCGTTCTCATATCGTTATCACCACCTCGATTATACCATTTTGGATACAAAAATGCCACTCAAATGCAACAAATGATGTACCTAGTATACACCTTTTATACTCGTTTACAAGCCACTATCAAAAGTGACTATTCGTTCCTTTTTGCCAATTTTTAATTTTTGTAACTTTTTGACCCCATTTTCGGCCTTAAACTCTTTCTACATCTGGGTTTCAGCAAAAATGGAGTTTCTGCAATAAACGAACCAATGTTCTATTTTCTTGACATTTGCCCCGTTTTAAATGAGAAAAATCTCAACTTTCCGGTATAATAATAAGTGAAGGGTATTATTTGACGCCACTCATAAAGTTGGCTCGCATTGACAATCTTTTGTCAAAAAAA
>CAYYLF010000078.1:0-5830 GCA_964472425.1 uncultured Muribaculaceae bacterium | reverse complement strand
AGAGTTTAAAGAAAAATGGAAGATTGATGAACCGGATGAGAAAGTACGACGGGACTATGGTCGCGAATTACGAGGCTGGTGAGGAAGCCGGTCTCGAAAAAGGAAGAGAAGAAGGCCGAGAAGAAGCCAACATCGAAAATGCGACAAAGATGCTCAGAAAAGGTATGAACTACGACACGGTACGCGAAGTAACTTCTCTTTCACTGGAGAAGATTAAGAATATTGCGATGATGTTGTGAATAACTTTACCATATTTAGAAACTAGCCCTAAATCCACCATCGAATTTTTTTCTATATAATCGACCGAAAATTGTAGAATTTTGTCCGACCCTGTGTTATCATTTTTATAGAAGGGTGAATACTTGCTTACAAAGTATTCAAATCAGGTGGGTTTATATGCGTAAAATTGATTTTGACGTTGCAATGAAATTTTTAAAAACGGATAAAATAGGGACTTATAAAAAAAACGGTACTGATACCGAGCTTCATCGTTGGCACGACTATGTTTTATACTTCGATGAACAGGCTGCAGTAATAATAGGTAAATTTCCTCTGCCGCTCGGCTACCGAATATTCCAAAACTACGTTGGAAACGATGGATTTAAACTTTTAAACGACGACCACGACGAATGGAGATTTGTAAACGTTCAATTGGATAACCCCAATTCGAACGAATTTGAAGAAAAATACTTCGAAAGCTCATGCTCTACAGGGTACATTCGTATCTATAGCATTCCGTCTCTCAAGGATTTACTCGAAGTAATAAATTTGCTCACGCTTCACGAAATTGAGAACTGCCAAAAAGATGCTCTTGCCAAAATGCGTGAAAAACTTCCTCTCGTTGCAGCTCCGAGGATTCCCGAAAGTACGCCTCGAACTGACGAAGATACCATACTAGCCGAAGAATTGAAAATGATGGACCTTGCCATCAATCCGTTCCAAGGTAAATTCGACCTCGACGAATTTGAAGAATACACCAAACGAATCGAAATCGACCTCGAAGGTAATCACGCCTCTTACATACGGATGAGCATTACGAATCCTAACTACGAAGGGCGCGTAATGTTTAAATCGCATAGCTCGCGTATTGCTTACACTACGATACGCAGAATCGAAGAATTGCACTACCAAAGAGTCGAGCACATCTTGACACCTTACGTGGAAGGCGACTACACGTCTGGCAGAATACTTCTCATAAGGATCGGCCTAAACGACCGTCTAGTCGAAGCGAAAGACAAAGATCTCATTTACAACTTTGATATGAACATGATTCGCGAATACGGCGTATGGCGCGAAGCTACAGCCGAAGACAAAGAACTTTTAATCGACGAAATTCGCCTTGCCACCGCCTTCGCTTCCAAAATAACCCTCGATGCGATGATGAAGCCTGGCCATGAACTCAAATTCATACCTGTCGAAAGCAAATAAATGATTAATAGAAAGAAATGATTTCCATGCACGAACTTCTGTATACCAAACTCATCGTCACCTTGCTCGAAAATGAAACGCCTTTAACTCGTATACCACAATACGAACTCGAAAATTTGCTGCGTATTCGTCCTGATGGACAACCAGACATCAACACAGTCGACCTCATGTACCAAAGCATCTTAGACGAACTGACTTCTAAATACGGATTGTTGGGCACACTTACTCGCTTGGATACGCTGGTGAAGGAAGTTCTCGAGCTGGAAAGAAAAAACGCCGGCAATGCCTACGGCTTCAAACTATACTTACTGAAAATCGCCATCAAAAACCTCTATGTCCGCGTCGAGCCTTACTACATTCCGGAACTTTCTTTCAAAATGTCCGTCGCTTTTTCCAAATTGCAAGATGGCACCTTCGATGTCGAACATTTCTGTAAAAACGTACTTGAGAGTTCCCACCAAATCGAATCGGACGAACCCGTTCTCTTAATCGAGCAGATGAACTTTCTAAATTTAGAACCTGTCACTTATACCACGCGCATGGACAAACTGTACCGTGCCATCAAAAGTAAAAATGCTCGTACTAAAGAATCGTACTCCAACATTCGAACTCACTTTACGAACGACGAACTGTCGGAATATGCCATTTACCTCACCGACCTCTTGAGCACGAAACTCACTCCCGAGCATCGCATCATCGTGAAAACGTTCCTCAAAATATGCGATAGAGTCTCCAAAATGCCATATCCCGAGAAACAGAGCGTTGACGATTCGTGCGATTTTAAAAACTATACTATAGCCAAGATGACCGACTAGAAAAAATTGGTCATCTTTTTTGCTGATTTCGAAGAATTAAACTCCCAATCTTGCAGATACTATGCTCAGGAGGGAATTTTATGAGTGAAAAAGAACTGTTATACACGGAAGACGTCCTTTCACACCTACAAAGTATCGAAGAATACATATCGAATTATAAAATAGGTTTGGACGACGAAAACTTCAAAAAGGTTCTCGATGACTTAGAGACCTTGACCAAATCGGTCTACAAAAAATACTACAAACTTATAGAAGAATAGGAGGATAATTATGGAAGATAAAATAATCATGAACACTGCTTTGACTCTCACCAAAAATGCCTGTGACATCATGATGCACGGAGCTATCGAGTCGAATAACCAGAAAGTGAAGAAGACCTTCTCGGATACGTTAGGACAATTCTTGACTATGCAAGGAGACATCTTCTCCGAAATGGAGAGTGCTGGTCTCTACAACATAGAAGACGTACCGGAATCTAAACTCGCCAAAGCTCGCAACAAATACGATAGCGCAATAGGATAAACTCTAAAACCGTCGCAAATGCATACGCGACGGTTTTTGCATACTCAAATTTTGACAAATTTACCATTTTACAATGCGTTTTCCCTTCATATTTGGTATACTTAATATGGTGAAGTAACAATGCTAAAAGACATCAAAGGAGTAGGGCCCAAGACTCTGACTCTATTAAACAAACTGGGAATTTATACGGAAGGCGACTTGATAGATTATTTTCCGTTTCGATACAATACTATCGCGCCGACAGACCTTATTCATGGAGAAGTGGTCGTCGCCGGAATAATCGAGACGACTCCAGTCACCACGTACATAAAGAAGAGCCTAAACAAACTCTCTTTCCGCATCGAGACCCACGACCAATTAGTAAACGTGACGATTTTTAATCGTGCCTTCATGAAAAACAATTTAAGACGCGGCCAAACCATTACGGTCCTGGGAGTCTACGACGAAAAAAAGAACACGATAACCGCTTCGAACATCATGCACGGAAGCATAGACGAAACGTACATCGAACCCGTCTACCACGTGACGAGTGGAATAACTTCCAAATTGATAGGAAATCTAGTTCACAATCTGCTGGAGACAAATCCCCTCATCACGGACTACATCCCCGAATACTTGTGTGAAGAATACGACTACCAGGACAAACCTACGGCCATCGCCAAAATTCACAATCCTCGTGACCTCGCCGAGATGACCGAGTCCATCGAACGATGCAAATACGAAGAACTATTTCGCTTCATGTTCAAAATAAACTACTTGAAATCCTGTCGCACCGAGACCGACGGACTTCCGCGCACGACCGAAGAAAACGTGGTCGACCATTTTACCTCGAATCTTCCATTTGCCCTCACCGAAGACCAATGCACGTCGATAAAGGATATAGTTCACGACCTGCGTCTTCCTAAACGCATGAACCGTCTGCTTTTAGGAGACGTCGGAAGTGGTAAAACGATAGTCGCGGTCGCCGGCATCTACTACAATGCCATCTCCGGCTACCAAAGTGCACTCCTCGTGCCGACCGAAATTCTGGCGACTCAGCACTACTACAACATCACGAAACTGTTTGCACCTCACGGTCTTCGGGTCGAACTCTTGAAAGGTAAAACGCCCAAAAAAGAGAGAACCAAAATCTTAGAAGACCTGTCCAACGGTGAAATCGACCTTCTGATTGGTACTCATGCGGTTCTCGAAAGTGACGTCCACTTCTCAAACCTCGGACTCGTCATCACGGACGAGCAACACCGCTTCGGAGTCAACCAACGAAGCACTTTCCAAAATAAAGGCCACCTCTCGGACGTCCTCTACATGAGTGCGACGCCTATCCCGCGAACGTACGCTCTCACCATCTATGGTGACATGGACATCTCGCTAATCAAAACCAAACCCGCCGGACGCAAAGAAATCATCACCTTACTCAAAAAGAATAGGGAAATCAAAGATGTTCTCGGTCTCATGTTAACCGAAATCAAAAACGGCCACGAAGTATACGTCGTCTGTCCTCTAATCGAGCCGTCGGACGAAATACAATTGATGGACGCGATTACCTTGAAAAAGAAACTCGAGTCTGCCTTCTCCGGCAAAGTACCTATCGGACTCTTGCACGGTCGAATGAAACCGGAAGAAAAAGAGAAAGCCATGGAAGACTTCGCGTCCGGCCTTACTCGCATTCTCGTCTCGACGACCGTCATAGAAGTCGGAGTCGACGTCCCGAACGCGACCATGATGGTCATCTTCAATGCCGAACGCTTCGGACTCGCCTCCATGCACCAACTCCGAGGACGCATAGGCCGCAACTCCCTCGACTCGACCTGCATCCTGATAAGCGACAAAAATGCCGACCGCCTAAAAGTCCTCTGCGAATCTTCCGATGGCTTCTACATAAGCGAACAAGACTTCAAGATGCGTGGAGAAGGGGACCTCTTCGGAGTGAGACAAAGTGGAGATATGGTCTTCAAAATTGCCAACCTCCAAACCGATATGACTCTCCTCACGAAGGCGAACGTCGACTCCGCCAAATTCATCGAGGAAAACAAAGATGCCGATTTCGAAGACTATCCGGAATATCGAAAAATCATCGACTCTCTCATGCATTTGGATTAAAACTCCTCTAAATAATAGTTGACCGCGCGAGACAATTCGAGTATAATTCTAATTAAGATAAGAGAGAAAATAGTGTTCTCATAAAGGAAGGGAAAATAAGAAATATGAATCTTTTGAGCAAGCAAAAATCGTCTGAATTACCCAATCTAAAAGCAAATTGGGGGGGGGCGTTAAAAAATAAACCTTCCCAGTACAAACGCATTCTAGGAATAATGCTCATAGCCATATGTTTTCTTGCAATTGGCTCAGTTTCATTCGCATACTTTGCGACGTCGACTCAAAAAAAGGAACTGGAAAGTACTATCACCACAGCCAAAGTGAGTGTCCGATTCGCGGACAACGACAACGGAGTGAGTGGCGAACTCAAGTTCGGGGAGTCAATCACGAAAAAGTTTTTGATAGAAAATACGGGAACAGCCGAAGCCCGAGTCAACATGTTTTGGGATGGGTTAGTAAACAGTTTTATTTCAGGCAGCTTGACTTATACCTTATCTTACATCACAGAAGATGGAAGTGCTGTACCAGTAATAAGGGATGCTTTGGTACCTAGAAGTAAAGAACCATCGAGACAGAACTTAGCTGAAGATTTGATAATACCAGTCGGAGCGACTGTCGAATACGAACTGACTGTAACTTTGAATAGATTAGAAGACGTAAATCAAGAATCGGATTTGAGTGCAGTATTCTACTCGAACTTCTGGGCTGAAGATTCTCGAAGCAAGATACCAGAAAACATGATAATGGCCATTGGATGGGATTATAATAATAAAATGTGGACACATAAAAGTGACATCACAAAAGTAATCTTTGAGACGACGATGAATCCGAAAGAAAATGCAGTCTACACCTACGATATATCGAGTGCTCAAGATAAGACAGTTATGAGTTATCTCGTATCCGATGGGAACGCCGGATATATCGCTTACATTCAAACAGAAGGAGAAGCGATTGCTAATCCAAATAGT
>CAYYLF010000077.1:0-6498 GCA_964472425.1 uncultured Muribaculaceae bacterium | reverse complement strand
ATGTAATAGAATATTTAAAAAAAGAATATCATGAAATAGCTAATGATACTTTATACAATTATTTAGAAGCTTTTTCATCAACATTTATTATGAATAAAGTATATAGATATGATATACATGGTAAAAATATTTTAAAAACATTAAATAAATATTATGCTAATGATTTAGGAATCAAGCAAATTAAGACAAATAATGAAAAAATTAATTATTCGGTAGCTTTAGAAAATATTGTTTATAATGATTTAATAGGAAAAGATTATAAAGTATTTATTGGTAAAACTAAAAAAGGTGAAATTGATTTTATTGCATCAAAATCTAATAATTTTAAATATATTCAAGTATGTTATGATTTATCAGATGAAAATACAAGAAACAGGGAATTTAGTGCTTTTGATGACATTGAAGATTCTGAAAAATACATAATTACTTTAACAAAAGAAGACTATTCTAACAATGAAGTTAAACAAATAAACATTTTTGATTTCCTAATGAATGATAATTTTTAATATAATCTGTCATAGAGTAAAATTGGAAAATGTTAAAATGGTTATAGAAGTTGATACGAATGTTATATTGATTACTTAATTTAACGAGAAAGTTTGAAATAACTTGCTTATCGGCACCATAAAGTGGCGCCACACGAAGCAAAACGAGTATGAGAAAGGTATTTAAAAAGATTTATAAAAATATCTAAGACTTGTTATAATTGGACTATAAAGAGAAGCGAAAAAAACGAATAAAGTAAGCAACTAAAACTTTTTTGCAAAGCCTTTACTTATGGTAAAATAATCAACTTATCTTCCACCAATGGAATCGACACGATTTACCCGTATAGCATAGATTATGATGCTTCTAAAGCAGGCCTTATAAACATGACGAAAAATTTGGCGATAGAATTTGCACCTTTTATCAATATCAATGCCGTGACGCCGGGATGGGTAGATACCGGAATGAACGAGGATTTATCTAAGAGCTATTTAAAGTCTGAAATGAAAAAAACCTTACTGAAAAGATTCGCGGAACCTGAAGAAATAGTCAATGTCGTTTTATTCCTGGCGTCCGATATGGCTCGTTATATCGATGGAGAAACAATAAGAGTCGATGGATAGGATAATACCATTCTATGAAAGACCCTCTTCTTTTTAAAGAACTCGATTTGTGTTCACAAACGATTTTATTATTACCAACTTCAGAAGAAGTTGTTTTTTTTGCTCTAATCGATTCAAAAAAAATTGAACCAAAAAACTTCGAGTTTCCTTTTATAACTTTTTCTGATAAAATAGTCGTAACGAAGGAGAGTACACATGAAAAAGATTTTGAACATACTGATTATCATAATTTCTACTTTCATCTTGACGAAAACCGTAGACGCGGCCTCTTTCAGTGCATCGGCCTCTACGACTTCGGTTAAACCAAATGGCACGTTTACCATCTCGGTTGGAGGAGACTCCATCGGCCGAGTCGACCTCGCCATCTCGAATGGTACCCTTTCCACGAGCAGTGTTTGGGTAGAACAAAACTATCAAACGATTACGGTCACGGCCGGCTCTGCTGGCAACGTAACCATCACGGCCACCCCCGTAACGGGCTACTCGGACTCCGATGCTAACATCTATAATCCCGGTTCTCGCACCATTGTAGTTGCCATTACGAATCCTCAAACGACCCCGAGCACACCACAGACCCCATCTAAACCAATCACACCGACTCCCGGTGTCCAAAAGTCCAATGATGCCAATCTTGCCACCCTAGACATAAACTCCGGCACCCTCGCGCCCACGTTCGACGCCGCGATTACCAAGTATACCGTAAACCTGTCCGAAGAAACTTCCACCCTCACGGTCGTAGCCACGGCCTCTCATACCAAAGCTAAAATAAACGGAGTAGGTGAAGTAAAACTGAAACCAGGTCTCAACAACATAAACGTTACAGTCACAGCTGAAAATGGTACCAAAAAAACTTACACCATAGAAGCTTATGTCGACGAACAACCTAAAACCTATCTGAAATACGAAGACTCCGAAATAGGACTCGTCGTCGATTTGAGACAAGTTGAACTAGCCGGATTCGATAGAGAAACGAGCAACATAAACGACGACGAATTGACCGTCTTTCGAAAAGGCGACCTCGCCCTCGTATATGGAATAGACTCCTCTTCACACAAGAACTTCTACGTACTAAATGAGCAAGAAGGTATTCTCGAACACAAACTCACACCCATCTCTATTTCGAATCGCACCTTCTTTGTCATCGAACCAAATCGTGACGAACCAAATAGAACTCTTTCTACCATAACCATAGACAACGAAGAAATAGAAGCTCACAAACTCAAAAACAACTTTTATCTGATTAGGTGCTTAGATGAACTAGGTCGCATCACTCACTATGTCTATGAAAGTGAAGAGGGAACCATCCAAAAATACGTAGCCGATTTTTTCGAAATGTGCTCAAACGAAAATAATACGAACGTCGTAGCCAAAATCGTCATTCTCGCCGAAAGCACCTTCATCGTACTACTCATAGGCTTGACGATAAAACTCTCTCGCCGACTTGCCAAGGAGAAAAGACATGAAAAAAATCGGTAAGACCATTCTGAGCTTTCTTTTGTGCCTGAGTCTCACCACCACGGATTTTCTCATACACCCCAATGATACCGATGAGTTCGCCGTCGTTCGCGAGACCCTTGCCAACTACAACGAACTATACGGTCTCGATGACCTCGTCACACCACAAGTAAAATTAGAACGCAAAGCTTCCACTCAAAATCTTAAATACTTAGCCGTCTTCATCGAGTTCGCTGACTCCGATGAACTCACCGCGAACCATTTGGACGACCCTCAAAGCATCCAAAATGCCGAAACACTTCTGAACTCCGAAGAACTCTTCGAAATGGAATCGATAAATGGCCCAATAAAAGTTCCTTCGTTCAAAAAATACTATCAAATGCAAAGCTATGGCAAGCTGAACGTGACGACAGAAATCTTCCCGAAAGAAAATGGGCAAGTCGTCTCCTACAAAGATTCTCACCCTATGGCTTACTATCTCAAACACTCGGACTCCAATCCCTTAGGCTACAAAGATTCGATCGAATCCCTAAAAAGAGAAACCGAACTCGTCGATTCGGCCATCGCTTACATAGCAAACCAGATGACCATCTACGGAATATCGGCCGACGAAATCGACACGGGCTCCGATGGCATAGTCGATGCCATTTCCTTTTTTATCGAAGGGCGCGATGTCCTAGAATCTTCAATTGGATGGGGCGACTTACTATGGTCCCACAAATTGGATAACCTCAATCTTACCTCGACCATTTTAGGAAAACGCGTCGTCTCATATAACCTATTATATACTTACGACTACACAGAGACTGCCGGTTTATTTTCGCTCAAGAAAGGAACTTACGGGACGATTATCCACGAATTTGGTCACACCCTCGGGCTCATCGACCTCTATAGATTCGACCGGACCGGTGGCAATCCCGTCGGCTTCTACGATATAATGGGTCAATCGAGTGGTTCCAATCCGGCCAATCTCTTGACTTATTTCACGAGCGAATATGGGCCAGAAACTAACTGGCATAAGCCTATGCCGACTATAAACGAGACTACTGAAAATATCACTCTCAAAAAACCCGAATACTCCGATGACTCCGAACCTCGAGCCATCAAATTGGAAGTAAGTCCGACATCTGACGAATTCTTTGTCGTCGAATATCACGAAAAGCAGAACACTTATAGCACCCACTCGGCCGAATCGAGCGGACTAATCGTTTACAGAGTCAACGAAAAGAACAAATATTCTGGAAACAAAGAAGGAGGAGACCACGGCGAACTAGACCACATATTCGTCTTCCGGCCGAACGAACCATCACTCGGTGCCGGAAAAGGAGACCTGACCCTCGCGACTTTGAACATGAAAAGACCGACTCTTGGTCTCGAAATAGATAGTACCTCCGAATTCGACAATCGCACTATCTACTACGCTAACGGAGCCAACTCCGGCATAACGATACAGGTAACATCCGAAACCTCAGATTCGATAACTTTCGATGTCACCTTCCCGAGCTTAGAAGGGACGGGCACCGAAGAAGATCCGTACCTCATCTCAACTCCGGAAATGTTCCTTCATGCCCTTTCTAACGACACGACTGGTAAATATTTTCGTCTCATCGCCGACCTCGATTTCCAGAACATAGCTAACTATCCCGCCATCGAATTTCGTGGCAACCTCGATGGAAACGGCAAAACGCTCAAAAATATCACATCACAAACCGGAGTATTCGCCGAGTTAGGAGGCCACTTCACGCCATCCATAGTCGAAAACATTCTCGTCGAGAACTTGATTGTCTCTTCGCCCAAAGGAAGTTACCTCGGCGGATTCGCCTCAATCGTAAACAACGTGACCATCCGAAACGTCCATCTCTTGAGCGGCTCGGTCACGAACAGTGAAAACGATACGGAAAACACTTTAGATTCGACCGGAGGATTCGCTGGAAACGTTTCTAACAACACCACGATTGAAAACTGTTCCTCCCATCTTCTCGTGACTGCTCCCAAAAATGTTGGAGGTTTCATCGGAGTAAACCTAAACGCTACCATCAAAAACTGCTTTACAGACGGCGAAGTTCGCGGTTCTAGCACGCTCGGAGCCTTCATCGGGCTACAATGCATCATGGACGACTCCTATCACGTACCGTCTCTAGTTCTCTATCGAGAAAGCTCTCTTCCGGCCATCGGAGGATACGCGACACCTCTCCACCGAGAAGACGTCCTTCCGCCGTCCGAACTATCGAAAGGACTCGTGAGCGTATCTATTCAGGAAAGCTTGACCATCGAAGAAGGACAAACGCAAGACTTCGTGCCAACCACAAATCCACCGATTGACCTCATCGACGATGTCCGCTCGAAAAACTCCAGCATAGCTTCCTACAGTGACCAAAAAGTCTTCGGAATCGCACCAGGCTCGACTACACTCGTCACTACGATTCGAATAGGTACGCATCCGATAGAAATCGAAACGGCCATCACAGTTCGAAAAGGAGAAGGACCACTGAGCGAACAGCAAGTTTTAAACTACTTTGGTCTTTCTAAAAAAGACGGATATGTGAGTGGATTTACCCTCGGCGACTCCGTCGAAAACGTCAAGCGAAACCTTTCGAGTCACCCGGACGTCACCCTCAAAGACTTCCACGATTCCCAAAATCGAGACGTATCCACAGGCCTGATTGCTACCGGCATGACTTTCACCCTGTTCTTCGATGCGACCGAATACCATTACACAGTCGTCATCAAAGGAGACGCATCCGGCGACGGACTTATCTATGCCACGGACTATGTTCTCATAAAAAAACACATCATGGGCAAAAAGACTTTGAGCGGAGCTTACTTCTACGCCTCCGACATCGACGGGGACGGCAACATATTCGCGACCGATTACGTAAAAATACGCAATCACATCATGGGGCGTAGTCAAATCGAACAAAACTAAAATGGCCTATTCGACCATTTTTTATATTTCTTTTCGAATTGTTCCCTCTAACTGCCTCTCCATATTCTCGGCAATCCTCAAAAACATCTCGGCCGGAAAACCCAACCGCTTGCACAACTCGGGGTCGGCAAACATCCTCTCGGCCCTCTTGTAAGCATACGCAACCGCGATAGAAGAATGCCCATTCATATCCATGTTATCCTTAATTAAAGGCTCCAACATCTCTCTTATCACAGTACGATACCTGTTGCGCGGAAATACCTTCAAAGTTCCATCCTCGAGCACGCACACCTCTCTTACCTCGATATTAAAAAACAACTCGAGCCAAATCGCGACGATTTGCCTGTGACAAAACTCCTGAGGTTTCTCATAACAAAGGAGAATAGAACCATCGGACAACTTATTCAATATATCGCTCGGTGACAAACTCTTCAAAACGGTCTCATAATATGACTCCACATAAAACCTCAAGTTCTCGTCTTCGCTCACTTTTCCCACATTGTCGTGCCATTTCTGCCACCAAACCTTCTTAGGAGCAAGCTCTCGAATGACATTGCCCTCGTATCCACATGATTTCCCAGCATCGCCCGAAATAGAAAAAGTCTTCCCATTCTTACAATTCTCATAACTGCCCGTATAAATACTTATCATGACGACCTCCATTATAAATAAAAACTCCCGAAGTAGGGGAGTTTAACTTTCAAAGTGGTCGGGAAGACAGGATTCGAACCTGCGACCCCCTGGTCCCAAACCAGGTGCACTACCAAGCTGTGCTACTTCCCGACAAATAATTAACAAATGGTGCCCACGGCCGGACTTGAACCGGCATGAGTTTTAAAGCTCGCAGGATTTTCTTACTACTATAACTTTCGTTACCAAAACATATTTGTTTGTAGTCTGGACTTTCTCTTTACCATATCCTACTGACTTAGGTATTGCCCGTTAAGTCTCTACACCTTATTCGTGTCTTACCACGAACCTTGGCTCGGGATTGCCAACAGCGTTATC
>CAYYLF010000076.1:4593-6832 GCA_964472425.1 uncultured Muribaculaceae bacterium | reverse complement strand
CCCGACTAGGAGTATTGATGGTCTTGGTCTCTCCGTTTTTCAATAGGTACTCTTGGGTACTAGAAAACTCATCCCATACTCCTCCATTCGGATTGACTCTTAGAGTATAGTATCTGTACTTCAAGGGTTGTCCGACATCGAATACAGTATTGAGAACTGCTTCTAGGTCCTGTGATTGGTCTTTGTCCGTACTGTTCAAAGTGATGTTCAAGTTGTAGTAGTAAGTCTCGCCGGCTGGGACACTTATCTCGCCGGCCATGGTCTGTCTAAGTGGACTACTAGAGACCGGCACATTCGAAGATGGAAGTAGTTCTTTGTACTCACCATCCTCGGTTTCCGAATAAGTCATAGTATAAGTGAGACTACCGTTCATGTAAGTGTTGATTAGATTCTTCCAATCGAGACTCAAGGAAGCCTCCGCAGTTCCCGTATTCTCTATTAAAAATTTTTTGGTCACTGTCTCACCTAAAGACAACTGAGCATTTATACCATTGTCGTTGTCCGCGAACCTGAGTGCCAAAGTAGCCGTGCCCAAATCGGCCCCGACTGGTTTATGTTCCCCGACCGTGGTGAAATATGCATACGAAATACTCACCAAGGCTACGACTGCCACGGCCACGGCAATTAGCAGAATTGCTCTTTTGTTTTCAAGTTTCAACTTCTTCATAAAACATCCCAACTTTCCTATTTTGAAGCATATAAAAGACTGGCTTCCTGCCCACATATTTTTTTGTTTTGGAAGTGTTTTTCGACCAACATTTCGAAGAATGATACTTGCTCTTCGGCCATAGTCTTCTATAGTCTCATTTTACCACCCCCCCCCCGAAATTTGTCAAGAAAAACCGGCTTTTCGCCGGCAAAAATTTTACACTCCTATAAAAATACTACAAATTCACGGTTTCAATGCCGTAATTGGAACGATATAAATACCAGTCTCGGGGTCTTTAATCGCGGCATTAAAATCTCCTACTATTATGCACATGAATTTCGGTTTCTTTTTATTGACGTTTTCATAAAATTTCAAAAGACTTTTCTTGGCTTCTTCAATTCCGCGATAACTGAGCTTTACTTCGACCGCTGCATAAGAGCCGTCTTTAAACTCCAAAATTGCATCGATTTCATCTCCCGAACCATTATCTCTGAAATGATATACTTTACCCTCCAAGTAGTTCATATATATGCTCAAATCTCTTTCGACCAACGCTTCGAACATCAAGCCAAAAGTTTCCCAATCGCCCATCAACTTTTCTTCTGATAAACCGAGCAAAGCACAAGATAAAGAAGGGTCCACCAGGTGTCGTTTAGGGCTTTTTCCAACTCTCTTCGATGAGCGATAATTGACACTGAATGCTTCTTGATTATTAGTTAAATATAGAGCATCTAATACTCCGATATAATCGGCAACAGTCTTGCGACTTTTTATCGATTCAGCGCCATTTTCATATTCCTCAATGTCCTTTACGATAGTGTCGTAGCCAGCCGTAGAAGACTCATGTCTAGCAAGGGACTTCAAAAGCGTTCGCATTTTATTAGAGTCTCTCTTTCTATCTTTTCTTTCATGAATATCTTTATTGATTACCGCCTCTATATATTCTTTCGGGATATATTCCATGTTCTCTATTCGTTCGACATTTTCTGGCCAACCACCACGGACAATTAATTTGGCAAGTTTATCCAAAGTACCAGGATTTACTTGTCCGCCGTATTCTTTTCCAAGGTACATATCGTCGATTGAAACTTCGCCGCTCGAATCTCCAGACTCGTACAAACTCATTGGAAACATCTTCAAAGTTGCAATTCGTCCGGCACCAGAATGAAATACTTCATCTTCGTCTTCTTTATCGAGTGTAGTCGAGCCGGTCAATATAAAATTGCCTTTTCTATCACTGGCATCACATTCATGCCGAACTGCATCCCAAATGCTCGGTGCCAACTGCCACTCGTCGATAAGCTGTGGCCTATCATCGGAAAATACGTATCTGGGATTGGATTGTGCTAATTTTATTTCATTTTTATCTGTCATAAATTTGACTGTTCTAGCCTGATTTTGTCCTGTCCAAGTTTTTCCACACCACTTCGGGCCTTCTATCGAGATGGCACCGAAAAGTGTGAGGTACAATTCCAACTTTTCATCGATTAATCTTCTCTTATATTTTTCTTTATCGAATTTCACGCAAACCGACCTTTCTTAAATCTAATTATACGCCCTATTACTAATTTTTCAACTTTATTGTCCACT
>CAYYLF010000076.1:0-4493 GCA_964472425.1 uncultured Muribaculaceae bacterium | reverse complement strand
TTTCCGAAAGTTTATTGTCCACTTTTCCGAAAGTTTATTGTCCACTTTTCCGAAAGTTTATTGTCCACTTTTCCGAAAACTTTTGTCGAGTACAAAAGTTGTACTCGACAAAAAAAGTGCTTTATTCAGCACTTTCCTCGATTACCTCTTCTGAGGCTTCTATTTCTTCTACGACTTCCGTCGTATCCTCTAGAGTTTCCGAAGGCACATCTATATCGAGAGTAACTTGCTCTCCTGCCTCTTCGGCATTTACAATTTCCTCTTCGATAGGGCTCTTTTCGCTGTCGTCCATAAACTTCTCTTCTAGCACCTCGCTAGGGTCGTCGGACAAGAACTCTTTCTCGAGTTCGATTTGAACATCCGAATACTCTCTAGCACCCGTACCAGCTGGGATGAGTTTACCGATGATGACGTTCTCCTTGAGGCCGTGTAAGTAATCGACCTTACCCTTGATAGACGCATCCGTAAGGACTCTCGTAGTCTCTTGGAACGATGCAGCTGACAAGAACGAATCTGTCTCCAAAGAACTCTTCGTAATACCCAAGAGAATCGGTACACCCTTGGCAGGAACTTTTCCTTCTAGAATGACAGGTTTATTTCTCTCAGTGAATTCCCTTATAGATACAGTCAAACCTGCGACCATATCGGAGTCGTTTCCTTCGACGATGCGCATCTTGTTGATCATACGGCTTGCGATGATTTCGATGTGTTTATCGGAAACGTCGACACCTTGCGACTTGTAGACCTTCTGAACTTCCTCGAGAATGTATTCCTGAGTAGTTATAGGGTCCGTAACTGCGAGCAACTCCTTAGGACTTATTGCGCCTTCTGTGAGTCTATCTCCCGCATTTACCATATCGCCTTGCTCGACGCATACTTTCGCGGCATAACTAGTCACGTGCTCTTTGGCCGTGATGTCGTTCTCGACGATTATCTTGTATTTGCCATTGACTGGTTCTATCAAAGTGACCTTACCGGTAATCTCGGAGATGGTAGCCTTTCCTTTCGGAATGCGGGCTTCGAACAACTCCTCGACACGTGGAAGACCTTGTGTGATATCTCCGACACCGGCGACACCACCCTCGTGGAACGTACGCATCGTAAGCTGTGTACCAGGTTCACCGATAGACTGGGCAGCCATGATTCCGACTGCTTCGCCCTTCTCGACCGTTATACCGGTAGCCAAGTTTCTGCCGTAACACTTGCGGCAAATACCGTTTCCACACTTACATGTAAGCACACTTCTGATTTCGACGGTTTTGACTCCGGCCTTCGCGATTTTCTTGGCGATAGACTCGGTAATCTCACAACCTTTGTCTACTATCATTTCCTTCGTTTCGGGATTTACGACCTTTTTAGCCGTATATCTTCCGACTATGCGGGATTCTAGTGACTCTATTACGGAACCGCTCTTCGCATCGACTATGTCCGATACCTTGAGTCCCGCTAGACTTCCACAGTCGTCTTCTTTGATGATGATATCTTGAACGACATCGACGAGACGTCTCGTCAAATATCCAGAGTTCGCCGTCTTCAAAGCCGTGTCGGCATTACCTTTACGCGCGCCATGGCTAGACAAGAAGAACTCGTTGACGGAAAGACCCTCGCGGAAGTTTGCCGTAATCGGAATTTCCAATGAGTCGCCGTTCGGCTTGGCCATCAATCCACGCATTCCGGACATCTGGTTGAAGTTAGAATCCGAACCACGCGCTCCGGAATTCTTCATTATGAAAATCGGATTGTGTAAGTCGGTCTTGGCATAGCCGGAAAGTTCTGCTCCGACTTGCTTCGTAACTTCCTGCCATACGTCACATACTTGATTGTGGCGCTCCTCATCGGTGATGAGTCCGCGTTTGAACTGCTTGTTGATTTTGTCGACCTTCTCCTGACCGGCTGCCACGTACTCGCTCTTGTGTTGAGACGTGACGATATCGGTGATGGAAATCGTGAGACCGGCAATCGTCGAATACTTGAAACCTAAATCTTTCAAGTTATCCAAATACACGCTCGTCTCGGTCGTCTTATAACGGTCGTAAACCTGTGCAATCAAAGACTTCAAATGCTTCTTGCCGAATGGCTCGGTCACAGGCATCTCACTAACTGCCTTAGGAATATCCGTTCCTGGCTCCAAGAAATATGCACTAGGAGTGATACCCTCGATATTCGCCTTCGATGGCTCGTTTACGTAAGGGAAAGAATCTGGCAAGATGTCGTTGAACATGATTTTACCGGCCGTCGTGACCAAGTACTTGCCCTTCTGTTCCTCCGTAAAAATCTTATGTTTGAACGAATTGACCGGAACGACTATACGAGTTTGAAGAGTGATTTCTCTTCTCTCGTAAGCCATCAATGCCTCGTTCGAATTCTTATATACTTTACCCTCGTTAGGTAAACCGGCATCCTCCATAGTTATATAGTAGTTACCGATAATCATATCCTGTCCAGGTGTGACGACTGGGGTTCCATCCGCCGGTTTCAAGATGTTGTTCGAAGCGAGCATGAGTACTCTCGCCTCGGCCATGGCCTCTTCGGAAAGAGGCACGTGAATGGCCATCTGGTCACCATCGAAGTCGGCATTGAATCCCGAACATACCATCGGATGCAAACGAATCGCTTTACCGCCGATTAGTACAGGTTCGAAAGCCTGAATCGAAAGTCTATGCAAAGTCGGTGCACGGTTGAGCATTACTGGATGCTCCTTGATGACATCCTCTACGATGTCCCATACGCACTCGTCTTTCGCGTCGATGAGTCTTTTCGCACCCTTGATATTGTGCGCAAGACCTCTCTCGACGAGTTCGTGAATTACGTGCGGTTTGAACAACTCTAAGGCCATATCCTTAGGTACACCACATTGATATATCTTCAAAGATGGTCCGACCGCGATGACGGAACGTCCCGAATAGTCAACACGTTTACCGAGCAAGTTCTGACGGAAACGTCCTTGTTTACCCTTTAACATACTAGATAAACTTTTTAAAGCCCTGTTTCCGGCACCGCTCACACTTCTACCTCTTCGGCCATTGTCGAAAAGCGTGTCGACGGCTTCCTGCAACATACGTTTCTCGTTTTGGACGATGATGCTAGGCGCACCCAATTCCAACAACTTTTTCAAACGATTGTTGCGGTTGATGATTCTTCTATACAAATCGTTCAAATCGGAAGTGGCAAAACGACCACCATCCAATTGAATCATCGGGCGCAACTCGGGCGGAATGACTGGAATAGCATCCAAAATCATCCACTCCGGCTTGTTTCCAGACTCGTCGAACGATACCAAGCACTCTAGTCTCTTGCCGAGACGGATGCGCTTCTGTCCAGTCGCATTCTCGAGGTCCTTTCTGATGGTCTCTATTTCGCTCTTGACATCGACCTTTTGTAACAACTCCTTGATGGCCTCGGCACCCATTCCGACTCGGAACGTGTTTCCATACTTTTCATAGTAGGCGCGATACTCTTTGTCCGAAAGAGTTTGCTTAGCTTCCAATGGAGCTTTGCCTGGATCTAATACTACATAACTGACGAAATATAGTACTTCCTCTAGTTCTCTAGGACTCATATCCAAGACTAATCCCATCTTGGAAGGTACGCCCTTGAAGAACCAAATGTGTGAACAAGGAGAGGCGAGCTCGATGTGACCCATACGCTCGCGACGTACTTTCGCACGAGTTACCTCGACGTGACACTTGTCACAGACTACGTTCTTATAACGAAGTCTCTTGTATTTACCGCAAGCACACTCGTAATCCTTCGTCGGTCCAAAAATCTTCTCACAGAAGAGACCGTCTCTCTCCGGACGGAGCGTACGATAGTTGATAGTCTCCGGCTTCTTGACTTCGCCGTAAGACCAACTCCTTATTTTATCGGGACTGGCGATGGCAATCTTAATGCCCTTGAAATTGTTTACTTCCAACATTATTCTTCACCATCCATTTCCTTCAAATCTTCGATTAATTCTTCTTCACTTGCAAAATCTGCATCGAGTTCTTCTTCGCCCTCGTCGTCGAACTCGTCATCTATATCTTCGGAAGACTCCTCTTCCTCTTCTTCGAATTCGTCCTCGCGAGATGGCTCACCATTCTTCTTGGCGAGTTTTCTCTCGTTAACTTCGTTCATCATCTCTAACGTCTTCGCATCGATTTCGTCTATCGATATGGCATTGTCTTCCCTATCTTCGACGTCTTCGAGCTCTTTCAAGTCGTGAATGACGTCGTCCTTGTCGATAAATTGGATATCCAAACCGAGTGCTTGGAACTCCTTAATCATGACTCGGAACGCTTCTGGCATACCGGCTTGAGTGATGTTGTTACCTTTGACCAAAGCCTCATACACTTTGACACGACCTATGACGTCGTCCGATTTGACTGTGAGCATCTCTTGTAAGACGTGAGCAGCTCCGTAAGCATATAGAGCCCAGACCTCCATCTCACCGAAACGTTGTCCACCGAACTGCGCTTTACCACCCAATGGCTGTTGAGTGACCAAACTGTATG
>CAYYLF010000075.1:0-7245 GCA_964472425.1 uncultured Muribaculaceae bacterium | reverse complement strand
CTATACAACATAAAATGTAACTTTTCTTGACAAAAAAACTCCAGTGTTTGACTGGATTTGAAAGGTTTTTTGATACAAGCAACTGCAAAACTCCGGAGATTGTTTCCGTCTATCAATAATACTTTTTTCATGTTTTTACCACCATTTCAACAATAGTATAACATCTTTTAAATAAAATTGAAACGTGTATTACGAGGTAACATTTTTATGACTCTGGAATCTTGGTGGCATATATATAAAGAAAAGGGCTTGACTTTTTGTCGAAAATGAGTATAATATAGGCACTCATTAGAAAAAGGGGGAATTTAGATGAACAATCTATTGAATCAATTTGAAGAATTATTGGAATTACAGAGTGTTAGTCAATTCCAAAAGGCCAAAAGAGGTTTGGCAAGTGGTAAGGCATCTCAGTCGGAGGTTTTGAAGTATCGTGAAATCGTCTTCAATATCATTTCGAAGAGAATTTTGAGCGACAAGAGAATCGCGAATTATTTGAGTACGAGCAAGAGAAGTGACATCGAAGGTCGCGGAATGTTCATAAGAAAGGAAGATTTCGGGGACGAAAATTTGGCCACGGGAATGTTCGCCATGATGTTTACCGATGCATATGCAGCGATGGTCGAGTATTATTTGGACGAATTGAAGCCGTCTTTGGAAGATTTGACTAAACAGACTAGTTGTCTCTTGGCTCAAGAGGCTTTGAATGATTATTCGCGCGCCAATTTAGCTGGAAAGAAGAAGATTTATGTCGATGCATTGGGCGCGTCTATGGAGGCTTTAAGAATCAAAGCACAAGTGAACGCACGGGATAGATATAAATCCGGGGAAGCTACTAGTAAGCATTTGGAAGGACCAGCTGCGAAGCGTATCAGTCATCTCATCATTTTGTCTAACGAAGCCATCGACAAATTGAATTCGACTAAGCCAATCGAAGTACACGCTTTTAAAGCCGAACTCGAAAGACTCATTTCTTTAGAGAGCAAGTTGGCCAAGATGGTCGAACTCAAGAAGGAAAATGCACCTTTGAAGACTGGAAATACTTCTCTTCCAAACAATCAAATATCGAGACGAAATGTGGATTTGGCAAGACAGGAAAACTCTATTAAACCGTTCGATGAGAACAAGGGAATTGTCGAAAGAAAAAGTCCATCAGGTAAAATCGACGATCCTCTAGCTTTGGGAGAAGGCGACAAGAAGAACAAGAAAAAGGTTTGGATGTGGGTTGCCGGTGGTCTTGCGGTAGTCGGAATCTTTGCCGGAGCATACTATTTAGGTAAAAATTCTAACAAAAATGTCGTCGGTCCAATCGAACCTACGACTTCGGATGGAGTTTTAGAGTCGCCAGATGTCTTGGAGAGCTATCCAATCGAGTACGAAAGTGCACCTGTAGATGAATCTTTTATGCCAGATGTATCTTCAGAACCTATCGAATCTAACCAGGTTGCAGAGTCTTCTGCACCAGTCGAGACTCTTGTTCCTATCGAAGACGTGAAGGCCGAATTGGATACTGCAATCGATTCGATACACGCGAATTGGACTGCTCATGGTGTCGATGTAAGTAAAGAGCAAGTAGGCGAAATTATCAAAGTTTTGAACGGATACGAATCTACATGTTCTCTAGGGGAAGCCGACGATTATCTCACCCAAATATTGAATACGACTATCTTCCCAATAGGCGAAAATAAAGCAAGTTTGGATTTTTCATCACTCATTCTAGGTAACAAGAGTGGCGTTCAGGCCGTCGAAACTATGGAAGGTTATCTGAATGGTTGTCTCACCGATTTTGCGAATGCAAGAAGTTATTCCGAAAAGGCATTCTACGACGAAGTGTTGATTTTGGGCTTAGGTCAAGAAGTAGACGGGTTGGATGTCTTAGGTGATACTAAAACGGATGCCGGAGTAAGATTAATTTGGTCTAGATTGACTTTAGGTGTCAATTCGTTCATGGGTATCTATGGAGACGAGTTATCTGTCGAGATGACGGGAGTTACGTATGTTCAAAGCGACATAAATGATGGAACAGTTCTCGAGGAAATTGCGAACAAGGCCAAGAAGGAACTCGGAAGTAACGACAAGATACTAGTGTTACAATAGTAAAAAGGGGGGTTAAATCATGTACGAAGAAAATGAAAACAAATTGGAATGGGGTCCAATTTTAAAGAAAATAGGTATCATTCTTGCGGTTCTTTTGGTAGTATTCGGAATCTTCGCTTTAGTGAGCAGATGTACGAAAAAGCCGAGCGAGAAACCGAAAGATAAGACCGAATACAGTTTGGAAGCTCAATTGGACGAAATGGAGAGAGCAACCCTCGCCTATTTGACGAAGGACAATCTTCCTGCTTCATTGAATGCTGCTAAGACTGTAAGATTGAAAATTTTAGTAAATTCTCAGATGACTGAAGGTATCGTCGACAGTGACAACACTACTTGCGATACGAACGAAAGTTATTCGGAGATAACGCGTTTGGAGAACAACTATGCAGTAAAGATGACTCTCTCTTGTGGTACACATAAGGAAAGTCGCGTAATATACGTCGGTTGTTTCGAGAATTGTAATGGCGAAATCTGTAAAGGTGAAGAGACCCAAACGGGCGGTGTATGCGGAGAAATCGTTACACCGACAGACGACGAGAAGAAGGACAATCAAGATAGTTCAAATAACAATCAGAACGACACTTCTAGTACTACTAATACGAACAATAGTGCTACGTCGAAACCTTCAACTAGTACGAAGCCTAGCAATTCAGGTTCGAACAGTTCGTCAAACAACACGAGCAATAATGGAAGTGGAAATGTATCCGTTACCGTACCTATCGTAACGAATCCACCACTTCGTCAGTTCGTAAAGTGTACTCAGAAACCGAATTGTGACCTCAATGCAAACGGCGAATGTATGGTCGAAGAATGGGTTACTCTCTATGGCAAAGTCGTAAAAATCGCCGGACCTTCGACGAGTTATACTCAGCCAGCTAAGAAGACACCGACGACGACAGCCAAGAGTACGACGGTTGCACAGAAGAGTTCTATACCTCCAAAGAACACTAGTACGGTGACTTATAGTAAGTACCCTATCAACATCAAAAACGGTTATTACTATTTTACTAGAACCGAGAAGGTTACTACTTATGTCTATACTTGTGATGGCAACGTCAAACCAGTCAACGGAGTATGTACATATTATACTGCTGGAGCTACGACTTTCGGTTGTGAGGATAAATCTTATACTTACAATAATTCTAATGGCACTTGTACAAAGTCAGCAAAACAGTCTAAGATAATTCCTTATACGACGAGTGAGGTTTGTGAATATACTTGGAGTTATCAAACGAGTGTTCCCGGTTATACTCCTACTGGTGTGACTAAATAAAGTTTCAGGTTTCGATACTGAAACTTTTTTTTCGGCATAAAATTTATTATGAAGAACGATTTTCCACCTAACATTAATCCTGAGTTATTTTCGATAATCGGTATGATAGTTGGACTCATCGTCGAGGACGATTATAATGCGTCCGAGTTGAATGCGATAGGCAACTGGTTGATTCTCGTCGGGCAGGTGACTTTGACGACTGCGGCTCAACAACAGTTGATAGACAATCGATATCAGAACAATACTGGTAGTAGAATTAGGTCAGATGCAAATAATCATGCAAATGCGAACAGGCCATTAGTGACAGTGGACGACCTTCGAGAGTTTGCACGAAATATGAGTGGAGGTCAGAATCCCCCAAACACGTAAAAACGAGATGGGTCATCTCGTAAATGTATTCAAATCCAATCTCAGTTTATCGGCGACGGTTGCGATGAATTCGGAGTTGGTCGGTTTAGCTCGGTCGTAGTCGACACTGTGGCCAAAAAGTTCTTCCATGTATTCGTAGTCACCGCGATTCCAGCTCACTTCTATCGCATGTCTGATGGCACGTTCAACTCGAGATGAGGTGGTCTTGTATCGTTCGGCAACTTCGGGATAGAGTTCCTTCGTTATGCCTCCGATTATGTATGGGTTATCGTATATTAACAGAATGCTTTCTCTTATATATTGATAACCTTTTATGTGAGAAGGTATTCCTAGTGAGTGAAGCATCTTGCTGATTTTAGTTTCTAAGTGCCCACTAACCCTCGTCATCGAGGTGCTAGAAGTCAGGGTTCCTACGACGCTTTCGAGGTTCACCATATTGTACGGTTTGAGCATCACATAGTCGACGTTTAGGTTATCTACGTTGTTGAATATGAGCGAATTTTTGACACTTGAGGTCAGTATTATCTTGAATTTCGTTTCTAAAGCCTTGAACTCGTTTAGAAGAGTCAAGCCATCTTTTTGTGGTAGCAACGTGTCCATGACGACTAGGTCGATTTCGTTTGCATGTTCGCGAACTATTTTCAGTCCTTCTTCGCCATCTCTTGCTACAAAGTTTACATCGATTACTGCTGAACTACTAAAATACTTCTTGACTTCTTCGATGAGACTCGCGTCGTCATCTATAAACATCGTGCGTATTTTATTATTCATAAGCATCTCCTTCTACTTTTACCACGCACATTAATTATATAACGTAATATGACAGAATACTAGAAAATATTTTGACAGTTGTCGTCAATAAAAGTAAGACCTTGTCGAATTATGTCATTCGGCAAGGTCTTTTACAGTTTGCATGATTTGATAATCGGTATATAAGTCGTCTTGGTCGAAGCCTTCGGCGAGGAATTCGATTTCTAAATCGGGTGTCAATCCTATTCCGTCGATGCAGTCGCCATTTGGAGTGAGCCATTCGGCGGTCGTGTATTTGACGGTCGTTCCTCCCGAGAGACTCGCTCGTTCTTGAACTTTGCCTTTGCCATAACTCTTGAGGCCTGTCAGTTTGGCTCCGTAAGAGTATTTGAGGGCGGCTGCCAGAATTTCGGAAGCACTAGCGCTGTGTCTATTGATGAGTACGCTCACCGGATAGTTGCGTTTTTCGCTCGTCTCGTCTTTCGTCGTCTCGTGGATATCTTTTCCTTCGAGTGAGTATATGATTTTACCTTTTTCGATGAACATTTCGGCGATATTCTTAGCTACTTGAAGGTATCCACCCGAGTTATCCCGCAAGTCTATGACGAGGGAGTCTATGCCTTGACGTTCGAGTTTGTTGAGCGCATTACTGAATTGGATGTCGGCCGTATCGCTAAAGACTGTGAGACGAAGGTACCCAACTCTTTTCTCATTTTGGTCGAAGATGTGACTCGTCACGACGGGAGTAAGAAGTGTACTAGATTTCAAGGTAACTTCGAAAGTTTGACCGTCACGCAATATCGTGAATTTGGCACTTTTCTTTTCCTGCAGTTTTTTCGTCACGAGGCTAGCATCCCCTTTGGGGTCTTCGTCGTCCACTAAGGTTATTATGTCACCTGGTTGGAGTCCGGCTTTAGAAGCGGGGCTGTCGTCGTATACTTCGCGTATGACTATGTGACCTTCTTCGTTCGCGCGAATACCTACTCCGATTCCCTCGTATCTTCCGTTTAGAGAACTATCTAGCGAGTTCGAAGAGTTAGAGTCTAGATAGGTCGTATAAGGGTCTCCGACGACTTCGTACATTCCTCCGATAGCCCCGTCTATCAACTTTTTGGAGTCGAGTGTGTCATAATAGTTGTCGATGAGGTTGTTGTAAGCGCCTATGAACTCTTTTAAGTTGGCGTCTTCGCCGAGCATTGCAAAGTTTACTCCACCTAAATGTTTGTAAATAATGATGGCACCTAAAAAGCACATTATGCCGGCAGTTATTCCGACTATAATGGAGACATCTAAAAAACTGAATACTTTTTTGTTTCTCTTCATACTTTTACACCCTACAATTAATATATCATAATATGGAAAAAAAATCACAAAAAGAAGGCGAGTTTTACAAAAAAAGATAACATTTTTTTGTTATCTCAGTTCTTTGGCAATCTCTTCTACATTTTCGATATATTTGGAGATTTTGCCATCTTTGATCATAAGCAAAGTCGGACCCTTGAAGGCGAGTTCTGATGCCTTAGTCGCATCGCGATTGCTCGCGTCTTTGACGTACTCTTTGTTCATGTCGATGGATAAATCGAGAAAGTACATTTTGGTCTTGCTCGCATCAAAACTGTTCAAAATGGCCGAATAGTGTGGTGCTTGAAGCGAATCGGGGTCGAAAGCGAATACGTAATATTCGTCGTACGGTCTATTGAATACGTTTCCGACATTTACATTGTTGTAGATTATCGTCGTTTCGGTAGGTTCGTTCGTCTTTTTTACTCCGTCTTTGACTACATATCTACTAGAGATGAAGTAGAGGGCGACGGCGACTATGGCTACTCCTACAAGTATGTATATGAAAGTCTTGACTTGGTCGGTATCTTCGTTAGTTTGCTTTATGAGTTCGGCACTCTTTTTAATTTCTTTATTTTTCTTTGTCATAATAAAAACCACCTATCTAAAGTATATCAAAGAAACGGGAAAAAAGGAAGTACATTTCTAGAATTCTCCTATTTTATAGGTTTATACGGGATTTTATCGAGGTTTACTAGATTGTGTAAAACTCGGTAGTTATCCACATGGGAATTATGCTATTCAACAAAGACGGTAGCGGGAGACAATTTTAGCACATTTTTAATTGAAATCCAGCATATAATTTGGTATAATGAAAACACGGAACCGTAGCCAAGTGGTAAGGCGTGGGTCTGCAACACCCTGATTCGCCGGTTCAAATCCGGCCGGTTCCTCCATAGTGAAATACGCTCGAACTTTTTGAGCTAAGAATAGATAACTAATTCAAAAAATGGATTAGTTTTTTTTGTATTTAGAACTATCCTACTTTAAAAGAAAGGATGGAAACTATGGTAAATATTATTAAGGAAGAACTACCTATTGAAGATAGTTTAAGAAAGAAAATAGAGTTTATATGTGAATTTGCCAAAACAACTCCTACTATTATCGATGGTAATATTAGAAAGATAGACAAAACAAACTTAACATATATTGAACCTAATAGAATAATTATCAAAGATATGACATTTCTAATATTTAACTATTCTAATGAAATATTTATTGAAAATTTATCTAATAAGATAAAACTATCAGAACTAGAAAATTATTTGAAGAATTGCCTTTAAAAAGGCAAAAAGTGGTAATTATATCTTGACTTTAACTATAAATTCTTTATAATAAGAAATCAATAAAAGCAGTTTTATGTGGCTCAATCACAAATCTTGTGGGATTTGGTATTTCTAACATAAGGAACTCGGGAT
>CAYYLF010000074.1:0-7255 GCA_964472425.1 uncultured Muribaculaceae bacterium | reverse complement strand
TACGACCGCCCGGTTATGAGCCGGATGCTCTAACCAACTGAGCTAAAGATCCATCGACTCTTCAATAATATCATAAAATTGACCATCTCGCAATATTTTTTTGGCTTTTTGGGGCAAAATAATGTTATAATGGTGGTGAGGTAGTACATATGAGAAGTAACATATTGAATGAATATCTAAAAACGCTTGCAAAATACACATTTGCTTTAATAATTGCCATGCTCTTCAAAATTCTAGTAATCGACCTCGTCCCTGCGAATACCAAAGAGGACACGACCAGTTATAGAGAAGAAAAAAGTACTAAACTCGAATATAAAATCGAACCCGAAGAAGACGAAAAGTCGAGTCTCACGAGACCCATTTTCGAAGATGACTATCTGAACACTTATATCGACAATTACATCGAAAACGGCACCTGCTCGAACTTGGAATACGACATTTTCGAGCTAGGGAAGGGGAGAGTGAACATCTTCCTAAATTGTGGCAATCCTCAAAATATCGTATACGACTATGTGAGAAAAAAGGAACTTTCTAACGACGACTTAATTGCCGCACGAGACCAATTTATCGAGACTTCGAAAAGACTACTCAACCTAAAATATCCAACTTTCGTGACTGACGACATCATTTGGAACGAAACAGTGTACGACATAAAATCGAACGAAATAGTCGCGTACTACGAAACGAACGAATTTGGCAAAGCCACTTATAAAATAAACAACAACGAAATTAAAGATCTCATGACGTACGAAATGCAGTACGACGATGCCTACGAAAACGAAGTATACGTTCTCGATTCTAACAAAAAGTCGATTGCTTTCACCTTCGACGATGGTCCATCGACCTACGACCTATACATAATCGACGCTCTCGTCGCAAGCCACTCTAAAGCCACTTTCTACATGGTTGGCAATCGTATGAAAAATTTTCCATCGAGTATAGAAAAGATGGTCGCGACCGGAATGGAAATGGGAAACCATACTTACGACCATGCATCACTTACCAGTCTCGGAGATGCCCAGGTGAAAGAACAAATAACGAAAACGAATGCGATTTTTAACGAAATGACTGGCCGCAATCTCACATCCCTTCGACCATCATATGGAAACGTCGACAAACGCATTCGGCTTCAAGTTGGACTTCCCGTCGTCCTTTGGAGCATCGACACCCTCGATTGGAAGAGTAGGAATGCCGACAAAGTATACGAAGCCATAATCTCCGAAGCTAAAGACGGCGACATTGTTCTCATGCACAGTCTCTATCCGTCGACCCTCGAAGCGGTCCGCAAAGTCTTGCCCGAACTATACAAGATGGGCTTTCAAGTTGTAAGCGTAGAACAACTCGCCAAACTGAAAGGTTACAATCTCACGCCTGGTACGACTATTTGGAACATAAAATAAGGCTTGACTAAACAGCCAAAATTAGATAAAATGGATATGTTCCTTGATGGAGTAGTACTCAAGAGGCTGAAGAGGCTCCCCTGCTAAGGGAGTAGGTCGGGAAACTGGCGCGAGAGTTCAAATCTCTCCTACTCCGCCATTGAAGAATTCGAAGAAGCGTATGCTTCTTTTCATTTTGTAACATACCATCCAAAAAGTCAGGAACACTCCTGACTCTTTATATTGCCCTCATTTTATCTTTGTTTTTGAACGGATTTTTTACATCGATTCTATCGACGAACAAAATTCCATCCAAATGGTCCATCTCGTGCTGGAAAGCCACCGACAAATCTTCTCGCACTCGATAAACGTGTGTCTCACCAAACTCGTCCTCGGCTTCGACCTTT
The DNA here is from genome assembly GCA_964472425.1 of uncultured Muribaculaceae bacterium. GTDB lineage: Bacteria > Bacillota_I > Bacilli_A > RF39 > UBA660 > RUG11867. Next base: position 5,469 of record CAYYLF010000074.1, on the reverse strand, counting down.
ATTCTCGCATAGCGGGGCACAATTCCGTCGACTGGTCTATTTACCGAAAGACAGCCTTCGCCTTCCTCGACGTAGATTAACTCCTCGCTGTGCGATAAAATTCGCGGATTGATTATGACGTAATAGTCGAACTTGCCTTCGCTCACCTCGTCGACGACGACGAATATTCTCTTAGGGATTCCGAGCTGTATGAAGGCGAGACCCATTCCAGGCCTCAAATTGTACTTCTTCGAATATTCCTCGATTTGGCTCATCTCCAAATACTTTAATGCGTCCTTTATAGTCTGTTTATCTTTGTCGGAAAGTGGAAAAGTGACATCCTTGCTGACCATTTTGAGCATTTTGTTCTTTTCGTCTAAAATTCTTAATTTTGGTAACATAACTTCACCCCTTAAATCGTCCGTATTATATCAAATTATCACAAAAAAAGCAAATTTACTTAACAAAATGGCGATTTTATGATAGTATCTAGGGTGGTGAGTGCCGATGGCTACAAAAAAGAAATATAAATTGAAGAAAAAGTACAAACGTTTGCTCATCTGTATGGTCGTCTTGGCCATCGGAATTTTTGGCATAACGAAGTTTTTAGAGCACAGCGCATACAATAAGACGACCGAAGGAAGACTGGTGGAGAAAGGATACGAGATGGAGACGATTGCTCTCATCGAAAGCAAAATGTCCACCGAAGACATCGAATACCTTTTAGCCGAAGAAAAGATAGACTACATCAAAGAGTTAGTAGGGGACCCGTACTTCCTAAAGAAAAACTTTACAACCTATATGGAATACTACAATCAAAACAGTAAACGTTCCTTCTCGGACGTCATCAAAATCGTAAATGTGGGCGCGAATAACGCCTGGTACGAAAACGTCGCGACCACCGACACGACGGACAGATATTTGGTACTAGTGAACAAATTCAACTCTCTGCCCGAAGGCTACGACGCAGGAACGATTAAAACGTTCTCGGCGACCTATGCTTTTGGAACGGTAAGTGCCGAAGAAACATGCTACAATGCCTTCATTGCCATGGCCAATGGTGCTAGAAAAGACAACATAACTCTCGTCGCAACCTCCGGATATCGTACACACGAATACCAAACTCAACTCTTCGATGAGATGGCCCAGCAACATGGCGAACAGTACGCCCTCGACTATGCGGCCAAACCGGGCACGAGCGAACACGAAACCGGACTTGCGCTCGACATATTTACGTATGGGGGAGTGATGGAAACCTTCGCCACGACCGAAACTTACGCTTGGCTTCACGCCCATGCTCACGAATACGGATTCATAGAACGGTACGAAGAAGGTAAAGAATACTTGACCGGATACGAACCCGAGTCGTGGCATTATCGCTATGTCGGAGTCGACACGGCTATAAAAATAAAAGAAGAAGGCATAACCTTCGACGAATACTATGCCTTCTATTTGAACAAATGACGCGCGTCCTACATACCTTAGAACCAATCTATTCGCCATCGAGCCGAACTCTCATCTTGGGTTCTATGCCGAGCGTCACCTCGAGGCAAGTAAGCAAGTATTATGGTCATCCGCAAAACAGATTCTGGCGCATACTCGCCACTTTATACGATGAAGAAATAGGGGACTGGCAAGAATTCATCCTAAAACACGACTTGGCTCTATGGGATGTGATTGCTTCCTGCGAAATAACCGCCTCTGCAGATTCATCCATCAAGAAAGTCGAAGTTAACGACATACCGTGGCTTCTCGCCCAAACCGAAATAACTCATATCTTTACTCTCGGCAAGAAAGCTTACGACCTCTATGGAAAATACTTGAACAAACAAACTGGAATAGAGGCCATCTACCTTCCGAGCCCATCCCCGGCCAACGCGACTATGTCTTTAGAAAAACTCGTAGAACTCTACGGCGCAATAAAAGAAGTAACCGACGACTAGGTTACTTCTTTTCTATGTAATACTTCGGGTAATAATGTATCTTTCTCGCATACTGCAAATTGACGACAAACCTGCGGCCCAAGCCGTAGTCTCCCTCGTACTTGAGAGTATGAAATGCCTTGCCTTCGCGTCGCAATTTATCCGCTTTCGCAAGAATTTTCTCGTTTTTGACGTACTTTTTGACGAGCATATAAGGCAAATTCAACCACAAGATTTCTTTGTCGTTTCCTATCTTCTCCGAGATGTTTCCTTTGACCAAATCTTCCACGTACGCATTTTGTATAGAAGCTCCGGCCGGAGTAGTGAAGAAAGAACTTCGACCCAATCGCGGATTTATCTCGAAAATATAATATTTTCCCGTTTTGGCATCCATCTTTATATCGAAATTGGCCGCGCCCGTGTACCCGATTCCCTCCAAAAAACGTTTTATATCGTCCATGAGGGGAATAGTTCCCGGAATCGAAATGATAGATGCATAATTCCCGTACGTAGCCGGATGATACTCTTCCAAAATCGGTTGTCCCAGTGACATCACCTTGACCTTGCCATGTCGGTCACAATACACGTTCAAGACGCGCATATTCGTGTCGTCCCCACTTACGAACTTTTGTATGATGAGTACTCCGTTGTAACTAGAAGAATAGATATCCTCGATTTTCTTCAAAAGTTCCTCTTTACTATTTATAAAGTAAACCTTTTCTTTACCTTCGAAAGACGCGTTCAAATACTCGAGCGAATTCGAATTGTTCGGCTTCAAGATGAGCGGATAATCGAAATTCACTTTTTGGACGACCTCTTTATAATTCTTGCTCGTACAAGTTGCCGACTTAGGGTAGGGAAGAGCGTACTTATCGCACATCTTATAGAAACTCTCCTTCTCGTTGAACTTCTCGAGCTTCTCGTAATCTACGAACACATTTTCGTACATGGCAAGCTTATCTCGTCCACGCGAACACATCTCCAAGTACGAATCGCTACAAGGAACGATAAATATTTTCTCGTACTCTTTTTTCAAATTGTTCCCGAGTTTAGCCAACGCTTCGACCAAATACTCTCCATCGTGGTACTTAGGGTCGATTCTAAAGTCTATTATCTTCGAATTCTTGCTCGTCTCTAAAATAGTAGTCGCCAAGGCGATAGAGTGAATTCCATATAGTTCGTGAAACACCCGCGCGAGCCCGTAGGCATTGTCGTCACTTCCTAGTATCACTGGCATAAATTCTTTTTTCATCATCATCACGTCCTAACTAATTATATTACAAATAGACGAAAATAAAAAGTAACTTCTCGCACAGTTACTTATTTCCGTACTTTGGAGGATTCAAAAGAGGGTCCTTCAAAAAGAAACAATATAGACTTACATCCAAAGCTCTTGCAATTTTATCTAAGAGAACTAAGGAAACTCCTTGTTCGACATTTTTAGCTGTCAAGTTGTAAATCATGTGTGCACTACTTCCTATTTCCTCTGCTAGCTTCTCTGTCGTTACGAAACCTTTAGCATTCATTATCTTTGTATTATTACAATGATATCTATAAAAACCAATATTCTTTCCTACTAAGTGCAATAATTCACTCTTATTTTTATCAGTATATGTCATTTTTTCCTCCTAATTTTTCAAGTTAATTCTAAAACTTGGCTTGATTATCCTAAAAAACGCGCCAATTTACAATTACTTGTAAGCGCACCATAGTTAAGTAAATAACTTAACTTATATCTTTTAAAAGTTAAAGTTATATGCTATAATTATTTCAGCATAGAAAAGAGGATAATTAAGTATGAAAAAGAAAAGTATCGTAATTGTGGCGATTTTATTGGTATTCAGTTTCTATATAGGAAGAGTTTCCAAAGAAGAAATAGTTACTTCGAAAATACCAGCTAATTCGAGCAGCATGATAGCGATGTACATTCAAGATGAGGAAGGAAACTATCAGTTGAGTGATGCTCATGAATTTCCTAAGGACGGATATGTTTTGAATACCGAGAAAAGTAGTTGCAAAAATGGCGGAAAGATAATTCAGAATGCTAGTACGAAGGCTCTAAGTTTAAAAGTTAAGACGAGCGACGAATGTACGGTTTATTTCGATGTAGTGACAAGCAAGAATCCAGCCGCAGATATGTTGATTGCGAAGGCGAACGCCCCAAGTATAACAGATTACAATTCTGGAAACAAACAAGAGATGTTCGCGTTCGACCATCCGGAGGCGACTCAAACGACAGGATGGACCGAAGAAGAGAGAAGAGATTACAGATACATAGGAAATCAGCCAAATAACTATATAACCTTTAACGATGAGACATGGAGAATAATAGGAGTATTTACAGTAGAGACAGAGTCAGGAGAAAAGAAGCCATTAATGAAAATAATAAGAGACCAATCTATAGGAAATCTAGCTTGGGATTCAAGTAATGTGAATGAATGGTCGACTGCATCATTACAAAAGCTACTAAATGAAGATTATTATAATCAAACCGGAAGTTATACAGCAAACGGATTGAACGCGACAGCACGTTCACAAATAGCCAAAGTAAAATGGCACTTAGGAGGTGCAAATATAGACTACAATTTGGAAGGAACAGATTATTATAACTTTGAGCGAGGAACAGAAACATGTGTAACGACAGGAAAATGTAGTGGAAAAACGAGAACGACAAGTATAATGCAAAATGTAGGAATAATGTATCCAAGCGATTACGTATATACGTATGCCAATGGAGTAAATGATAAATGTTACACAGATGGGAATAATTGTAATAAAGGAACCCCAAGTGCAGGCTGGTTGTATATCTATATTTTTGAATGGACTCAATCGCCGTCTGCGGCGTATGCGAACCGCGCGTTCTTTGTGAACTCGAACGGCTCTGTGTACAGCAGCGGCTCCTACGACGTGAGCGAAACCGATGGGGTCCGCCCGACGGTCTTTTTGGACTCAAAAATCGCCATAAAGAGCGGAGATGGAAGTCAGGCAAATCCATATGTGTTATCCACCAAATAATGTTATCCACCTTTATGGATAATATGTGCTAGACTGACTAGTGGACAGTTTTGATGAAATCCTTATAAATAAAGAGAAAAATAGCAAAAAAGTTCGGCCGGTGACCGACGACTTTGCTATTTTTTTTGCCTTTAAATTCGTCATTCGTACTTTTACGAAAATACTTTCTTGTTGGGGTCAAGTTTTTCCTATAATCTATAATATTGGATAAAAATAAACCGAAAGGAAAGTTGAGCATATTTCGAAGAATTATATAATTATAAAATATGTTTCTTGCTTAAAAATATACGAACTATTGTCAAATAATGGAGGAAGTTTACCTTGGCAAAGAGGGAAGAGATAAGTATAATTTTGAGTGTAGGAGGTTATTATCTAAGGGCCCAATTAGCCCCTTTTTGCCATTTTTCGTTTTTTGCAGGTTTTTGATCCCATTTTTGGCCTCAATCCCTCTCCACGACTGGCTTTCAGCAAAATTGGAGTTTCTGCAAAAACAGAACGTGTGTTCTACTTTTTTGACATTTGCCCCGTTTTAAATGAGAAAATTTCAAATTTC
>CAYYLF010000073.1:0-7400 GCA_964472425.1 uncultured Muribaculaceae bacterium | reverse complement strand
GAGTACTAGAAAACTCATCCCATACTCCTCCATTCGGATTCACACTCAAAGTATAATATCTGTACTTCAAAGGTTGGCCGACATCGAATACTGTATTGAGGACTGCTTCCAAGTCCGGCGATTGGTCTTTGTCCGTACTATTCAATGTGATGTTCAAATTGTAATAGTAAGTCTCTCCGGCTGGGACACTTATCTCTCCAGCCATGGTCTGTCTAAGTGGATTACTCGAGACTGGCACATTCGAAGATGGAAGTAATTCTTTGTACTCACCATCTTCGGTTTCCGAATAAGTCATAGTATAAGTGAGACTACCGTTCATGTAAGTGTTGATTAGATTCTTCCAATCGAGACTCAAGGAAGCCTCCGCAGTTCCCGTATTCTCTATTAAAAATTTTTTGGTCACTGTCTCACCTAAAGACAACTGAGCATTTATACCATTGTCGTTGTCCGCGAACCTGAGTGCCAAAGTAGCCGTGCCCAAATCGGCCCCGACTGGTTTATGTTCCCCGACCGTGGTGAAATATGCATACGAAATACTCACCAAGGCTACGACTGCCACGGCCACGGCAATTAGCAGAATTGCTCTTTTGTTTTCTAGTTTCAACTTCTTCATAAAACATCCCAACTTTCCTATTTTGAAGCATATAAAAGACTGGCTTCCTGCCCACATATTTTTTTGTTTTGGAAGTGTTTTTTTGAGTATCATTTTTCTTAAAACAATACTTGCTCTTCGTCTATAGTCTTCTATAGTCCTATTTTACCACCCCCCCCCCCAGAAAAAGTCAAGAAAAATTTAAAATGCCCTATTTACAGACGTTTGAAAGGCAGAATACGAACAGTTGTTTCTATGATTCACCAAAAAAAGAGACCTTCTGGTCTCGGTACTAGAATAAATTCAGCACATCTTTGATGGTGATGATAATCATCAAGAGCATCAGCAAAGCGAATCCTATCGAGTTTATCGCATTTTCGACTTTCGGGCTCATCTTTTTTCCTCTTATTTTTTCGATTATCAAGAAGAGGACTCTTCCGCCGTCGAAAGCTGGGAATGGTAAGATGTTAATAAATCCGAGGTTCAGACTTAGGTAAGCCATCAGATAAAGAACGTCTTCGACACTCGATTTGGCTGCCGCGCCAACTATGCCGTAAACTCCGACTGGGCCGGAAAGTGCTCCGAGCGATAGTTTGCCAGTGAAGAGGTTTCCGATTATCTTGCCCATAGAGGTAATTATCGCGTACGTTTTACCGAAGGCGTATTCGATGGAGGCGAGGAAGCCTTTTCTTCTCTCCGGTGAAAGTCCGAATCCGAAGACTTTTTGGGTGGAGTCGTCGTCGTTTTTAACCGTCTTAGGCACGACTATGTAGTTCTTTATTTGGCCGTCTTCTTTGCGAACTGTGAAGACGTATTCTTCCGATTCGTGTTTTACGACGAGGGCTAAAGATATATCGTCCCACGTTCTCGTCTTTGCGCCGTCGATGGAGATGATTTTGTCTCCTTCTCTGATGCCTGCTTCGTAGACCGGATATCCTTCTTGGGCAACTCCTACGACTGTTCCGAACTCTGGAGAGCCCCAAATCAGTCCAGAAATGAACAGGATGAAGATACCGGTTAGGAAGTTCATCGTCACGCCGGCGATGAGGATGAGGCATCTTTCCCAGACTTTTTTGTTACACATATACTGGTTTTTCTTCAATTTGACGTCCATCCCGTCGTTCTCGTCGACTTCGCCGGCGATGGCACAGAAGCCGCCTATCGGAAAGAGTCTCAAACTATATATGGTCGGGTCGCCAGATTCTTTTTTTCGTTTAAACTCTAATATTTTGGGACCCATGCCGAGTGCGAACTCGTAGACGTAGGCTCCCCTATTTTTCGCCGTCAAGAAATGTCCCAATTCGTGGACGAATATCAAAACTCCCAATATGACAATCAATAATACAAATGCTAGCATAATCTTTTCTCCTTTACTATATGAACGCTCGCAAGAGGACGAAGGCGACAGTCACGAAGGTGAGGCTGTCTATTCGGTCGAGTATTCCACCATGACCGGGGATGAGATGTGAGAAGTCCTTGATGTCGTGGTCTCGTTTGATGGCACTGTAGAAGAGGTCACCAAGTTCACAGATGAGCGAGAGCACGATTATCACGGGTATGACACTCGCAAGTGAGGCACTTCCTATGAAGGTCATGTAATAGAGGGATGAGAGAATGGTGGACATCACTATCCCTCCGATGTAGCCTTCTAGACTCTTGTTCGGACTTATTTTCGTGACTTTGTGACGACCTATCATGACGCCAGTGAAATATGCGAAGGTGTCGGTCAAGATGGTCACGAGTATTATCAGGTAGAAGTACGCTCGGTCGTAGATTAGGATGTTCGTAAGTAGGTTCAAGGTAATGCCTAGGAACAGGATGAATCCCATCAATTCGAAGGCTTCGTTCGTCCGGTATTTTTTGCTACTGTAGCAAGTTACGGCCGGCAGGAGCAGACCGAGGAAGGCAACCATCAAATAGCGATAGTCTAGTCCGAAGGTTGCATAAGTCATCTCCCTATTCGAGAAAATCAAAAGAAGCAGTACGGCCAATCCGATGACGACGACCGATTTAGGATATTTGTCGATTCCTTTGAGGTCGAGAATCTCTTTGTAAGCCAAAATTCCCAAAATCCCGACGCCTATTCTGAAAGGTAGGCCACCTATTATCAAAAGTGGTATGCATATGATGGCCATTATGATGGCACTTACGATTCGTTTCTTCATCCTATTCACCTATAATAATTATAGTTTAATTCGTTCAAAAAATAAAGTCTTAATCGCGTTTGGCTGTAAAATGGACACGCAAATAGTCTTTTTCGTGGGTTCCTGCGATGTAATTGGTACGATTTTTGTACATGTGACTCATATTGGGAATGTCGAGGCGAGCATAGTAAAAGTCGTAAGTCAAACGCTCGGAATAGAATTTGCCTGTCGCATAGGCGCGCATCTCGAATTCGCGAACAAGCATGATGATGAGGAAGACGAGGACGAAAATGTTATTTTTCATGGTGGTCCACTCTACCACCATCGCGAGACTCAGAAAGGCTGCGCTCACGACGAGAGTGCTCACATAGGCCAGTTTGTACGGAAGAATCAATTCGGAGAAAAGTTTTACTATCTTGTAACCGTCCAAAGGACATATCGGAAGCAAATTGAAACCGATTATGAGGATATTGTAGGTATGAGCGAAGGTGTAAAGTGGCCCATCTAACAGTCCAAAGTGGTGTCCGATTAGAAGAGCGTATCCGAGCAGTGTCTGGAAAAGAATTCCCCCTATCGCGATGAGGAGGTCTTCGTGGATGTCTGCACTTATGAGGCAATCCATCTCGGTGAGACCACCGAACGGCAAGAGGGAGATGCGCGTGACGGGGCGAGCGAAGAGGCGCGCTATTGCGACGTGACCCAGTTCGTGAATGAGGACTATGGCAAAGATGATGGCCACGTATTTGACATATCCGGTGAGGAGGCTTGCGAGAACGAGAACGAGGGTCAAAGGATGCAATTCGATTTTAATTGACGACTTCATCGAATTCGAGGTAGTCACTTCCCTTTTTGAAGACGAGATACAGTTTGTCTCCGTCCGCCGTGCCCAAGTAGCTTCCTTTGCTCACGTAGTCGTAGAGGGATACGGAAAGGTTCGTGACGTTCGAGTACCAGTAGTCTACTTCGTCGATGCCTTGGATGATGACCGTGTTGCCGTATCCTTCTTTTTCGCCGATAAAGACCACAATTCCAGCGTTTATAGTCGGCGTTAGGTAGTTTTTCTTGACGGTGAGAGCATATCCGTCTTTGTAGTTTTCGAGCGAGTCGTAGGAAAGTTTTTCCGAGAAGACGGTTTGGTCATCTTTCACGAGGTCTTCGAAAGGTATGACATTTCCGAGGTACGTGTTGTAAAGGTCGGCGAAGTGCGAGAAAGACATGTTTTCGGTAAGAACTGTGTCTTTTATGAAGTTATGACCGAATTCGGTCGTGTTCATGAGAATTACGGCCGCAAAGAAGATTATGACGGCCAAAAGAACGCGGGTTATCAGGAAGTTCACGTAATTTTTGGTTTCGTCTTTAGTCGGTTTGCTTCCGATGGTCAGATTTCTCCTCTTTTTCAAATTCATCTTGTGTTTTTCTATCGTATCCATCCTATTTCACCTATCTAAATCTATGAAGAGGATACGAAAAAAAGAATAGTTTACTTGTCTATTCTCTACTTTAGTTTATCGACGAGTTCGATGTACTCGCGTTTGAGTTCTTCTAGTCTTTCTTTGGTGTTGGCTTCGAAGCGGAGGGTCAGGTTCGGTCCAGTGTTCGAAGCGCGAACGAGAGCCCAGCCGTCTTCGTAAGATGCGCGAACTCCGTCTATGGTGAGTGGCTCGAGTCCTGTAGATTCGCAGTATTCGCGTACGCGGTCGACTATCCAGAATTTTTTTTCTTCGGTGGTCGCGATTTTTATTTCGGGAGTACTATAGTACTTGTTGAAGTTGGCATAGAGTTCGCTTACGGATTTGCCGGTTTGAGAGATTATTTCCATAAGCCGAATGCCTGCGTAGATGCCGTCGTCGAAGCCATCCCAACGGTCGCGGAAGAAAAGGTGCCCGGATAGTTCCCCTCCGAAGGCGAGGTCCATCTCTTTGATTTTGTTTTTTTGATAGGAGTTGCCCGTCCTATATATGTATGGCGTACCGCCGAGACGCAGTATTTCGTCTTCTAATTGTTTGGAACATTTGACGTCGAAGAGGGCCGTCTTGTTCGAGACTTTGGGCATGAGGTCGTCCCAGATGATGGCCATAATCGTGTCGATGGAGACGAAATTGCCCAGTTCGTCGATGATTCCTACTCTATCGCCGTCTCCGTCGAGGCCGATTCCAAGGTCGGCGTGGTTGGCAAGAACGGCAACTTTCAGTTGGGTCATGTTCTCTTCGATGCTAGGGTCCGGATGATGGTTCGGAAATGAACCATCGGATGTGTCGTTTATGTAGTGGACATCCACATTCAGATGGTCGAATATGTCGTGAACGACTATAGAGGTCGAAGCGTTCGCCGGGTCGACGACGACCGAAATCTTTTTGGGAAGTCTTACGTCTTCGAGCATCCTTGCGACGTAGGCATTTTGGATGGCTACTTCGCGAAGGTGGCCTCGGCCCGTCGCGAATTTTTCGGATACGGCCAAGTCGTAGAGTTCTTTAACGGCCGGACCACAGGCATTGTCGTAGTTAGTGAGAGCTATTTTGAAACCGTTATCGTCGACTGGGTTGTGGCTCGCCGTGACCATTACTCCGGTGTCTATGCCGAGATGAAGGCAGGCAAAGTAGTACATGGGAGTCGTACAAAGGCCCAAGTATTCGATGTCGAGGCCGGTCGAGAGGATGCCTTCTATAAGAGCAGATGTGAGTTCTTCTCCACTCAGCCGATTGTCGTGACCGACGACGCACACGGTTTTGCCGAGACTTCGGGCTTTGGTTCCATAGGCTTTGCCTATAATATTCGCCGTGTAGGCATCTATTTGGGTGCCGTATTCTCCGCGAATGTCGTATTCTCTAAATATCGTTTTATCTAGTTCTCTTTTTTTCATGTTATCCAATTATTCCTTTCAGTATGCCATACGAGAATATCATCATGATTATCCCCGCGATGAGGACGCCCAGTAAGGCGGCCAAGAAGCTTTTCTTCTTGTCGAGTCCCAAGAGGACAGCCAGAAGGCAGCCCGTCCATGCTCCACTTCCGGGAAGTGGAACGGCGACGAACAGCATTATGCCCAAGTATCCATATTTTTCTATCGAATCTTTTTTCTTGAGGGTCTTGTTTTTGAGCCAGGAGACGAGCTTGCCCATATGTTTGAACTTCGATAAGAAGTTCAGTATCGTGTCCATCAGAAAGAGGACGAACGGGATGACGAGGATGTTTGCAACGAGGCACACGAGGAAGGCCCAGAGGGGCGAAATGTCGAGAAGCGAAGCCGCGATTAGGCCACCTCGCAATTCCAGAATCGGCATGAGCGAGATGACGAATATGAGGGCGTATTTTCCGAACATCGTGCTCGTAAGTCCGCCAAAAATACCCAAAATCCATTTGACTAGTTTATTTGCCATCGATAATCTCCTTTGCTATATTCAAGACATCTACACTTATGTCTTCGATGGAACGAATATGTCCGCCCTCGACACAAGGTACGTATCGAAAGTCGTAGAGGTCTTTCATCTCGAGATAGGCGTTTTCGGCGTGTTTTAGATATTCCGAATCGCTTTCGACTTTGTCTTTCGTTTCTTCTCTTTTGCTCATCATTTCGACGACTTGGTCGTAAGGCATGTGAAGCAGGATTACCCCATCCGGGCGGGCGAGCCCGAGCATGTCGAATTCGAGATGGTCGTAGAATTCGAACATTTCTCGTCTTTCTTCCGGAGTCTTCATCTTGCCACCTTGGTGGCCCATGTTCGAGGTCGTGTATCTATCCAGAATGACGACTTTTCCTTCGGCCAAGTTTTTCTTTATTTCCGGCGTGTGGTAGAGTCTGTCGGCGGCATAGTAAAGTCCCGCGATTTTCGGTGGGAGGCTGGCCGCGTCTTCGAAGTAAGAATCGCATATGTAGCTTTTGCCGAGCAAAGGCCCTCCTACTATCCTACCCGTCGGAGAGTCGTATCTAGGGAAAGCCATCGTAAACGTCTCTATTCCCATTTTGTTAAGTTTTTCTATTAGCAGTTTGCATTGTGTTTCTTTGCCACTGCAGTCGTTTCCTTCTATTACTATCAATTTACCTTTCATATAATATTACTCCTCTTCTTCGTTTATTATCCAGTAACCGTCTTTTTTTGAACCGGCTCGTTTTATGATTTTTAAGTCTTTTAAGTGTTCAATATTTCTCTATCGTTTTGTTTAAGATACGTTTTATTTGTCGAGATTAAACCTAAACTTAAACCTGAACTTAAACCTGAATTTTTTGCATTTACACCTTCGCTTTCTGCGTTTAAACCTGATTTTTCTATTTCATTTTCGGTATATACAGTTTCTATTTTTCTATATGACCTACTATAGAACGTCACACGAAAAACATCATCGATTTCTTCGAATTTTGGCATTTTTTCATCGTCCTTGTAGGCTTTTAATATCTTCGTTATGCCGTCTCTTCGATTTGGTCTAAGATTCTTCCTACGATATAAATACTTGAGGATTGTCTAATTTATTTTTCAAGTTATTACCTCCTTACAACCATTTTGTATTTTGCCATTTCATTCAATATCGATATGTAAATTTAGTTCTTCTTCTGTAGGTAACGATTCTAATATATCTTTTGGCAAAAATTTAGATATTTCATAGGAACTAACTCCAATAGGTTTATTTATATCTTTTAGAGCATATTCAACTGAAAATTTATCCTTTTC
>CAYYLF010000072.1:0-7517 GCA_964472425.1 uncultured Muribaculaceae bacterium | reverse complement strand
TTACGATTTTTCTATCATATTAACTTGTGACTTTTATTTTTGAAAATTCCCTAAAATAATCGAATTTAAGCCCAAAAAGAACTGAAACTTGACAATTTTTCACTTTACTGTATAATATGAACTCATGAAAGGGGAAAAATTATGAAAAATATTAGAAGAAAACTATTGGCCTTAGCAGGAGCCGCAACATTTTTGCTTTCGGGCTGCACTTATAATGGTCAAACTGACAAAAAAACGGGAAAATTTTACAACACGCTTATAGAAAGCTGTCTCGAAGAGGCTACAAAAAAAGGAGAATTAGTTTCTGAAAAGGACGAACGCGAATATAAAGGGGAAAATACTAAAATCTTAGGAAGCTACGATCCATCTATCGATACGTACCGTTACTTTGTATTGACAGAAAATAAAGCACCTGCCGATTATTCGACCACTAAAGGATTCGGCAACTTCACTACCGACTTTGTAAGTGACTATCTCTTTGATAGTTGCATACCTGAAGATGTCATCGAAGCATCCGAGTCATCATTTACTTACGATAACACTCTTTACAAAGGCATCGAAAATGACGTAGTTGTATCCATTGACAGTTACTCTATCGAAGGTGCAGGTTACGAAGGATACAGACAAACTATCACTACCAATCTACAAAGAAATGACCAAGTTTTTACTGCTGCAGCTAACTATGTACACGTTACCAAAGATGGCAAGACACTATCCGAAGTAACGACGAACATAGTGTACACTGATGACGCAGTATATTCCGATGGTGTCGAACTTCAAGGAATGATTACGATAAATAACTTCGACTTTCCGACAGTTTCACAAGGCTATTTGTCTTTAGAAAACGGTCAAGCATACACACAATCTGAATTGCGATACGTCCAAGATACTTTGAATCATGTAACAGAATACAACATCCAAATGAATAATGAAAAAACAAATAATGATAATGGAATAACTTTAAAATAGCCGCGCGTACGGCTTTTTTAAATATATCACAAAAAAACTTGACATTTCCCACATTTGATGTATAATATGTACTCATAAAAAGGGGGGGATTTTTTATGGAAACGAATGTAGATACGACTACAATTTCTAATATAGTGGAGGCGCACATCAAACTCGAGGAGTTGAAACACCAACTGTTGACTAAACCTTGTGAAAACTTTGAAGAGATGTTGGCCAAAGCTGAAAACATGCACGAACTTTTGCGAGCAAGTTATGAAAAACTGTGTTTTGGATTATCTGCCGAAGAACTCGCTTCTGCTTCTCAAACATATTGTGCTCAAAAAGAACAGTTAGATGAAGGAATCAAATCTTTAGAAGGACAAAAAGAAAGAGAAGAAAACGAAAGTAAAGCCACACTTCGCCGTGCCATCGTCGAAATGAAAAAAGGCAACAAAGAAGAAGCCGAATATTATCAACAGGAATCTGGGAAACACGACAAAAGAGAAGACGAGATTAGCAAGCAAATTCGCGAAAAGAAACTCTTGTACGGAGTTATAAGGATGTACGCCGACGATTTGAGAAACAAGGCATACCAAAAAAGTGCCAATCAAAAATCTACTGGCCCAAAACAAGCCTAATTTTAAAGGACTAGCCTAAAATGACTAGTCCTTATTAAGTTCTTTTGAGAAATCGAATTCCCTTTATTTTATATCCTTGTCGTATTCGACATCGGTCACATCGTAACTTTGCCTTTTAGAGATGAAGTCCAATACTTTTTGTGAACCCCAACCGATTAATGCGAGAACGAAGAAATAGATGACGCCAAATATCGTAAACGTCGGCTCGGACTCCTGAAATAATCCGAGAATTGCTGCACCGGCACTCATCGAAGTGACGATTGTTAAACTGTTGACAGACTTATTGGTGACGTCGCCTTTGAGATTGTTAAACTGCTTTTGGGCAGCATTGACATGATTCTGAGTCATACCCCATAAATACTGAATATAATTGAGCGTATCGCGCAAAGTTTCGTATCTGTATCCGGATATCGCCAAAAACTCCGCCAATTCGGCGTCGCTCTTGGCAATTTTTTCTCTCGTCGCAATGTACATACACATCTGCTTTATGCGGCCATCTATCAAATTTATAGTTTTAGCGTAACCTTCGATTTTGGTCGTAAACTGCACTATTTCGGAACCCTTAACTTGTGCATGCTCTTTGACCTCGTCAATTTTCTCCCAAATGATGCGGTGAATATTCAAATACCTGTGCATTTAACCCTTAAACTCGCGAATAAAAATCTGTTCCTCGATGTATCTCTCAATTTTCTCGATTGATTGCTTTTTGTTGTTGATAAAATAGTACTTATCCCCCCGAACGACGTCGTATTTGTCATTTTTAAATTCGAAATACTTCTGTTTTTCGGTCCTTCCCAATAACTCGTTCATTTCCGATTCACTCGCATTTTCGCATACTATGAAATATGGATATACACTTTCGATTCCGGCCAATTCATTAGGTACAGGCGCACCGAGACTGAAAAGATAATTCAAAGCTGGCGACAATCTATTTTCGTAATAATCTTGAACTTTGTCGATGTCGGTAAACAAAGTATCTTCCGAAACGTTCTTATTGTTCAAAGTTATCAAACCATTTTCGAATATTTTGACGTCGATTCCCAATCCAGTCGTAAAAGTTATGTACTCCTCGCCGGATACGCCATAATCTAGCCGTCCGATTTCCAAATTCTTTCTGTATTCCTCCAATGCCCGGGTCCAATTTAAGTTCGGTCTTGCACTCTCTTAAAAAATCGTATATTTCTGACAATTGCAACATCGTCCTTTGGATCTTACTTCTCCTAACTAAATATCTTTCGTAAAAAATTTCGCGTCCATCACTTCGAACCCGTACTTCAAATAAAGTCCGTGCGCTGCTTCTCTAAAATTCTTAGACCACAACTCGACACATTTACATCCGCGTTCCTTGGCTATTTTGAAACATTCATCCAACAAACTGGTACCCACGTGTTTTCGTCTAAACTCCGGTTTTACACATACGTGGTTGAGTATTGCAAACGTATTCATATCTTCAAAAATGGTCGGAATAACGGTTACCTTCGCGTGGGCAATTACTCGTCCTTCGACCACCCCTATCAAATAGACCTGATTTGAATCGACCATGGTTCGTTCAAAAACTTCCGTAGCGTAACTCGTATTCGCCCTTTCATCGAAACATTCGTTACACAATTCTACTATGCCTGGCACATCGCCTATCGTTGCAATTTTAATTCTACTTCTTCCATCGTAACTCCTTATCTCTACTTCAAATTATAATATCTTTCCCTACGTACTTGTAAAGAAAAAGACTTTCACTTGATAAGTAGAGAGTAAACCGCTTTACATATCGTCTATCTTTGTCGTTAGAAAGTCTCCAATTCGTAACTATTGTTTCTTATTATATCTATAAAGGGCTGATGGTCTATGCCCTTCTCCAGTTTTCATCTTTTCGGTCTTTTCGACTTTGTTAGCGATAATCCGTCTGAAAGCCGGATCCAACAACTTCTTTCCAAGGATTACCTCGTACACTTGCTGCAACTCACCCAAAGTGAATAACTCGGGCATCATATTGAACGCGATATCTGTATATTCGAGTTTGTTCTTGAGTCTCTCCAAGCCCGCCAGTATTATCGAAGGATTGTCGAAGGCCAAATCCTCGTTTTTGACTATTTCGAACGAGTACCTGTCCGTCGTCTTCTCTCTCAAAACTTTTCGAACTGTAAAACTGATGCTCTCATTGCCATTGTCCAAGACGATATCTACCACGCCGTCTTTCTCTTCGTACAATATCACATCGAACCAAGAAGCCGCTTCGTTCAACTTCTCGGTGAGACGCTTTTTATCTATCAAAGCCATATATGAAGTCGAAATAACTCTCATCCGCGGGTCTCTATCCACATCTCCAAATGTGTACAACTGCTCTAAATAGATGTTATCCAAGTTCGTCTCGCGTTTCAGAACCCGCAAAGGCGCGTCGTCCAAATTCTCGTGTACATCGACGAATCCACCCGGCAGACACCATTTATCTTTAAAGGGATAAGTGTCCCTTTTGACGAGCAAAATGCTCATTTTCTTTTTATCTGTCTTTCGATAATTGTCTACTTCCTCACTCGAGACGCTAAACATCAATATATCGGTAGCCAAGGACAACCTCTCGTAATCTTCGGGATTGTAATCCTTCAAAAATTCCTCTTCTGAATTGTACGTTTTCATAGTGCATCACTCCCACCTAATTGTATCACAATTCGCGTTCAAAGAGCAATCATTCTATCATGCCTAAAAGTTCACTTACGATTCTCTCGACGACCAATTCTTTGTTTTGAGGGCGACTAGCTTTGCCGACCTCGAGTTCGAAGTCGTGGTATGCATCATCTTGTGCCCTATAAATACTCACGAACACCACATTGTCGGACCCTGCCAAATTGTGTACGTCGACGCGATTCAGTTTTCCGGTGATACCGATGCCGTAATCGGACTTGGCAAAACACGAAATGTTCTTGCTCATCTCGCGGGCTGTCTCCATACTGTACACCGAATACTCTTCTATGACATTCGCATCTACTCCCATCGCAATCTTGTACTCATTCGAATAAGTGACTGCACTGAATTTCAAAACCTCGCTTGCTCCTTCGACATCGGTAATTGCACTCGCGACGGCCCCACCTGTACAAGACTCCATCGTACTTATCGTCTTACCACATTTCGTCAAAACCTCGACCACCCTTTTCATCGTACATTCTTCCATATTGTTACCTTCCTTTCATCATTTATAAATAGATTTGAAAACGACATAATCGTATACCTTACGCGTAAGATATTCGCTTGCCTCATCGACATCTCCAACCTCGATTGCTTCTCTTACCTTCGTCGAAGAAATATCGCCGGAGTTTACATCTGTTATGATTATATCACTTTTATACTGTTCATATCTAGTCATCATTTCCTCCACATCGTCCCCGCTTCTTCGTATTACGAGCAATCCATAATTTTCGAGTATGTATCTATATCTTCTCCAAGTCTCGAACTCCCTTACATTGTCCGTACCGCATATGAAGAAAAACTCGTCGCCCTCGTGACGCCTGCTTAACTCGTCTAATACTTGATAAGTATATTGAAATCTCCCATCGCCACTCAACCTAGAGACGCTCACATTGGGAATGTCTCCTGTCGCTAATTCTAACATGGCTACCCTATCTTCGAAGTCGATGAGACCCTTCTTGTCGTAATTGTTTCCCGTCGGAACGAAGATGACTCGATTTACATAACCGTTGGCAATCAACTCGGTCGCGATGTGCAAGTGGTCTTTATGAACTGGATTGAAACATCCTCCGAACACTCCCACTTTCATAAAATCTTACTCCTCTCTGTGCTCGATTACTCTATTTTCGTTTTTCCTGTATGTAGGAATATTAAACTTGTGCAAATTGTTTTTGTGCAATTTCCTGATTTTCGCGGCCACTTCCACATCGACGGAATTCTCATCTTCCATAAATGCCGCGATTTCGGCATATTTCACTCCGAGTTTATCTTCGTCGCTCATATTGGACAATCCATCGTTCGGTTTTTTATACAAAACCTTCTCCGGTACGTGCAGATACTCGCCAATTTGGATGACCTCGTCGACTGTAAAATCTGCGATTGGCGAAATATCGTGAACTGAATCTCCACCTTTCGTAAAATAACCCACGTACAACTCGCACTTGTTGCTCGTACCGGCAACCAGATAAGTTTTTCCGCGAAGAGCAGAATACATTGCGGCCAAGTAGTAAACACTCGCCATTCTGAGTCTCGGTTTCAAATTGATGTCGCTGTTCGTGAGAACATCGTCCTCATATTCGCCCAAATTGGCGAGCTCTCCTTTGAACGCATCGAATACGCCGGTCAAATCGAAATTGATCAATTCGAACCCATAATAATCGCTTATCAACTTTGCATCCGTCCTATCTTCGTCCTTAGAATGACAAGGCAAAGTTACCCCGATGACGTTCTCACGCCCCAAAGCTTCGACCAAAAGTCCTGCAACGACACACGAATCCTTTCCTCCACTTATACCTAGAATGGCCCCGCCCAATCCGTTCTTCTCATAATAATCTCTGATGAAGCGAACCACTCTCTCCGTTTCTCTTTTGGCATCGAACTTTTGCATTTAAATCTCCTACTTTCTATTATTTATCGTTTACTTATTATCATATTGTTAATAAGTAAACACAAAAGTTTTACAGATTATCTCATCTGTTATTAACATTATATTACAAAGAAGGTAAAACGTCAACCTTATTTTTAACTTTTTTTGAAAAAGAAACTTTTTCTTTACAAAAAAAGTAGTGCTCTTTGCTTTTCTGTAGTATAATTGAAATCGTGTATGGAGGTAAAAACTATGAAACTGTTAATTGGAACTAAAAATCCGAGTAAGATAAGAGGAGCCAAAGAAGCTTTCGAACTATACTATGACGATGTAGAAATCGAAGGCATAGACGTTCCTTCTCTCGTAAGTCCCGAACCGGTCGACGAGGAAATATTGAAAGGAGCTCAAAATAGAGTCGCCAACTTGAAAAAATATGCACAAGAACACGGATTATCTGTCGATTTTTACTTAGCAGTCGAATCCGGAATAACCGACCGTCTCGGCAAATGGATGATTACGGACATTGCGATAATCGAAGACTCCGAAGGATACGAATCTTGGGGAACTAGCGGCAGCTTCCCTGTCCCAGATAAATATGTCGACGAAATCAAAGAAAAAGAACTTGCTTACGTGATGGACGAACTTTTCGAACAAAAGGACCTTCGAAGCAACAAAGGCGGCATAAGTCTACTCACCAAACAAGCTATCACTAGAATCGATTTGAACCGCGAAGCTTTCATCATGGCTCTGACCGAATTCGTGACCGATAAGTGGAACGACCGTGACTAAAATCGTGCACATTAAAAGCCCCGAAGGGCTTTATATTCCAATGGTGAGCAATATTGGACTCGAACCAACGACCTCCACGATGTCAACGTGGCGCTCTAACCAACTGAGCTAATCACTCATAAGAATATCTATATTATATAATCTAACGTGCCTTTTGTCTAGCCTAAAATAAAACTTTTTTTCTCTAATATCGAAAGAACATAATCTCACAATGAACAAATTGATTACCCTGCACTTTTAGAGCAAGGATTTTACTATCGCTCAAAGATTGCTTCAAAAGATTTACTTCGTATTTTCTTCTATTGCTTTTTTGCTGTTCCTATACAAAGCAAACGTCACAAAGAATACCAATGCCGGTGGTACGACCAACTTTATAGGACTATCGCCGATGATAAACTTCACAGGACTCGATTAGTGCACATCACCCCAGCAACAAAAATGAATGCGGAAATGATTGACAAAGTCAAAAACACATTCTTTTTTATTTTCTCTTTTTTTAAGTTAGACATTTTATTTTCACACTCCTACATCGATATATGTTTTCTTATCAATCACCCTGCACTGAAAGTACAGGGTTTGTATGGGTAGCTGAAAGCTAC
>CAYYLF010000071.1:0-7613 GCA_964472425.1 uncultured Muribaculaceae bacterium | reverse complement strand
AGGAGACTCTACTCTTATTCCCCTCTAAAAAAATGACCACATAGTCTCTATGTGTGGATTTGTTACAAAGTTATATGGAACATAATAATATAAATGAAGGTTATATTTTTCATATTCCAAATAAGAATAATACTTTTATAAAAGATATTATTGAGATATATGCAAAAGGTTTAAACACTAATAAAAAAATATCTCCACACACATTTAGAAGAAGTAAAGCAACCCATTTATTAGAAGCAGGAGTATCAGTATTATATATATGAGATTTATTAGGACATTCGAGCATTCAAACCACAGAAGAATACTTGAAAGTAAATAACAAATATAAAAATGAAGCGATTAGAAAAGCAAACAAATTATTGCCCAAGACTAATAAACCGGATTGGACTACCGATGAATCACTCCTAAGTCAGTTATTAAATTTATAAGTGTTATCAGGGAAATGACAAACAAAAAAGCCCTTAGTAAAAAGACTTAAATATTTTTTCCCTGATAATATTAATTCCCTGATAACGTATACGGATTTCCCTGGCTTCCGTCCCCGCTCTTTATGGCGATTTTCGAGTCCAGAAAGACCGTCGGGCGAACCCCACGAGTGATGTACACGTTGTCGCTGTACACATAGCCAGCGCTGTTCACACGGAACGCGCCGAGCGCAGCCGCCGCATTCGGCGATAGAGTCCATTGATTATCACTATTATACAACCAGCCTGCACTTGGAGTTCCTCTATCACAATTAAATCCATCTGTGTAACATTTATCATTTACTCCTTTTCCATATGTATATACATAATCACTTGGATACATTAGTCCTATATTTGCTATTATATTGGTGGTTCTTCCACTATATACTGCTGTTCCTCTCTCAAAGTTATAGTAGTCTGGGCCTCCTAAATTTGAATTTGTATTCGAACCGCCTAAGTACCATTTTACTTTCGCTATTTGACTTCTTGCGGTCGAGTTTAGACCATTAGTCGAATAACTTCCCACTCGATTATAATAATCTCCATTTAATAGTTTTTGTAATGACGCTGTACTCCATTCATTCACATTACTTGAGTCCCAAGCTAGATTTCCTATAGATTGGTCTCTTATTATTTTCATTAATGGTTTCTTCTCTCCTGACTCTGTCTCTACTGTAAATATTCCTATTATTCTCCATGTCTCATCGTTGAATGTTATATAGTTATTTGGTTCATTTCCTATATATCTATAATCGCGTCTCTCTTCTTCGGTCCATCCTGTCGTTTGGGTTGCTTCTGGGTGGTCGAACGCGAACATCTCTTTCTTGTTTCCGGATGAGTATGTTGTTACACTTGCATCGTTCGCTTTCGCAATCAACATATCTGCACTTGGATTTGCACTTGTCACGACATCGAAATAAACTGTACATTCGTCACTCGTCTTGACTTTCAAACTCAGAGCTTTTGTACTAGAATTTTGAGTTATCTTTCCTCCATTTTTGCAACTGCTCTTTTCAGTATTCAATACATATCCATCCTTCGGAAATTCGCGAGCATCACTTAGTTGATAGTTACCATCCTCGTCTTGAATGTACATCGCTATCATACTTCCTGTCCCAGATGGTTTTACTTTTTCGACCTCGTGAACTTTCCCGGTTATTGTCGAACCAATCATTATTCCTAATACCAATAAAATGCACACTATACAATAATCTTTTTTCTTCATCTTTTTCTGCTTCTCCTCTCACCCTAGTCACCATTGTAATTGAAAACTCCTTCGAATTTTGTCGTTTTTTCGTTTTCTCTTGCAATCACTATGCTAGCCTTTTACTTTCCTAAATCATACCACATTATCTTTCAAATTACTTCGTTTGCAACTATACACTGACAAAATATTGCAGCCTCTTTTCCTAATTTGGGGTACATAAAAGACTGGTCTTCACACCCAATTTTCATCTTTTAGAGCAAACTCTAAAAACTCTTTTTCTTCTAGTTTAGAGCCTTGCTCTCTTACCTTACACGTCTATTCTACCACCCCCCCCCCACCTTCTTGTCAAGCGAAATCGTGCAAAAAATCAAAAAAATTTTTTCACCAAAAAATCGTCACTTTATTTTGACGACTTTTAGTGCTAAATCCCTTTATCTAGATAGATAGAGTTTCTCTTGTTATGACAGATTAATTTGCAAAGTTTCCCTTTTTGCCGGCCCTCGATAAACAACTCATAGAGTTCTCACTGACCGCGACAAATATAGTCGCGCCATCCTCAAACCTACAGATAGTCAAATATCCAAAATAATAAAGCAGACTTACGAACTCGTCTCGTGACAAATCGCCATGCAAGTTGAACTTCGTCTTGAGTTCTCCTCGCACTTCGCCATTCTTGTTGAGAGTTCTTACTATTTCTTTATAAGCCTTGTTTTTCTGAAGTTTCGATAATTTGTTGGCCATCTCCACATCGAAAGAATCCCCATTAGCAAATTTGTAAACTCTTTCGCTGTTCTCACTCGAGAAGAGATACCCACTCTGAATATCTTTCGAGAAGAAGTCCTCGGAAAGCTCGCTTGCTTCTTCGCGATTCAATCCGACCAATGCACTAAAACGCGAATCGATAGAAATGTTTTTTGAAATGTTTAACCCCGTCTGTATGGAGTCTAAAGTGATAGAACATACACCTGCGATGAAGGCTCTCCCTACCACGCCTTGAGCCACGAAGTCCTTGATGGTCGCATAGAAACTTCGCACTATCCCACGACTTCCAGTCATCCTAAAAAGTCCTTCCGCGTCGCCTTCCAACAATTCGTTCGTGAAATTGTCGTATCCATCTATCAAAACGTACAACTTATTGTCCAACTTCAAAGATTTCACGTATGTGAGAAAATCCGCGAAAACTTCTCTCGACTCCGACCCGACCAAACTCGGCTGAAAATCGTATCCGTAATGCTCGTTGAACTCTCTTATCCCGTCGACTATTCGCTTCACAAATCCGACCTTGAGTTCGACCTCGCCCATTCCCGAAGTCGACACCGAAGCGAAATCGAACTTCACGACATAAAAATTGTTCTTGTTCGGAGTCGGATTCTCGTACACGTCCGTCCCCACGAACAATTTCTCGAAAAGGCGAGCACTTTTCACGTCGTAGTAATGATACATCATACTGAGTAATGTGCTCATGCCAAACCTGCGAGGTCGCATGAACGACAAGACCTTGCCGATATTCTCGAGTTTGGACAAGTACATAGTCTTGTCCACGTATTTACAACCATTCATCCTCAAACTTTTAAAGTTTGTCGTTTCACAATTCTTCTTCATAACCAAAACCTCATTTCCTTATCCCCATTATAACTGAAAGCACCAAAAAAGAGAATGACAAAAGATTGTAAATTTTCCCAATCTAGCCTTCTCTTTTGGCGAGTTTTTTGTTTATCAAATTGCCTAGTACGGAATATATGACCGCGAACACCGGCACCCCGAAAATCATTCCGACGAATCCGAACAATCCGCCGAAGAACAGAATCGAGAACAACACCCAGAAACTCTTTATTCCCGTCTTGTTTCCTATCAACTTAGGGCCCAATATATTCCCGTCGAACTGCTGAATCAACAAAATCAAGACGATGAAAGTCACACTCTTTGCTGGATTTATCAGTAGCAACAACAAAGCACACGGCACGGCCCCGATGAACGGTCCGAAATACGGTATGATGTTCGTCACACCCACTATGACCGAAATGACGAGCGCATAGGGTACTTTGAATATGGCCAAAGCGACGAACGTGATTACACCTATCAATGCGGAATCTATTATCTTGGCGACCATGAATCCGCCGAAGACCTTGTCGATGTATCCGAGAGTCGTCATAGTTACCTCGTACACCTTATCCGGCAAAGTCGCTCGCAAGACCTTTTTGGTTCCCCCTACGAAAGTATCCTTGTCGTATATCAAATACACCGACACGATGAGACCGATGACGACATTTATAATCCACTTGAAAGCCGACGCGAGGCCCGTCATGATGTTTGCCATAATCATGTCCATCGAAGGTAACATCAAAGTCCCGACATAATCCGTGATGTTCGTATTCATCTTTTCGACCAGACTCATCAAATCCGGATTGCTCTTCGTCATCTCCTTGAGATAATCGTAGATGTTGTTGATGTACACCGGAATGTTCGCGAGCATCAGATTTATGCTGTCGAAGAGACTCGGTACGACGAACTCGATGAACAGCCAAATTATGACCAAAGCCAAAAGATAAGTCACGAATATGGCCGAAATCCGCTTGACTCTCTCTTTGTTCTTGGCTTTCTTGAATACTTTTTTGTAGAGATAATCGACCACATACTTGGTGAAATACTTCTCTATCAATTTGACTAACGGATTCAACAAATAGGCGAACATGATACCTAAGAAAATCGGCGTCAAAGTCCCTAAAATCTTGGCTAAAAAACCTACTATGAACTCGAGTTTCAAAAGTAAGAAAAAGAGCACGATAGACGCGGCCACCACTCCGAAGAGAGTGAGCCCCCAATATATGTAATTGTTTCCCTTAAATTTATCTTTCATAATCGTTCCCCCTTCGTCTCGAGCTTAAAATTCGAAACTGAAAGTATATTTTTGGTCGTCTCGCAAGACGACGATTTCGCAAATGTACTCCGATGCGACCGTGACTGCATACTCGGTACCCTCGACCGTATATTTGTATATCTTCTTATCTCCATCTTTCGCGATAGACGCATTCGTCCTATTCAAAGTCGCAAACACTGACTCGAAATCGAAAAATTCGGCATCCATTCCTTCGTACAAACTTGCCAATGGCACTCGCCCCTGTAAGTCGACTTGATATGCAGTTCCTTCTTCTATCTCGTACTGGACGAGTTCGTCTTCCGTCTCTTTGGAACCTCGAACTGAACCTTCTTCGAAAGTTCCCGTAAACGTCACAGTTTTCTCTCCCAATTTAACTTCGTAAGAAAAACTGTACTTGCCGGTATAGAGAAGAACCTGTTTCTCGTAGTAAGTCTTTTTCTTTTCTTCCAAGATACTGGTACTCTCCTCCGAAGACTCTTCTCTCTCGTGATTCAAAGATGGACCGCGCATAGCTCCAGCCACGACCATCAAGATTACGACGAAGAACAAGAACAGAAGATACAACATGAACTTGAAAAGAATCTTTCCCTTTTCCGTACTTCGCAAATCCTTAATCCACTGGAACATTCAACTTCACTCCCAAGAGACTTTCCCGTTTCACGCCGTTTAGATAATCGCGAACTAATACGCGATTCTTACCTTCAGGTTTTATCTCGGTTACGATTATCTCCCCATCCTGTGTACCTATTCCGATTCCATCCTCGTACAGATTATTTATCGTAGATACCGGCCCTTTTGAAGTGCCTATTCGAGACGCGTACACTTTAACTTTTTTTCCGTTCATTTCAAAGTATGCACCCGGGGCCGAATTTAGCCCCCTTATCTTGTTGTACACCTCCCAAGATGTCCTCGTAAAATCGAGAACCTCGTCTTCTTTTTTGATGATGTAACCGAAAGTGACTTCGCTCTCACTCTGCTTAATTCGAGCATTGGTCCCCTTCACTATGCTAGGAAGAGTCTCGATTAAGAGTTCACTTCCGACCTTCATCAACTTCGCACTCAGACTGTCCAAAGTATCGCTTTCTAGAATTGCAACCTCCCTTTGACTTATGATATCCCCACTGTCCATGTGCTCGTCCATGTACATGATGGTTATGCCCGTCTTTTCGTAGCCTTCCAATATGGCCCGATGGATGGGGGCCCCACCTCTCAACTTCGGAAGCAAAGACGCATGTACGTTGATACAACCGAGTCTCGGTGCCTCGAGAATCGCACTAGGTATGATTTGCCCGTAGGCACAAGTGACTATCATGTCGGGCTTTGCTTCCAACACAGCCTCGTACTCTTCGCGTATCTTCGAAGGAGTCACCACCTCTATACCGGCTTCCTGCGCGAATGTTTTGACTGGCGAAGGTGTAATTACGTGTTTCCTACCGACCGGTTTATCCGGTTGACTCACGACCAACACCACATTCGTGTGCTCGACGAGCGCGCTCAATATTGGTACGGCGAATTCCGGAGTCCCCATAAAAACTACTCGTACATCTTTCATAGAATCACCCATTTCATGACTCTATTATACTATTCAAGTTAGCAAAAAGACAATAGCAAAAATGCCAAGAAGCACTTTTTAGACGAGTGTTATGTTAGATTTTGAAAGATTTAAATCTTTAAACCGTTACGACGAAGTTATATCTAAAGAACTGAGATTGATGCTATCACAGATTATAAAAACCATATTAATCACTTAGTCCATATTTATATGTATTTTTTTGCCCTCTTTGGTGTTAATACATTAACATCTCTTCTTGTTGTAAAAAAACGTAATTTATTTTAAAAACTGTTGAACTAAAACACTTTTTTATGTACTATTATTTTCGTTTTTTATTTTCAACCTTCCACATCTCTTTATTTTTCACCATGAACTTAGCTACTTTCGTTTTTTCTTTTTTCTACAAATCTAACTATCCCATATACAATCCAAATAATAAAATCAATAATAACACTTATTACGAAGATTCTTACTCCAATATAAGTTATAAAAATATTCCCAAAGAGCCCAATTATTCCTGAATAGTCCGCCCCAATACCGGCGATATTTTCAGCAGGTAGATTAGATTTAGTTAAAGAATCCAGCATTATAGTTCTTACGCCAATTCCTAGTAGTGCTCCAACTACTAGAATGATAACAGAAATAATTATTAGCCTTTTAATTACTACTTTATTTTTCATCATTATCTTTCCAGTTTCTTTCTGTGTTTTATTTGCTAATTTATGATAAACAATTATAAATAATAAATTTAAAATCAAGTAGGGAACACTAAATAAATTTTTCCAACCATTTTTTAAAATTGCTTGTATACCGTAATATGTACTTCCTGTACTATTTCCTAATAAATCCGTGGGAGTAAAACCATTTATAAAATCATTAATGTACTCTATTATAATATAAATACTTATTGATGTTATTCCATATAACAAAAATTTTAAAAAAACATTACTAAACTTTTTGTTCTCTTTTTTTCTTAAAAAGAACATATATATAAATTGATACACCAAGGCCATTATAAAAAGTACTAATACTATATCAGCCCAAATTTGTACTGTTACATATGGCCTAGCAATTATTATCAAAACATATGATATAAAAGATAATCTAAAAAACAAATCATATTTTACTTTACTCATAAATTTTTCCACCTCCACAACTTACTATCGTACAAGACAATTGTACCAAATTTTTCGCTTCCTCAAAATTTAGCATAAATTGCTAAACATTATATCTTCTTTATTTAATCGTTTATTCCCTCATTTTTTATTTCAAGCATAAACTTATCAAAATCTGATTCAAACAACTTATCTTGAATAATTCTGTATTTTTCAAATTCTGATAAAGCAAAACTCTCTGCAACCTTATGAGAAACTTTACCAGGATTGTCTAACACATCTCTTTCGTTAAATTGTAAAAATATATCTAATCTTTTTTTCCAATCTTCCATAGTCATTGGTATATGTCTTTCGGCTTGATCTTCTGCATAATCTAAATACATTGTAACTATTCTTT
>CAYYLF010000070.1:0-7805 GCA_964472425.1 uncultured Muribaculaceae bacterium | reverse complement strand
TGTCCACCGAACTGCGCTTTACCACCCAATGGCTGTTGAGTGACCAAACTGTATGGTCCAGTCGAACGAGCGTGCAACTTGTCGTCGACCATGTGATGCAACTTCAACATGTACATGACCCCGACGGACACTCTGTTCTCGAAAGGTTCGCCTGTACGTCCATTTATGAGTTGGACCTTGCCGTCCTCGGCGATTTTGCCCTCTTTCATCATGTCGAGTATCTCTTCGACACTCGCTCCATCGAATACCGGAGTAGCCGTATAAACTCCCAAATTCTTAGCAGCCATACCGAGGTGCAACTCGAGAATCTGTCCCAAGTTCATTCGAGATGGCACACCCATCGGATTGAGCATGATGTCGACCGGTCTTCCATCTGGTAGATAAGGCATATCCTCTTCCGGAAGCACCAACGATACGACACCCTTGTTTCCGTGACGTCCACTCATCTTGTCGCCGACTTGAATCTTACGTTTCTGAACGATGTAGACTCTGACTATCTTAGAAACTCCGGCACCTAACTCGTCCGAATTCTCTTTCGTATAGACCTTTATATCGTGTACGATTCCGTAAGTTCCGTGTGGTACACGCAGAGAAGTATCTCTGACTTCGCGGGTCTTCTCGCCGAAGATTGCGTGCAACAACTTCTCTTCTGAAGACAACTCTTGAACGCCCTTAGGTGTAACTTTACCGACCAAGATATCGTTCTCTTTGACTTCGGTACCGATTTTGATTATGCCGTTTTTATCCAAATTCTTTCTCGCCTCTTCCGAAACGTTCGGAATATCGCGAGTAATTTCCTCGGGACCGAGCTTCGTATCGCGGCAATCGATTTCGTAATGTTGTAAATGTATCGAAGTGAACACGTCGTCTTTTACGAGTCTCTCGTTCAAGATGACCGCATCCTCGTAGTTGTAACCGTCGAACGTCATGAACGCGACGACCATGTTCTTACCTAAAGCGAGTTCGCCTTGGTTCGTACTTGGTCCATCCGCGATGACCTCGCCGTATTTGACCTTGTCTCCGGCTCTGACTATAGGTACTTGATTCAAACAAGTCTCGTCGTTACTGCGTTCGAACTCCGTCAAATAGTAAGTATCCTTGCCCTTAGCATTCTTGACGACGATTTTCTTCGCATCGGCATATTCGACTACGCCATCGGCTTTCGAAACGACCGAACTTCCCGAATACTTGGCGACGGCAGCCTCGACACCCGTTCCGACGAACGGTGCTTCCGTCTTTAGAAGCGGTACGGCCTGACGTTGCATGTTCGAACCCATGAGGGCACGTTTCGCGTCATCGTGATCCAAGAACGGAATCAAACTGGTCGTCAAAGACACTATCTGGCTAGGAGATACGTCCATATAATTGATTTTCTTAGGTTCGACGAGCAAATCGTCTCCATTGAATCTTGCGACTACTTCTTTAGCACACAACTCGTTCTCGTCGTTGACCTCGGCTGTAGCCTGAGTAATGTAATAATCAGCTTCCTCGTCGGCCGTCAAATACTCTATTTCGTCTGTGACTTTGCCATCGACTACTTTTCGATAAGGACTCATGATGAATCCGTATTCGTTTATCTTGGCATAACTTGCCAAAGACGCGATAAGTCCGATGTTCGCACCTTCCGGTGACTCGATTGGACAAATTCTTCCGTAGTGACTCGGATTGACATCGCGAACTTCCATTCCGGCACGGTCTCTTGACAAACCTCCAGGTCCGAGCGAAGATAGACGTCTCTTGTCCGTGAGCTCTGCAATCGGATTGATTTGGTCCATGAACTTAGAAAGTTGCGATGAACCGAAGAACTCCTTGAGAGCAGCCGTCACTGGACGAATATTGATGAGAGACTTAGGCGTCACATTCTCCAACTCTTGAGTCGTCATGCGTTCTCTAATTACTCTCTCCATACGAGTCATACCGACTCTAAACTGATTCTCTACGAGTTCTCCGACTTGTCTTACACGTCTGTTACCCAAATGGTCGATTTCGTCGGTCGTACCGATGGAGCCCAACAAGTTCAAATAGTAACTTACTGCTCCGTATACGTCCGAAATCGTGAGTCTCTTTTCATCGATAGTCTGGTCGTTACCGATGATTTTGACCGTCTTCTCTTCGTCTTCTTTGTCGTAGACCGTGACTATTTGGACGACGTTGAAGGTGTCGAGTTCCTCGTTTATCGTCACTTCTCTTTTGCCATATCCATCTGCAAAGATAGGCTTCAAAGTATTTTGAACTTCCTTAGTTACCAAAGTCCCCTTCTCGACGATGACTTTGCCCTTGTCGTCCTTGATATCTTCCGCCAATTTGCAACCCAAAAGTCTGTCGATTACATTCAACTTCTTGTTGTACTTATAACGACCTACCTTGGCCAAATCGTAACGGAATCTGTCGAAGAACTGCGTTGCCAACTGGTTCTTGGCACTCTCTAAAGTAGCAGGCTCGCCTGGTCTCAATTTTTCGTAAATCTCGATGAGCGCCTCGTCCGTATTCTTCGTAGAGTCCTTCTCGAAAGTGTTCTCGATGAACTGATTCTCTCCGAACAAACCTACGATATCCTCGTCGTTAGATAACCCGAGAGCCCGAAGGAAAGTCGTAAGTGGAACTTTACGAGTTCTATCTATCCTTATATAGAGGACATCGCGAGCATCCTGTTCAAACTCGAGCCAAGTACCCTTGTTAGGTATAACTTGCCCCGCGACTACAGGTCTACCGTTCTTATCTATCTCCTTGCTGAAATAGATGGATGGACTTCTGACCAACTGAGACTGGATGACACGTTCGACACCATTTATGATGAACGTTCCAGACTCGGTCATGAGAGGGATGTCGCCTAAGAATATCTCCTGTTCTTTGACTTCGCCCGTCTCGTTTAAGAACACGCGTGCTTGCACTTTAAGTGGAGCACTGAATGTCACTGCTCTTTCTTTTGTCTCTTTTACCGAATACCTAGGCTCGTCAAAAGAATACTCTCCGAATTCTAATGAGATGTTTCCCGTAAAAGATTCGACTGGAAATAAGTCTTCGAATACCTCTTTGATACCAGTAGTCAAAAATTGATCGTAAGACTTCTTCTGTACTTCCAATAAGTTTGATAACTCTAAGTTGTTTTTCGTTTTAGAGAAATTGACTCTTTCTCTATGGTCTCCAAATTTTGTTTTTTTGTATGCCACTTGTCTCTTCACCCCTATGCGTATTTTTTTTGGGCGGAAATTTCTTATACTTAAAAAAGATATGCCACCAATTTACAATTTTACTAGCATATCCTATAAATGTCAATAAAAAGTTGAAAAAGTCGTGCAAAAAAGCAACCCAAATTGTATATTCCTTTTCGAGCTACTTCTGTCACCTACATTTCTATAACAGTACTATACCATAATATACGAGCGATTGTCAAATATATTCGCATATTTTTCGAGATAATCCGTCGCGACTAAATCTCTTCGTACTTGTGATACTCTTTTATGATGGCGTCGAAGATTTCCCCGTTTTCTTTGAGCCCAGCTCCCGACCTACTCCACGGACTCGAACTCCTATGTGTCAAATCGACGAGCTCATAGGCCGACATCGAACCGTATTTTTTCAAAGTCTCGTCTATACTTATGAGCTTTTTGATACCATGTTCGGCCGAGATAATTCTACTTCTGATTGGCAATTCTCGGGCTTTTTCGTCATAGGTCTTTTGGTCGTCCTCTAGCATTTCCGTTCCTACTCGTTTATAAGTATGATAAACCGACTCCACGACAGGACCATACCGATATGCCAAAATCTTATCCTCGAACAACTTTTCGCCTTCCGCGCAGAGATAATCGGCATAACATAAATACACCAACTTCTCCAATTTCAAATGAGTACAAGGCACTTTAGTCAAAATATATTTAGCCACATCTATGCCCTTTAATTTCCTATCTTCCTTCAGTATTTTTGCAAACTCCTCGACCGTCGAAATAACTTTTACTCCGTCAAAAAACTTATCCTTCTTGACCACTTCGTCCCAGCCCGCTTTATCCATCTGTATAAAATGTGAAGATAAAGGGGTATCATGCCCACACATATTTAAAATATACGTCTTGTCAGCTTTAACCAAATCCATTTGAGAATCATCTTCGATAATGTAATCGAGAGCTATCCTCGTTCCGAGAGTATAAGCGCTCGCAAGTATAATAAAATGTCTCGTCATAATTTCACCTCTTTTCCCATTTTGCATAATCTTGTTTGTGTTTTGCGTGCGATAAAAGATTTGTTTTCTCGTGATTCTTATCCCAAATTTGCAATTCCCATTGAAATCTTCTATTGCTGCCTTTTCCAAAATAAACGTGAACCGCACTATACTTTTCGCGATTAGCTAATATACACTTTAAATCTGGGAATGCATTTTTTATAAATCTCTCTATCTCTTTATAATCTATTCTATCATCGAAAATAATTCTTATACCAAATATATCATTTAAACACTTATTGATGGATACTTCCCCATGTTCCTTTTTTCCAACGGCATACTTATTAATCTTCGACTGAATGGAGTTGACTGCCTTGACCCTACTATTAACCGTATTTACAAACCTATTAAACTCGGTATTAAAAATTTCACCTACATTGTCATCAATAAAATTTCTATAATCGAAAGCATAGTTTAAAAACACGGAATTATCGTAAAAATCTTTTACCTTAGCAGACTTCATATTGATAGGCATGTAGTTCCCGCTATTTTCCCATTCCTCATTGACGGAGTCATAAACATTTTGAATATAAAGAATTAATTGTCTCAGTTCTTCCATATGCATTCCTTTTCATACATCTAAAGATGAGTTGCTATTATATCAGACTACTTCTTTAAAATCAACTCTCTTACCTTTATTATATTATATAATACTGGTCTATTCAACAGCCACCTTATCCAATTTACGCTTTCTGAAAACTCTTTTTCTTTGCTACGAGCACACTCGCGACTACGTAGTATAACACACCTAAAATCGCGGCTGGCAAAATCATAACCGTAATCGAAGAATCGAAGACGAGCCCTGCGATAAACAAACCTATCGCGTCTCCCAACAAAGACGTACAATACTTCAAAGTCGTAAGTACCAATGAGTACTCCTCGTCGATGTTGTTGATGAAGAAACTAGAGAAAATGAAATTGTGAGTCGAGTTCGTGAGCAACATGTACACGATGGTCGCAATCAAGAATGCCGGATTTCCGGTCACGGCCGTTACTATAAATAGGATGACTCTTATGCCGTACTTGAATATCATATTTATGTGGTCATTCTTGAAACGCATATATTTGAGTATGAACATAGACAAGATATTCGATACGATGCCCAATCCCAAAATCAGGAAACTTGCCATACTCGAAGAGAAACCTAAGTTCTCTGTCAAAGTGAGCATGGGCATTCCGACCACGGTCGACCAAATAATCGAACTGAGAGTATTTACTACCAAGAAGAAAATCAAAATCTTGTTTTCCTTAAAATACTTCCAAGCCTTCCCGACATTCGTCGCCTTCGATTTCTCTTCACCCGTCATTCGAATCGATACGAGCACTACGAATGATGCGAATGTGAAAAACAGGGATAACATCAAACACGTATTATAATCGATTGTGTATCCGAATATCACTTTGCCTACCAAAACGGATACGAGCAAAAAACCTACTTTGTCGAAGAAAGATTCTGCAAAACTCTTTTTCGCATACAACTCGTCATCCTTGGCAAAATTCATCATCAAGGGATAAACCGAAGAAAGTATCAACTGCGTAAAAGCGATATCGAAGAACATCAAAAACTTTATGAAGAACAAGTTATCCGTTCCATTCAACAATACGAGTAAAACCTCGACTGCCATCTTGGCAATCAAGACGATGTTCATCCCTTTCTTGAGTTTATCGAACGGCACCCGTAAAGTGAAATAGAAAAGAGCCAAAACCGTCACTATATTCGAAATACTCTTCACGTGACTTATCGCCACAGTCGTAATCTCATTGGCACTCATCCAAAGGTCGCGATAATTGTCGAACACTCCAATCGATAGACCGAATAAAGACAAAAAAACCAACAACCAAAATCCCGTATTATTTTTTCCCTTCTCCATAAAATCACTACCTTATAATGATTATATCATACGATTCTTCGCCTTTCAAATATCTCGACTTCATTGTACATTTTTGTTGCCAACACACCCTCGAATATCGTCAAAATTCTACCTTCGAAAAAAACTTTAAAAAAAGTTTAAAAAAGTGTTGACTTTATTACCCATTTCGATTAATATATGAACTACCAATTCACTTTTACGAAGGCGAATTGGTGCTAGTATCACACTAGCCAACCCCTTTTTATTCTTTTTTATGAAGCGGTCCTTCAGGGGGAGCCGCTTCTCTTTTTTTATGTCCGTTTTTTAACCCCAAAAAAGGGAGTAAAACTCCCAAAATCACTTTATGCTATAAGGATTTCCCTGACTTCCGTCCCCGCTCGTGATGTCGATTTTAGAGTCCAGAAAGACCGTCGGGCGAGCCCACTTAGTGCTGTACACGGTGCTGTCGCCGTCCACAGAGCCGTTCGAGTACACAGAGAACGCGCTGAACGCACCCGCCGCATCCGGCGATAGAGTCCATTGGTCAGCATTGTTAAATAACCAACCTGCACTTGGAGTTCCTCCGGCAAGAGTATAACAATTATATCCATCTGTGTAACATTTATCATTTACTCCTTTTCCATATGTATATACATAATCACTTGGATACATTAGGCCTACATTTTGTATTATATTCGATGTTCTTCCTTCACTACAATAAGCTGTCTCTGTTGCACATGTCTTTGTTCCTCTCTCAAAGTTATAATAGTCTGGGCCTCCTAAACTCTGATATGTACTTGAGCTTCCTAAGTACCATTTTACTTTCGCAATTTGACTTCTTGCGGTCGAGTTTAGACCATTAGTCGAATAACTTCCACTGCGATTATAATAGTCTCCATTTAAAATTGCTTGTAATGTTGCTGTACTCCATTCATTTATACCACTTGAATTCCAAGCTAAATTCCCTATAGATTGGTCTCTTATTATTTTCATTAATGGCTTCTTTTCTCCTGACTCTGTCTCTACTGTGAATACCCCTATTATTCTCCATGTCTCGCCGTTGAAGGTTATATAGTTATTCGGTTCGTTTCCTATATACCTGTAATCTCTTCTCTCTTCTTCACTCCATCCGGTCGTTTGGGTTGCCTCTGGATGGTCGAATGCGAACATCTCTTTCTTGTTTCCGGATGAGTATGTTGTTACACTTGCATCGTTCGCTTTCGCTATTAACATATCTGCACTTGGATTTACACTTGTTACCACGTCGAAATAGACTGTACACTCATCGCTAGTCTTGACTTTCAAACTCAATGCTTTCGTACTAGCGTTCTGACTTATCACCCCGCCATTCTTGCAACTGCTCTTCTCGGTATTCAACACATATCCATCTGTAGGGAATTTTTGAGCGTCGCTCAAGTTGTAATTGCCTTCTTCATCTTGGATGTACATCGCTATCATGCTACCTGTTCCGATTGATTTTACCTTTTCGGTTTCTTGAATTTTCTCCGTTACTATCGAACCTATCACTATTCCTAACACCAACGATACACCTAATATATAATTCCTTTTTTTCACTTTAAGCCATCCTCTTTCCTAAATTGGAGTACATAAAAGACTGACTTCCTGCCCACATATTTTTTTTGTTTCCAAATCCAAAATGATGCGTTTTTTAAAGGCCTTACTCCTTCGCCTATAGTCTCCTATATTGACATTATACCCCCCCCCCAATTGTGTTTGTC
>CAYYLF010000069.1:0-7847 GCA_964472425.1 uncultured Muribaculaceae bacterium | reverse complement strand
AAGATGAAAAAGGTGAACCGGTGTTAAAGAAGTCCGGTCTTCGGAAACGCGGACCTGAGAAGAATCATAGACCTGACCCAATAGTTGAAATGGGCCTACTAATGGACTCTTCAGATATACCACTCGCCTATGATTTATTCCCAGGTAATGAGTCCGAAAAGAAATCGTTGATACCTATCCTCAGAAGGACAAAAGCAGACTTCGACTTAGGAAGAACTATAGTCGTCGCCGACCGAGGGCTTAACACTTCGGATAACATTATACACATCGCAGGTACCTCAATAGAACAGTCTAAGAAACTAAACGGCTATGTCTATGGTCAATCTGTAAGAGGAGCAGACGAAGAATTTAAGGCATGGGTATTAAAGCAAGATTACAAGAAGGATATCATAACAGATGACAATGGCGAAGAGATTACTTTCATTCATAAGTCGAGAGTTCATCCCAAGAGAATGCGAGTAGTCCGTGATGACTTAGGTAAAACCACGAGTGGTAACGATAAAGTTCAATACATCACAGTAGACCAAAAGCAAATGGTATATTACTCACAGAAGTATGCCGACAAACAAAAACGTAACAAATTTTTTTTATACCACTTTAAAAAGCTATTTGAAACGTACAAATCAAACTAAAGCCAAAAAAAGAAGTCATTATCTAACTTCTAACTCTTCACTTTTTTTAACTTTCTTTAAAATCGCACTTGCTAACACGATGATTACAAAGAAGAAAATTCCATAAGGAGTTCCCAAGAATCCTATAAACGGAATCCTTACGACGACCCTTCCTATAACATTGTGAGCCCTCGCAAAATCGTCATCTTCCACGTCGTTGTTGTCTCCCTTCGTAATGAAAGCTTTTCTACCCTTTTCATCTTCCGTAAATCCTACGACACGATGAGTAACCACCCCCATAAAACTGCGTGTAGTCGCAAAAAACGTTATGACATCGCCTTCTTTTATATCTTCGGTATCTATCCTTCTATTGATTACCAAATCGTATTTATTGTAGTTGGGACTCATCGAACCACTCGAAATAGTATAAACTGAAAACTCTGGTACGTACTTCGGCCCCTTTCTATAATAGATTTGTTCCTGGACCTTACAATATACTATGAAACCGACAATTAAAAATAAACACAAGGATATTCCTACAATCAAAATCTTTTTGATTTTTTCCCAAGTTTTCATAATAGCCACCTTTTTCTTCTATCATAATTATAATGAATCGCAACCTCAAATGCAAACATGCAAAACAAAAGAGTGTAAAACTTACACTCATTTTGTCTATCTATTTCCCATCGCTTGTGCTTCGTCGAAAGTGACGTCTACATACGCTGAGAAAGTCTTAGCTACATCTTCATCTTGAGGAGCACCAGTTTCTACGAATCTGTAGTTCATATCGAATTTGGCAGATTCACCTGGACCTATGACGATTTCTTCCGTCACAGCTCCGGAACTTCTAGGAACAGGTGTCCAATCTTTAACTGTAGTCGTGCCATCTTTTACGATGCTATACTGCATGTTGTCGCTTACGAAAGTATTGACCACATCTTTTAGACTGATGATATAAACTAATGTATAACTTGAAGTATTCTTCACTGTAAACGAATGGGTACCTTCATAACCAGGCAATATTGCCGGTTCGACTATCGTCTTGTGGAAGTCGACTGTCAAGAAGTAGCTTGGTGGGTCTTCCCTATTGACAGTTATCACGTATTCTTTCTTCGTTCCATCTGGAGCAGTAACCGTGACAGTTATCGTCGGATTCTCACCAGATATACTTCTATTTCCAGTTCCCTCGATAGACGCTTTCGGATTCTCCGTCTCACCTTTGACAGTGACGATCTTCGTCTCATAAGGTATATTCACAGAATATTCCGTCTTCGATGGATCGAACTCAGGTGTCAATGTGAATCCTTCGATTTCGAGCGATTTCAAGTTGGCGTTGAATTTGGCATGAATACAATTGATGTCGCATTCACCATCACCATCGGTGTCACAGTCCGTATCGCAGATTCCATCTTTGTCGGTATCGCAGTTGAGGTCACATTCGCCGTCTCCATCGGTATCGCAGTTCAAATCGCACTTGCCGTCTCCATTGGTATCGCAATTGTAATCACAAATTCCATCATCGTCTTTGTCACAATTGTAATCGCACTCACCATCATCATCGGTATCACAATTCCAATCGCACACTCCGTCACCGTCTTTGTCACAATTCCAATCGCATACTCCATCGTCATCTTTATCGCAATTGTAGTCACAATCGCCATCGCCATCTGGGTCGCAGTTCAAATCACATTTGCCATCGTCATTGGTATCGCAGTTTCGATCGCACTTTCCGTCTCCGTCGTCATCACAGTTCAAATCGCATTTACCATCACCATCGGTGTCGCAATTGTAATCGCACTCGCCATCACCATCGGTGTCGCAATTTCGGTCACACTTGCCATCGTTGTTGTCATCACAGTTGTAATCACAATCGCCATCACCATCGGTATCGCAGTTGTAATCGCACTTGCCGTCTCCATCGGTATCGCAGTTGTAATCGCATTTACCATCACCGTCGGTATCACAGTTTCGGTCACATTTACCGTCTTTGTTGTCGTCGCAATTGACGTCGCACACACCGTCCCCGTCGGTATCACAATTTCGATCACATTCACCGTCATCGTCATCGTCGCAGTTGAGGTCGCACTCGCCGTCTCCGTCGGTATCACAATTGTAATCACAATCGCCATCTCCGTCTGGGTCACAATTCAAGTCACACTTTTTGTCCCCGTCGGTGTCGCAATTTCGGTCACATTCACCGTCCCCGTCGTCGTCACAATTCCGGTCACATTTTTTGTCTCCGTCATCGTCGCAGTTGAGGTCACAATCGCCATCACCATCGGTATCGCAGTTTCGATCGCATTTACCGTCTTTGTTGTCATCACAATTCAAATCGCATTCGCCGTCTCCATCCGTGTCACAGTTCAAGTCACACTTTTTATCTCCGTTCAAATCACAATTCAAATCGCATTCGCCATCTCCGTCGATATCACAATTTCGATCGCATTTACCATCCTTATCATCATCACAATTGATGTCGCATTCGCCATCTCCGTTTGTGTCGCAATTTCGGTCACATTCTTTGTCATCATCATCATCACAGTTCAAGTCGCACTCGCCATCACCGTCGGTATCACAATTTCGGTCACACTTTTTGTCACCATCATCGTCACAATTGATGTCGCACTCGCCATCACCATCGGTATCGCAATTCCGGTCACATTTTTTGTCTCCATCATCGTCACAATTGATGTCGCATTCGCCGTCGCCATCGGTATCACAATTCCGGTCGCACTTCTTGTCTCCGTCATCGTCGCAGTTGAGGTCGCATTCGCCATCACCATCGGTATCACAGTTTCGATCACATTCGCCATCTTTATCGTCATCACAATTGTAATCGCACTCGCCATCATTGTCGATGTCGCAATTTCGATCACAGACGCCATCGCCATCATCATCACAATTTCGATCGCATTTACCATCTTTATCATCGTCGCAATTGTAATCACAATCTCCGTCTCCGTCTTTGTCACAATTGTAATCGCACTTACCATCACCATCGGTGTCGCAGTTATAATCACACTTGCCGTCTCCATCGGTATCACAATTATAATCACACTTGCCATCGCCATTGGTATCGCAATTTCGATCACATTTGCCGTCTCCGTCGTCGTCACAATTGACATCGCACTTGCCGTCTCCGTCGGTATCGCAATTGAAGTCACATTTGCCGTCTCCATCAGTGTCACAATTCAATTTACATTTGCCGGCCTCATCGTGACATTCTCTATCACACTCGCCGTCATCATTGTCGTCACAGTTGTAATCGCAATCTCCGTCTCCGTCGGTGTCACAGTTCAAATCGCATTTGCCATCGCCATTGGTGTCGCAGTTCCGGTCGCACTTGCCGTCCCCGTCATCGTCGCAGTTCCGGTCACATTCGCCATCTTTATTGTCGTCACAGTTGTAATCGCAAATTCCATCGCCGTTCGTATCACAGTTTCGGTCGCATTTACCATCGTCGTCATCATCACAATTTTTGTCGCATTCGCCGTCTCCATCGGTATCACAGTTACGGTCGCAGATTCCGTCTTTATTGTCATCGCAGTTTCGGTCGCATTTACCGTCCCCGTTGTCATCACAATTCCGGTCACATTCACCGTCTCCGTCGTCGTCGCAGTTTCGGTCGCATTTGCCATCGTCATTGTCGTCACAATTTCGGTCGCATTCGCCATCTCCATCGTCGTCGCAGTTCCGGTCACATTCGCCATCTTTATTGTCGTCGCAGTTTCGGTCACAGATGCCGTCCCCGTTGTCGTCGCAGTTTCGGTCACATTCCTTGTCTCCGTCGTCGTCGCAATTGTAATCGCATTTGCCGTCTCCATCGGTATCGCAATTGTAATCGCACTTACCATCGCCATCGGTATCGCAATTGTAATCGCACTTGCCATCACCGTTGATATCACAATTCAAATCGCACTTGCCATCGCCATCGGTATCGCAATTGTAATCGCACTTACCATCGCCATCGGTGTCGCAATTCGTATCGCATTTGCCGTCACCATTTAAATCACATTCGCGGTCACATTTACCGTCCCCGTTGTCGTCACAATTCCGGTCGCATTTTCCGTCGCCGTCGTCGTCGCAATTTCGATCGCACTTGCCGTCGTTGTTATCGTCACAGTTCAAATCGCACTTGCCATCTCCATCGGTATCACAATTTCGATCGCATTTCTTATCGCCGTCGTCGTCGCAATTTAAATCGCATTCGCCATCACCATTCGTATCACAATTTCGGTCGCATTTACCATCCCCGTTGTCATCACAATTCCGGTCGCATTTTTTGTCGCCGTCGTCGTCACAATTCAAATCGCATTTGCCATCTCCGTCTGGATCGCAATTTCGATCGCACTTGCCATCGTTGTTATCGTCACAGTTTCGGTCACATTCGCGGTCACCGTTGTCGTCACAATTCCGGTCGCAAATTCCATCCTTGTTATCATCACAATTCCGGTCGCATTTGCCATCGCCATTGTCATCACAATTTCGGTCGCACACTTTGTCTCCATTGTCGTCACAATTCAAATCGCATTTGCCATCTCCGTCTGAATCGCAATTTCGATCGCACTTGCCGTCGTTGTTATCATCACAGTTTCGATCGCACATTCCGTCGCCATTGTCATCACAATTTCGGTCACATTTGCCGTCATTGTTCGTATCGCAGTTTCGATCGCATTTACCATCGCCGTCGTCATCACAATTTCGGTCGCATTTGCCATCATTATTCGTATCACAATTCCGGTCACAAATTCCGTCTTTATTGTCGTCACAATTTCGGTCACACTTGCCATCTCCGTTGTCGTCACAATTTCGGTCGCATTTGCCGTCCCCGTTATCGTCACAATTCAAAGGGCAATCTTTAGGGTCACACTTCGTGTCGCACACTCCGTCGCCGTTCTTATCGCATTTATAATCGCAAATTCCATCACCATCAGTATCGCAATTCAAATCGCATTTACCATCTCCGTCGGTATCGCAATTCATATCACATTTGCCATCTTTATTCGTATCGCAATTCAAATCGCATCGACCGTCCCCGTCGGTATCACAGTTCAAATCGCATTTGCCATCTCCATTAGTATCGCAATTTATATCGCATTTACCGTCTTTGTTGGTATCGCAATTGAGGTCGCACTTACCATCGTTATTCGTGTCACAATTGAGGTCGCACTTACCATCGTTATTCGTGTCACAATTGAGGTCGCACTTACCATCTCCATTGGTATCGCAATTGAGGTCGCACTTGCCGTCCCCATTGGTATCGCAATTGAGGTCGCACTTGCCGTCCCCATTGGTATCACAATTCAAGTCGCACTTGCCATCTCCATCGGTGTCACAGTTAAGATCACATTTACCATCTTTGTCGGTATCGCAATTCAAATCGCAATGATTAGTATTGTCGAAATCCAAATTCGTATCCGGCCTCATATCCCCGTCGGTGTCGCAATTGAAATCGCATTCACCATCCCCATCGACAT
The DNA here is from genome assembly GCA_964472425.1 of uncultured Muribaculaceae bacterium. Lineage (GTDB taxonomy): Bacteria > Bacillota_I > Bacilli_A > RF39 > UBA660 > RUG11867. The sequence continues at coordinate 1,759 of CAYYLF010000069.1, read as the reverse complement.
CCTTGTCGACTTTGTTCACATCTGGTTTACCATCTCCATCGGTATCCAAATTCCATCTTGCCACACGATCGTTGTTATAATCGATATTGATGAGATATTGGTTTCCATTCTCGTCGGTCATCAAACAATTGATGTCACACTTACCATCGCCGTCCACATCGACATTTGTATCTATCACTCCATCATTATCCATATCGCAATTCAAGGTACAAACATCCCTATTGAATATAGAAAATGACATCATGACGAACATGATTATGAGCAACAATAAAATAATCAAGATTATGAAAAGTATCTTTTTTCTATCCTTCTCGTCTTCTTTGACTAATTCTTCGTTCTGTTCTTCTAATTCCATATCATCGACTTCTTCGTATTCCTCTAGTCCTGCATCGACCAATTTTTCGTTTTTAATATCTTCATTAATCTTCTTCATGACGGTATGCTCCCTCTACTATATATACGTACAGTATACCATAGGCAAGTGCGATTATCAAGAACTAAGGACTCAATTTTTTTTTAAAATCGTTCAAAAAAAGAAAGTTTATGGCAAAGAAAAAAGCTCTAAGTTACTCCCTAGAACTACCCAATTCTCGGTCTAACGTAATGCTACGATACCAGTCTTTGCTCTTTTCTGAGTGGTATAAAATGATTCACGAATCCGAACCTCTCTCTATTCAATATGTACAAATATCCGAAGACACTGAAAAACACAGCACCGACAAAATTGACGAACAAATCTTTCATCGTATCATTGAGACCGATATCCAAATACCCACCATCTATTCTAGTTTCGATAACTTCTCCGTTCTTGCCTTCTGTATAAATCAAAGTGTATTCGATTCCGTCATATTTGACCGCAACGTTTTTTCCTTCCTCGTTCAATAACACCGAGCTGATACTCGTCACGATTCTGTCTTTTTGCATGTCGGTTTTAAAATACTTATCCGCTCCATACTCAAAAAACTCCCAAAGTATCCCGATGGTCATCGAAAAACAGAATGCGACTATCGACAAGAAAAGCGGAGATAGATTTACACTCTGGACGTTGTTGTTGAGCAAATCGAACAAAGCGAATCCGACCCCGGCAGCCAAAAAGCCGTTCAATGTGTGAAGAATCGTATCAAAATAAGGAATTATTCCATAGAAATTGTTTATTTCACCCAAGATTTCCGCTGAAAATATGAACAACATGATGATAATTTCGAGCGTATTTGGCAACTCGATTTTGAATCTGTGTTCGATAAAGAAAGGCATCATGAACAACACCAAAGATAAAAGACACAAAAATGCGTTGTTGATATCGCCTCTAATAAATTCAAGTATCATACACAAAATGACCAAAACCCGCAAGGTAAAATAGACCGCGATAGAACTTCTTTTGCTCTCTTTACCTATTCTTCTTAACTCCTTATGAAATTTCTTTCTTTTACTGCCCATAACATGCTCCTCTAACTTGAAGTTATTATAACACAAAACACATCAAAACAAAAACGAAATCGCCCAACAGAATGGCGATTATTTGCTCAATTATTTTTTATTCGGGATTCTTTTATACCTTTTGTACAACTTCTTCACATCCCGATGTAAATCCACGTTAGAAAGAGCTTTTTCAAAATCGCAATATCCAGCAAGCACGATAGAACTCGATACGAGTGCCATATAAACTCCAAATAAGATTGTTTGTACAGAAAAATCTCCCGCAAAAAAAGTTTTCAAAACTACTAAAAATCCATTCCCACTCACGAGTCCGAACACTAGC
>CAYYLF010000068.1:0-7895 GCA_964472425.1 uncultured Muribaculaceae bacterium | reverse complement strand
ACCTCCTGGTTTTCAAGACCAGTCCCTTCAACCGGACTTGGGTATTTCTCCGTATCTATACTGCCACTAATCGAAGTGACAAGTAGATTATAACACAAACTTTTTTCGTGTGTCAACCACTATTTTGATTATACGCGTTTTAAATTATAATATTCGTACAAATTAAATGATTTAGTTCGTTCTTCTTTTTTTGATGTAATCGACAATTTTGAGTTTGATGTCACGGGTGAATTCGAACATTTTAGTGAGGTATCGGAGGCAGACTTCCGAGATGAGTGCGAAGTTGATGCACAATAACGTACCTTGGATGGACATGGTTTCGGCTATGCTGAAGAGGTCTTTCATGAAGATGAACGAGAATAGAAGGCCCAAGGCGCAGAATATCCAGATGGCCCATTTGAATTTGTTCATCGGTTTGCTGATGTTCATGAGAACCATGAGTCCGACTATCGCGAGAAGTATAGTCGAAGCGGTCGAAATGTCGGAAACGCTCGCTTCGAAGATGGTAGCAAAGACGACCATGGCCGCGACTATGAAGGTGTCGACTAGTCCTCCTGGAACGGCTTTGAAGAGAATATTTTTGAGGAAGTGCCCTTCTATCAGGTCTTCGTTTGGAACTTGAGAGAGGAAGAAGGCGGGAACTCCTATCGTGAACATGCTTATCAAAGATATTTGGGCAGGTTCGAGCGGATATTTGACACTGAAGAAGATGGCCAAAATCGAAATTAAGAAGGAGAAGATGTTTTTGACGAGGAACAGACTTCCCGAACGTTCAAGATTGTTGACGACTTGTCTTCCTTCGCGGACGACGGCTGGCATTTTCGAGAAGTCGGATTCTAGGAGGACTAGTTGGGCAACTTGGACAGCTGCGTCCGAGCCCGAGGCCATAGCTATCGAGCAATCGGCATCTTTTAAGGCAAGGACGTCGTTTACACCATCGCCTGTCATCGCGACCGTTTTGCCGTTTCGTTGGAGGGCTTTTACGAATTTTCTTTTTTGTTCTGGGGTGACTCGACCGAATACGGTGTATTCCATGATGGCATTTTCGATTTGAGCCTCGGTCATGAGTTCGCGGGCATCGACGTATTTTTCGGACCCGGCTATGCCAGCTTCTTTGGCGACTTCCGAGACGGTTATCGGATTGTCTCCCGAGATGACTTTGAGTTCTACTCCTTGTTCGGCAAAGTAAGCGAACGTTTCTTTGGCATTTTCTCTTATCGGGTTGGCCAAGACTACGAGAGCATAGGGAGTTATTTTTCCAGTCAGTTTTTTGCCGTCTATTTTTTTGTTGGATTTTCCGAAGACGAGGACACGAAGTCCCTTTTTGGCGTATTCGTTTATCAAAGATGCATAAGTGGAAAACTCATCTCGGAGGACGAATTCCGGTGCGCCTAGGACGTAAGAAGTATTTTCGATGATGACTCCACTGTATTTGAATTCGGATGAGAAGCCATATACCGAGTCGGCTTTACGATTGGTACGTTCGGCAAAGTATTCTTTCATAGCTTCCATCGTGATATTATCGGCACTTTGGGCGGCGACGAAGTCTCCTATAAGTTCTTTTACTTCGACTTCGCTTTTTTTACACGATTCGAGCACTTCGAAAGATTGGACTTTCATCGTTCCATCCGTGATTGTCCCAGTTTTATCGACGCACAAGACATTTACGCGAGCGAGGGTTTCAATCGATTTCATGTCGTGCAAGAGGACCTTTTTTTCGGCCAAGCGCATGGCACTTATCGCGAGAGTGACACTCGATAGGAGAAACAGTCCTTCCGGTATCATGCCCATGACGGAGGCGACCATTCCTTGTACGCTCGCTTTGAGAGTGGCACCTTCTAGAAAGAATTGTTGTCCGAAGAGGATGAGTCCTATCGGAATGATGGCTATTCCGGCCAATTTGACTATCTTATTTAAGGATTTGATTATTTCTGATTGTTCTTCTTTTTTGATGGTTTTGGCTTGTAGGGTCAGTTTGGATATGTAGGATTCCGCCCCAACTTTCGTAAGACGCGCATAGCAGGTGCCTGATACTATGAAACTGCCGGAGAGAAGTTCGTCTCCATGTACTTTCGCGATTTCGTCGGCTTCTCCCGTTAGAAGGGATTCGTTTACGGATACTTGTCCTTCGATTATCTTGGCATCCGCGCATATTTGGTTGCCACTTGTGAACACGACCACGTCTCCTTCGACGAGATTCTCGACGGATATTTCGCGGGTTTGGCCATCTCTCAGGACTTTGGCAGTCGGAGCATTGAGCATGGTAAGTTTGTCTATAACTTTTTTGGAACGGATTTCTTGAATTATGCCTATCAGGGTGTTAGAGATTATGATAGGTAGGAATGTGAGGTCGCGAAAAGAACCGACCATTATGAGTAGGATGGCTATTATCAAAAACACCAAGTTGAAATAGGTGCAGATGTTTTCTCGAACTATCTCTTTGACGGTTTTCGAAGGGGCTTCTATAGGGATGTTGCTTTTGCCTTGGGCGTACAATTCGCGAGCTTGGGCCTCGCTCAGTCCGGTCAGTTTTGTCATTTCTTTATCTTCAGTTTTCATAACTACCTTGCTTTCTTTATCATCTAGTCAATTATATCATGCTCATTGGTTGTTCGCAAGAGCGGAAGACAAGCGAAAAATCTCGTATTTATTGAAGGATTTTTACTGAGTTTGTAGGGACGTGACAAAATCTCGTTTATATGATATAATTAGTTACTCGAAAGGGGCGATTATTCATGAAGATATGCGAACTAACCATTCAAGCTTTTACCGAATTTGCGAAGAATAGTCCGCTTAGGAATTATATGCAGTCGGAAGAGTATGCTCGTTTTATGGGTGAGGAGAAGTTCAATTACGATTATGTAGGGTTATTGGACGAATCTGGGGTCATAAGAGCTGCGTCTTTGATTCTTTGGAAACGAATCGGATTCAACATGCGTTACGGGTATGCCCCTAAAGGATTTTTGATAAATTATTACGATGCAAATTTGATGAAGACGTTTGCAGAAAAGTTGAAAGAATATTATGCGAAGAAGAACATGGTATTCATAAAGATAAATCCCGAAATAGTCGTGGCCGAAATAGATAACAGAACTTTCAGTGTGGACAGTAATCCGAATATGCGACTCAAGCAGGAGATACAGCGGTTCGGTTATTTGAAGTTGAAAGATAATCTCTATTTCGAATCTCTGAATCCCCGTTTTAATGCATATATAGACCTCAAAAATACCGGTTTGAAGAATTACTCGAAAGCGAATCGAAACAAAGTTAGGAATGCTCGAAGAAAAGGATTATACATCGAGAAAGGGGCCATTCAAGATTTGGAGGCTTATTACAAGTTGGAGCCTAGAAAAGAGCCTATCACTTATTATAGAAATCTAATTACGACTTTCGGGGACAAGTTGGATATCATTTTGGTCAGAGTCAATTACGAGAATTTTATCAAGAACAGCCAAAGTCTTTACGATGAGGAAGTCGATAAAAATGGGCTATATAACGAAATTTTGCATAGAAGCAAACGCGAGAGTGATTTGCATAGGAAGATGGCGAGCGATTCTAAGTTGTTGGTCATCAAGAACGAGATAGTTTCGGCAACTGAGGGTCTTAGAGGCGAGGATAATGCGGTCGTGGCAGGCGCGCTGGTCGTCAAGTACGGAAATCGCGTTCACGTGATAGAAAGCTCGTTTGAACGAAATCATCCTCTTCTAAATGCGAATTATTTTCTCTACGATTCGCTCATTCAGAATTACAAGATGGATTACGGGTATTTGGATTTAGGAGGAGTAAGCGGCGACTTCAAGAATACGAGTCCTTATCACGGGTTGAATAATTTCAAACTCGGGTTCGATGCGAAGGTTTTCGAGTACATAGGAGAGTTCGACTTGGTGTTCAATCGCTCGGCTTACGAGTCTTTACTCGCATCTGGCAAATTGGCGAACGAGTTCAATAAGTAAACTGCTAATAAAAAGTGTAGAATTCGCGAAATGGCAATCTACACTTTTTATATGTTTAAATTTTATCATCTAATTTGTGGGCCGTGATTATCGTATAACTGTGAGCATTAACTGTCATTCTGAAGTTATCGATAGTCACATACCAGTTTTTACCTGTTCTTTCGAGTTTCGCATTTTTGGATAAAATGCGCCTTTTGCACCACTCGACTACGTCTTCGGTTTCGAGTTCTAAGTTCTTCTTAAGGCGCATTATGCCGAGCTCGGTCGTGTGCAGTTCGTAGATGTGTTCGATTAAATCGTTCATAATATTGGGCTCACTTTTGGCATTTTTCGCAGTAGAAGGCACTTCGTCCTTCTATCTTTTGGCGGCTTATGGGAGTTCCACAGACGGGACAAGGTTCACCCTCTTTACCATGGACTTGGAGCAAATCTTGATAGTGACCGATGACTCCGAGGCTGGAGGTGTAACTTCGGATGGTCGATCCTCCCATCTCGTAGGCTTTTTTCGTTATTTTTTGGGCATTCTCAGCTATGTCGGCACATTCTTTTTTAGTAATTTTTTCGGCCGGTCTCAAAGGGGATATTTTAGCTGCGAAGAGAACTTCGTTCGCATAGATATTGCCGAGACCATTTATGATGGTTTGGTCTAACAGGGCCGATTTAGCAGGGACTTTCTTTCCAGCGAATTTTTCTATCAAATAATCGGCGGACAGGTTTGGTTCATCCGGTTCTAGGCCGAGTTTTTTGATGCTCGGATGGACGTCAATCTCGGTCGTCTTTACAAGTTCCATCTTGCCGAACTTGCGTACATCGTCGTATCGAAGTTCCATACCGTCCGACAGTTCGAAGATGACATGAGAGTGTTTTCTGAGCTCAGTTTCGGGTTCGACATAAAAGAATTTTCCCTCCATGCGAAGGTGAGAGAGAATGGAGTATTCTCCCAAATTGAATATGAGCCACTTTCCCGAAGATGTAATATCTTCGAAAGTTTTTCCTTTCAGGATATGCACAAATTCGTCGACGTCACCAACGATTATATTTTTGTATAAGACGTGAACGTCCTTTATCTTTTTTTTCAAAATCATCTTTTTGAGAGTGTCTCTTACGACTCTCACTTCTGCTATTTCTGGCATAGTTTAACCTCCTATTAAATCCCGTATGAAGAATTTTATTTTGCTTCATACCAGTTTTTACCCGTTTCTATTTCGACTTTCAGTGGGACTTTCAAGTCGGCGACTTCTTCCATGTTGCGGCGAACTATTTCGCGCACCTCTTCGAGCTCCTCTTCGTATACGTTCAAGATGACTTCATCGTGGACTTGCAGTATCAGTTTGCTTTTCAAGTTTTTCTTCAATAGTTCGTTCCATATGTCGATCATCGCGATTTTCATGATATCCGCGCCCGTGCCCTGAATTGGCGTGTTGAGAGCGATTCGTTCGCCTCCGGAGCGGACCATGTAGACGGCACTTTTGAGTTCGTCGATGTATCTAATGCGATTGTAAATGGTTCTCACGTATCCTTTATCGTAGGCTTCCGCTTTGATGTTGTCCATGTATTCTTTTACTTTCGGATACATTTCATAGTATTTCTCGATGAAGGCTTTGGCTTCTTTCGAAGATATGTGTAGATTCTCTCCGAGTCCGAATCCGCTTATGCCATATACGATTCCGAAGATGACAGCTTTGGCCGTGCTTCGTTGGTATTTGGTGACTTCTTCGAGCGGAATACTGTGGATGTCGGCCGCGACTCGGCGATGGATGTCTTCGCCATGTTTGAAAGAGTCTATCATGGTCTCGTCACCCGAGATGGATGCGAGTATTCTCAGCTCGATTTGGGAGTAGTCGGCACTCATGAGGACACAATTTTCTTCGCTCACGAAGGCTTTCTTGATGAGTTTTCCTTCTTCTTCGCGAGCTGGAATGTTTTGAAGGTTCGGCTCGACACTCGAAAGGCGACCAGTTCTCGTCAAAGTCTGCTTGTAGATGGTATGTATTTTTCCGTCGTCCTCTATGTAATTTTCGAGCGGTTCGACGTAGGTGTTATAGAGTTTGGTGAGTGTACGATATTCTAGTATCATGTTTCCTATCGGATGTTCTTCGGCCACTTTTTCGAGAATGGACGAATCCGTACTGTAGGTGGCCTTCTTTTTATTTCCCGGATACGGTATGCCCATTCTGTCGAAGAGAACTTCTCCTAGTTGTTTAGGGCTCGAAATGTTGAATTTTTCGCCCGTTTCTTCGTATATTTTTTCTTCGAGGGTGGCGATTTTTTCTTTGAGGATACCCTGCATCTCGAGAAGCAAAGAACGGTCGACGCGTATACCCGTAAGCTCCATGTCGGCAAGGACGCGAACGAGGGGCATTTCGATGTCATTGAAGAGCGAATACATTTCTTTTTCTTTGAGTTTAGACACTAGTTCTTCCCTTTTATCCCATATGAATTTGGCTTTGAGGGCTAGTCCCTTACGGTAGGTTTCCTCGTCGACTTTCTTTTTGAGAAGGTCTTCGTAATAGTATACCGTTATTCCTTCATCGCTCATTTTCAAGGCGAGATCGTCTTTGGTCGTATTTTCTAAGAGGTAATACGCGATCATCGTATCGAAATCGGTGTTCTCTATGTCTATGTTGCGCTTTTTGGCTAAAATGATGTTCTTTTTGAGGGCGTACGTATAACGGAGACGCGTCTTAAATTTTTCGAGAACTTCGAGAACCAGGTTGTATGGGACGAAGTAGGCCGTGTGGCCATCGTAGAGGCTTATGCCGAGGAGGTTTGCGTAGTGGTAGTTGTCGCGGTCACATTCTATATAGTAGGAAAATTCTAAGGCGTCATTTATATCTTCTATTTTTCCAACTGTGACATATTCGATATTTTGTTCTGGCGCGGTCGAAAAGTCCATGTTTTTGAGAAAGAAGTGGAATTCGAGTTGTTGAAAGAGTTCGATGAGCGCGCCTTGGTTCGGTCCGTCGTAGGTGAGACTTCCAAGTTCGACGCCCAATGGTACGTCTCTATAGATGGTTGCTAGTTCGTAACTGAAGTAAGCGCTTTCTTTGTCGAGAACGAGTTTCTCTTTCATCTTACCTTTGATGTCGTCTATGTGTTCGTATACTCCGTCGAGGGAACCGTAGGTTTGGATGAGAGTCCGCGCGGTCTTCTCCCCTATTCCTTTGACGCCCGGTATGTTGTCGCTGGAGTCGCCCATGAGGGCTTTTAGGTCGATTATTTTGATGGGGTCGAAGCCGTATTCTTCCCTGAACGATTCGACCGTGTAGTAAGTGCTGTCTCGACTTTTGAGCATTTTCATTCCGACGACGGGACTTATGAGCTGCATGAGGTCGTGGTCGGAAGAAATGATGAGACCATCGTATTCGGGGTCGAGGTCGGCTTCTTTGGCGAGCGTACCTATGATGTCGTCGGCTTCGTATCCTTCCATTTCGAGGTATTTGATGCCCATCGCATCCAAGATTTGGCGAGCAATTGGCATTTGGCTCTTGAGGTCATCCGGGGTTTCGTTTCGTCCAGCTTTGTATTCGGCATATTTTTCGTGTCGAAAGTTTTTGCCGACATCGAAGGCGACGACCATGTATTGTGGTTTTTCTTCGGCAATTATTTTGTTAATCATCGAGACGAATCCGTAGAGTGCGTTGGTCGCTTGGCCTTTGGAGTTGCGCATTATGGAACCAGAGTAGGCCGTCGCGAAGTAGCTCCTGAACATCAGATTGTTTCCGTCTATCAATAATACTTTTTTCATGTTTTTACCACCATTTCAACAATAGTATAACATCTTTTAAATAAAATTGAAACGTGTATTACGAGGTAACATTTTTATGACTCTGGAATCTTGGTGGCATATATATAAAGAAAAGGGCTTGACTTTTTGTCGAAAATGAGTATAATCTTTACTTTTGCAGCAAAAACGAGCTAATCCAGGTAGATAAAGGGATT
>CAYYLF010000067.1:0-7947 GCA_964472425.1 uncultured Muribaculaceae bacterium | reverse complement strand
TTTCGAACAGAAAACACAATTTTGCATGTCAAAATTGAAATTTTGGTAACTTTTGTGAAAAAAATTGTCAAAAAAAGAACGAACGTTCTTTTCCATGCAAAATTGTTGACCTTTAAAAAGCAAAAAACACAGACTTATATGTCCGTGCCTTTTTCTAACTGAAAATCATGTCTTATCTAGCATTTATGATGCCATATTTTCCGTCGTTTCTCTTATAAACGACACTGGTACACTTCTCCTTCGCATTCTTGAACACGAAGAAATCGTGATTGGTAAGCTCCATCTGAAGAATTGCCTCTTCTTCATCCATCGGTTTGAACTCGACTTCCTTCCGACGAACTATCTGGCTCTCTTCCTCTTCTTCGCTCTTCTCGCTTGGCGCTTCATCCATCATGACGAAGCCCTTCTTGTCCTTGTACTTGCTAGACAACTTTGACTTATTCTTTTTGATTTGAGTCTCCAACTTCTTCTGAACCAAGTCGATGGCCGCGTACAAGTCGTCATTGCCTTCCTCAGCCCTGATTGTAAACAACTTAGTTGGAACTGTAACCTCGATGATTTGCAATACTCCTCGGAGTCTCACCTTTACGATAACTTCGATATCGGAGGAATCGCTAAAGTACTTGTCGAGTTTCATGAGCTTCTCTTCGACGTACTCCTTTATCGCTTCTGTGATCTTGACGTGATCTCCATGAATTGAAATTTTCAATCTAATCATCTCCTACATCCATCATACCATACCTTGAACCTTTTGTAAAACAAGATTTGAACGTTTTCCAAAGTATTTCCTTATCCGAATGATGGATGTGCTTCCTACTCGTCTCACCCAAAACGATTGGCTCGAACTCGAGCCCTTTCAAAGACTCGACCTTTCGTCTAGAATCGATTAAAGTGTAACAATTCCCGTCGCACACGACCACTTTTTCATCATCCTTGATTTTCTTAACCAACCGCGAAAGTGGCACAAAACTGGCCTTGCTATATCCGAAAGGACTCAAGGCGTGCCTGTACAAATATTTCACATCTCCTGCGCACACGTCGTTGTACAATACGACTAATTCAGGCTTCAGATAATATAGACCAAAATTTAACTTGCTTGCAAACTTCTCGATGTACTCCCTGAGCTGCTTCACACTCGATATCTCTCCGCATTTAAAAAAAGGAGAAGTATCGACCTGTTCGATGTACTCCTTTTTGCTTTTCGTAAGATACACATGCACGACATCGCTTGCCAAATAGAACAAAATCTCTTCCCTTTTCATAAAGTCCTCTCTTACTTCAAAAGTTCACTTACGTTCATCTTATAAAAATCGTTCGGATTGATTATTTTGCCTTGATAATTGACTTCGAACAAAAGTGCATTTTCGTACCCTTCGTCGACATTTACCTTGCCGCTTTTGCCGATGACGTCGTTTTGTTTGAGATTATCTCCCACCTTGACGTTCACTTCGCCGAGACAATGATAAACCGTGATGAGTTCGGTAGTATGAGTCACTTCGACCACCTTGCCCAAAATCTCATCGTCCGTGATACTCGTGACACTTCCATCCAAGACGCTTACGACATCGAACTTTTCGTTGCCCTTATAAAGCACACCCGTATTCTCCATATAAGTATTCTTATAATAGATTAGACTGGCAATTTGAGACTCCTCTTCGGCCTCGTCTACATAGTAATCTTTCGCCACAGTAATACCTTCTGCCTTATAAGGCTGAGCTATAGTCGTATTGGTGACCTCGACGACTTGAGTCACATCTTCGCTTGGCTTCGGATTCTTTACGATATCCTCGGGTACAAAATTCGTATCTACCGCTTTCGCATAATCCGTCGTCAACACTTTACCTATGAATACGACACTTACGAATATCACTGCTATACTTATTACATACAACGCCGGTACTACCCAACTTTTGAATTTTAGTTTTTTCATTTCCATTTATCCCCTTCTAAAAGAATTGTGGGCAATATTTGGAAATTTATACATCTTTCAAGTTACTAATTTCGACTCCCGTATAATAATGCTTGATGATATCCTCGTAAGAATATCCGGCCGCGGCATATCCGTTCGCTCCGTACTGGCTCATTCCGACCCCGTGCCCGTATCCGCGCGTATGAATTCTAACCACATCTCCTACTTCTATATCGAAATCCGTACTTCGAAGACCCAGATTCGCTCTCATGACCGTCCCTTTGATATCGACCCCACATACTTGCACGTTCTCCACATAATGCGACTCCGACCTCTTCACCTCGCCTATAGACACCTCTTCACAAGAGAGGCCTAACTTCGAAATAAAATCCTGGGTGGACAAAATCACTTCTCCGTTGTAGCCATTCAATACGCTCGTATCGTACTCCGAAGCCACACTGCGTAAATAGTCTCTGCTCTCGCCGAACACGGTTCCCGACTCGTTCGTACTGCCGGAGCTCATCGCAAAATAGAATGCTTCGATTATCTCCCCATCGTAAGTAATTACCTTATCCCTGGTTTCCTCCACAGCATTTCTTATTTTATCGTAATACTTCTCGTACTCGTCGCCCCACTTAGACCGCATGGCCGCCTCATCGATGTACACTTGTGAACTAGTACCATTCGTTAAATCGTATACTCCACTGCTCCTATTTTTCCGATACAAAGCGAAAGTCCTACTCGCCACGGCCTGAGCCTTCAAAGCCTCTATATCGAAACTTGCCGGCATTTCTCCGGCCACGACTCCGATTACGTACTCCTCCAAATCCATCTCTTCGACCTCGCCATTCATCAAAACTCGAACGGTAACCGGCTCAACTTGCGGCTCCTCGAGCACATCCGAAGGCCCCGGTGGTCCATACGTTTCTCCCAAATTAAAATTAGTCTCACCACTTTTGAATGCGAAACTAATTACTACCAAAGGAAACATCGCTACCGCTATAATACCCAACCTTTTATTTTGCATTATAGTATTCTCGAAACCTCCATAAAATTTATTATAAAACTGCTTACCAACTCGGCGATAGCCAAAATCAGAATGACTGCGAAAATGTTCGCTTCGACGACTTTGCCTTGTTTAAAGAAACGGTTCAAATCGACCGCCGACAATCCGAAAGTCGTGAACAATACCGAGATGATATATATGATTAACTTATAATTCATCATATTCCCCATTCTCGTAATCTATGACTTTTTGAACTCTTCTACGATGCTTATCGTCTTCATTGAACTCTGTTTTGGCATAAATTCGGATACATTCCGCGGCAAACTCCGGGTCCATTGCCGAAGAAAAGGCGAGAACGTTCGCGTCGTTGTGATTCTTCGCTAACATGGCCGTCTCAGCTGTCGATACGAGAGCGCACCTGACGCCTTTCACCTTGTTTGCTGCTATGCTCATTCCTATACCCGTTCCACATATGAGCACGCCCACGTCGGCTAATCCATCCGCGACTTTTTTGGCCACCCGAAACGCGAAATCTGGATAATCGTCCGACGGGTTGTTCTCTGGACTGCCATCCACGACTTCGAACTCATCCTTCAAAATGTCGATTAACTTGCTCTTGTATTCTACTCCCCTATGGTCAGTTCCTATAATTATTTTCATTTCTCTTCCTCCATCGCTTTCTTGAATAAAGGTAAAAGCCCTTCGTTTCCATCCCTATGAGGTGGCAATTGATAAATGTCGTGCCCAGGAAACTCATTCCCTTCGATTAAAAGAGGCCCATCATCGGAAAGACACACATCCCAACCGGCATACCCGATTTCGGGCACGACTGTCGAAGCCTCTTCGCACAACGTCTTGATTTCGTTCCATTTGGGAATTACTAGTCCGACGATTTTCTCACCCGTATACGGATGAACCTCGTACTCGTGATGCTCCTTATCGATAGCCTTGTACTTTATGGCCCCATCATCTATGTCGACTGGAGCCGCCAGTCCTTCGTGATTGAAGTTGTCTACCACGTACCCCTTATTGCCGATTCGTAAGAAGGCAACGACCACTTTCTTGTTTAGAGTCACGACCCGCAAAGTGTTGATACTAGAAGGATGTAGCTTACCTATTTCCTCGCACTGAGTTGCCACCTCTTCGACGAGGCACCTTTCCTCGCTCATGAGTTTGTCGTACAAAGCATCCACATCGATTTCCGCGACTTTTATCTTTTCGATACCTTGCCCGCACGAACCCGAAGAAGGCTTTATCATCACTTCGTCTTTTCCGTCTAGAAACCTCGCGAACTCCTCCCTATTCTCACCATCCAAGTATATCCAATCTCGATGGAGATATTTGTCGAAAGTTCGATTGAAAAGCACCTTATCTCTAAAATACTTCAAAAACTCCGGTTTATTGTACTTCTTCTGAATCTCATTGTTGATTCCCCTCGTGATGACCGTCGCCCTCTCGCGCGAGTTCATCTTGTACATTTCGAACAATTGATAATCCATATAACCAGCTTGATACTTGAAGCCACAGACTATCATATCGAACAAAATTGCGATTCTAGGTTTCCCACACTTTTCGTGCACGTCCCCGGCCGTCCGAAAAAATCGACCGAAATCCATTCCCTTGATGCGCTTTAATACATATCCGAGTTTTCCCATAGTATCACTATTCCTTCCCATCTATTATATCACCGATTACTTCACGAACAAAACTGTTATTTATCCAAAAACACTGTTTTGTAAACTCCTCTACTCCCGAGAACTTATCCGTGACCGGCAACCTCGCGACGTCCATGGCATTTCGTCCGTGCGGTCTTACGTGACATACGCCGTTGTAACTCGTCCCAGGAAAATTCGTCACTCTTCGACCTTTCTCGTCTATCGAGCGCACCACTTCTCCCGAAACGATTACCTCCCGCGTCCTTTCATACACCTCGCGCACTTGCGATTCGATGATTACCTCGGGCATATTCCACAACTTGATGCCCTCGAACACGTACTCCGAATCGACTTTTCGAAATATAAAAAACATATACTTCGTCGTCTCTAGTTCTTCTTTCAAACTAGAATCTTCGAAAGAAGTATTGGCCACTTCCAAAAACTTAAAATATGGAAACGACATCGACTCCCTAATCTTGCCGTTCTCTTCGACCCGAATAGTCTTAGGTACGATTTTAGCTTTCACGAACTCATCCGTATTGCGAAGATTTCCTCGCACGCCGAACATCCTACTGACGAGAATGCTGAACAAGTTTTTAGCTTTCGAATCTATTCCAAACTCCTCCATCAAAGCTTTCTGAGTCTTTCCTCTATATTTATTCACGACCGCGAGGACTACCTCGTCGAACGAACTTCCAGAACCTTTCAATATTTTCTCGACATCTTCGTAATTGCCTATATATTTGCGGACTAAGCCGGTCATATAAGAAGACTTAAAACAAAATGCCCTTTGCATAGCTGGCTCATTAGAAAATGGCTGAGGCCTCTTCGACTCTTTGTTCGCGCCCTTCGTGCATGCCCCCAAATACATCGTATCCGCCTCGGACAACTCGTGAGCTTTCCCTTCTCTAATCTTCCCGACTATGTACTCCCAGTCCTTCTTTATGATATCCATATCCTCATTTGGAAACGAATACAATAACTCGTTCGTTATTCTCAAATCTTCCCGTCGTTTATCCTTTTCGTACAAATACCACACTATCTGCAGCTTTCTATTCTTCGCCATAAAATGTGACGTCTCGAAAGTATTCTCGTACTCCGACATATAATCGATTATATTGAGAACTAATCTCTCTTTGGCAGATAAAGAACCATCCTTATTTCGTTTATAAGGTGTGACCTTCAATTCCACGCCCGCTTCCTCGAAATCGGGTCTCGAATACGAATTGATGTTCATGCCGTACACATTCGTCTCGAACAAATGCCCGAAGAAAGCTTTGTTGGCCGATTCCTCTCTCTCGCCCTTGCGATTCATGTTTTCTAACTCGCCAAAAGTCTTTCCAATACATGACTTGGCTATGCCCCTGATTTCCTCCTCGGTATACGTTTTTTGCATTTTTTCCTCCTTTCGATCTTGTTTTAATTTCCAAAATAGTTTAAAATATATAATGTAAAACGCTTGATCTTACAAATTAAATATATTATAATATATTTGATTAGTTTATACAATGCTAGGAGGTATCACATGCAAAAAACGGTAATAGAACTCTTCGCCGGTGTCGGTGGGTTCAGATGTGGAATGAACGACGTTCGTCTCGAAAACGATGAGACCATCGAACTCGGCCCCTGGCATTTCGTATGGGCCAACCAATGGGAACCATCCACCAAATCGCAAGAAGCTTACGACTGCTATACCAAAAGATTTGGCCCCGAAGATATCTCGAACACGAACATATTTGAAGTCGACAAAAAGACGATTCCCGACCACACTTTGCTCGTCGGTGGGTTCCCATGCCAAGATTACTCCGTAGCTCGTACCCTTTCTGGAAGCAAAGGCCTCGAAGGCAAAAAAGGTGTCCTCTGGTGGGCCATCATCGACACCATCAAAGCTAAAAAGACACCCTTCCTCTTCTTAGAAAACGTCGATAGACTTCTCCTTTCTCCAGCGACCCAGCGCGGTCGCGACTTCGGAATGATGCTTAGAAGTCTTCGTGACCTCGGATACGCCGTCGAATGGCGAGTGATAAACGCGGCCGAATACAGCCAACCACAAAAAAGAAAGAGGACCTACATAGTAGCCTATCACAAAACGACCAAATACTATGCCAAGATGAAAAAGCTCTCTAAAAAAGAAATAATTACCACTTACGGTGTATTCGCTAAACAGTTTCCCATCGAAGAAAATGTACTTATAGAAGAAACTATAGACATCACCAAATCCAACTACAAAGATTTAGCCGACTTAAGCGACAACTTCAAAGCCCAATTCTACAACGCCGGCATCATGTGCGAAGGCAAAATATACACGGCCAAAGTCGAACCCAAATGCGAAGAAATATATCCCCTCAAAAAAATCAGACAAACAGAAAAAATCGACCCCAAATTTTTCCTTTCGGAAGACAAAATAGAAAAATTTAAATACTTGAAAGGAAGCAAACGTATACCACGAAAAAAGCCGAACGGCGAAGACTACATGTATTCCGAAGGATCCATGTCCTTCCCGGATAACCTCGACCTTCCGGCTCGTACCATGCTCACTTCGGAAAGTGGAATATCTCGCATGACCCACGTCATCGAAGACTACGAGACCAAAAAATTGAGACTCTTGACACCGCTCGAATGCGAGAGAATAAATGGTTTCCCCGATAACTGGACTGACACCGGCATGAGCGACAAACGCCGTTACTTCATGATGGGAAACGCCCTAGTAGTCGGAATAGTTGCCCGTATCTCCACCGAGTTAGAACGCATAATAGAAGACGAAGATTGACCTTCGCCTTTTATTTGTTTTACTCTATGATATATTTTCAGGGAAATAGCGACCAAAAAAGGTCTTGGTAAAAGGCCTTAACTATTTTTTTTCTGATAATATTAATTCCCTGATAAGATATATGGATTGCCTTGACTTCCGTCCCCGCTCTTTATGGCGATTTTAGAGTCCAGAAAGACCGTCGGGCGAAACCCATGAGCGCGGTACACGAAGCTGCCGCTGTACACACCGCCGTTCGCGTCCACATAGAACGCGCTGCCCACGTTGTACTCAAGCGCCGCATTCGGCGATAGAGTCCATTGATTAGCACTGTTATATAACCAACCTGCACTTGGGGTTCCACTATCACAATTATATCCATCTGTGTAACATTTATCATTTACTCCTTTTTCATATGTATATACATAATCACTTGGATACATTAAGCCTACATTTTGTATTATACTTGTCGTTCTCGTTTCTCCGCTACACTTTCCTTCTGTCACACATGTCGTTTCCCCTCTCTCAAAATTATAATAGTCTGGACCTCCTAAGTTTTTATATGCACTTGAGCCTCCTAAGTACCATTTTACTTTCGCGATTTGACTTCTTGCGGTCGAGTTTAGAC
>CAYYLF010000066.1:0-8092 GCA_964472425.1 uncultured Muribaculaceae bacterium | reverse complement strand
ACTAACGAAGAAGCATTAAAATTATTGAGTGGCTTTGGAATGCCATTTAGAAAGTAGGTACAGGGATGGCAAGAAAGAGTTTAGTTATTAAAAACGAACGCAAGCCTAAATTCAAGGTTCGCGAGTATACACGTTGTAAAAGGTGTGGACGTCCTCATGGCGTTTTGAGAAAATATAAATTATGCCGTATTTGCTTTAGAGAACTTGCTAACGAAGGCGAAATTCCAGGCGTAAAGAAATCAAGTTGGTAGGAAGGAGAAGGGTTAATTATGACTGATATTATAGCAGATATGCTTACGAGAATTCGTAATGCAAACATTATGAAATACGATACTGTCGAAATCTTGGGTTCGAAGATGACTAACGAAATCGCTAGAATATTGAAGGACGAAGGTTACATCTCAGAATACAAGTACGAGAAGAATACGACAGGAGACAAGATAACTTTGAATCTCAAGTATGCTAACAACAAGAAAGAGAAAGTTATCACTGGACTCAAAAGAATCAGCAAACCAGGTTTGCGCGTATACGCAAAAGCTTCTGAACTTCCTAGAGTGTTGAATGGTCTCGGAATAGCGATAATTTCGACTAGCCAAGGTATCATGACTGACAAAGAAGCAAGAGGTAAAGGACTAGGAGGCGAAGTACTTGCCTACATTTGGTAAGGAAATGTTATGAGTAGAATAGGAAATAGAAAACTCGAAATCCCCAATGGTGTCACAGTTGCAGTAGACGGAAATCACGTCAATGTAAAAGGTGCCAAGGGTGAACTCGGACTCGACTTCGACAACCTAGTCGACGTCATCGTAAACGACAATGTGGTCGAGGTTACGAGAAAGAACGAAACCAAAGCAGCAAAAAGTTTGCACGGAACGACCAATTCTCTCATCGAGAATATGATCGAAGGTGTAAGTAAAGGTTTCGAACGTGGTCTAGAGATAAACGGTGTCGGTTACAGATTCAATGTAAGTGGCAACAAGTTGAACATCACTGCAGGTTTCTCGCATCCGGTCGTCATGGATGTTCCTGCCGGTTTGAGTGTAGAACAAGTGAGCAATACCGAAATTACAGTAAAGGGTATAGATAAGCAAAAAGTTACCGAATTTGCGGCCAAGATTCGCGAATGGAGAAAACCAGAGCCTTACAAAGGTAAAGGTATCCGTTACAAAGGCGAGTACATACGTCGTAAAGAAGGTAAGAAAGCTGCTAAGTAAGGGTAAGGAGAGATATATATGATAAAAAAAGAAGCGAACAATGCTCTAAGACAGAGAAGACATGCTAGAGTAAGAACTAAAGTTTCTGGTACAGCCTTAGTACCTAGATTGAACGTATTTAGATCCAATGCCCAAATATTTGCTCAAATCATCGATGACGAGAAGGGTGTCACTCTTGTCTCTTCATCATCACTCGAACTAAAAATCAAAAACGGTGGTAATGCCGAGGGTGCCGCTTTGGTAGGCAAGGATATTGCCGAAAAAGCCAAGAAGGCTGGCATCAAGTCGGTCGTATTCGACCGCGGCGGTTACCAATATCACGGACGTGTACAGGCTCTTGCCGAGGCTGCACGCGAAGCGGGATTAGAATTCTAGGAGGAACTTATGAAGAACGAAGAAGTTAAGACAAACGAAACTCGCGAATTCAAGAGCAAAGATTCTAATGGCTCTAGAGATTTCAAAAGAAGAGATTCTAGAGATAACAGAAGAAGCAACAACAACGGACCTAAAGAGAAACTATTGAACGGACAAGTCGTCAACATCGCTCGCGTAACGAAAGTTACGAAGGGCGGAAGACACATGCGTTTTGCTGCCACTTATGCTGTGGGTGACGGTAAGGGCTTAATCGGACTAGGAACCGGTAAAGCGAACGAAGTACAAGACGCAATCAAGAAGGCCGAGCAGGCTGCTAGCAGAAACCTCATCAAGGTCGCTTTGGTAGATGGAAGAACCATCTCTCACGATGTGACTGGTAAGTGTGGTAGAGCCAAAGTATTACTCAAGAAGGCTAAGCCAGGTACCGGTGTAATCGCCGGTGGTACTGCTCGTATCATCTTGGAACTTGCCGGTGTCAAGGATGTCGTATCTAAGAGTTTGGGTTCCAATACGAAGGTAAACGTAGCCAAGGCTACAATCGACGCGTTGAAATCTGAACGGACAGCCGAACACATTGCAAGTTTGCGCGGTAAGAAAGTGGAGGAATTATAGTATGAAATTAGAAAATTTGAGTGCTACTCCAGAATTTAAGACTCGCAAGAGAGTCGGCCGTGGACCCGGAAGTGGTATGGGTAAAACTGCCACTAAAGGTGAAAAAGGTCAAAAGAAGAGAAGTGGTGTGAGTATTCCAGCTTGGTTCCAGGGTGGACAGAGCCCACTTTACAGAAGAATACCTAAGCGTGGTTTTAACAACAAGCAATTCGAAACGAAGTATGCTGTCATCAACTTATCCGATTTGAACAGATTCGAAGATGGCGATGTAGTTACACCAGAGCTATTAAAAGAAAAGGGTATCATAAAGAAACAACTTAACGGTGTTAAGGTATTGGGTAATGGTGAACTAGAAAAGAAAATCACTGTCAAAGCACAGAGATTCTCAAGCAAGGCCGTTACTAAAATCGAGAGTAAGGGCGGAAAAGCAGAGGTGATTTAGATGTTTAAACGTCTAAAAGGCTTTTTCGGACCGACTAACAAGGACTTGAGACACAGATTATACTTTACGATTTTCGCTTTGACGATTTTCTCACTCGGAACTAGTATAGTCGTGCCGGGAGCCACAAGCATAACTAAAGATTTAGGATTTCTAGAGTTATTGAACGTCATGACAGGTGGCGGTTTGAAGACTTTCTCCATCTTCGCATTGGGAGTCATGCCTTATATAACGGCGACCATTCTAACTCAGTTGTTACAGATGGACATCGTTCCATACTTTTCCGAACTCAAAGAGGAAGGGGCAGCTGGAAGACAGAAAATCAACAAAATCAACCGTTACTTGGGAATCGTGTTCGCCTTGATTCAAGGCTATATCTTCTCATATGCGTTTTTGAAAGACCAAGGGTCTATGGTAGTCTTGAAGAGTGCCTTAGTTCTCACGGGTGGGACGGCATTCCTACTATGGCTCGGCGATGAGATTACGAAGAAAGGTATCGGAAACGGTCTTTCGCTCATCATCATGGCCGGTATCATACAGGGAATTCCATCCGTATTCATAAATGCGTACAATGCATTTATAGGAAGCGGCACTTACCAGACATGGTTCGGCATATTCGCATTCGTCGTGTTCACTTTGGTGTACTTGGCTATAATAGTCGGAGTCATCTGGGTACAAGAGGCGGAAAGAAGGATACCGGTTCAGTATTCCAACAGGACGGCTTCATCTTATAAGGGTGAGAAAACGTACTTGCCAATCAAGTTAAATTCGGCAAGCGTCATGCCGGTCATATTCGCGAGTGCGATAGTCGGAATTCCATCTTTGATTGCCGAGTTCTTGAATAACGATAGATTTACCGATATAGTAAACAATTACATTTCGTACAATTCTTGGCCAGGACTAATCTTGTACATAGTTCTCATCTATGTGTTCGGATACGTCTATACCAAGATGCTCATGAATTCGGAAGAGATGGCCGAGAATTTGGATAAGGCTCATGCTTACATTCCAGGTATCACACCGGGCGAAGCGACGAGCAAGTTCTTGAGAAATTCTATATCTAAACTCACAGTCGTCGGAAGTATCTTCTTGATCATTTTGGCTATTTTGCCAATCGTATTCACGAAGGTTTCGGGACTCGATAGTGCAGTCACTATCGGAGGAACCGGACTTCTAATCGTCTGTGGTGTATGTCTAGAAACATATAAACAAGTGGAGAGTAGTGTCGTTTCGAGAAACTATACTACTTCGAAGAGAAGAAGGCGATAGACCGTGAAGAACGTACTATTTATCGCCCCACCGGCAGGTGGCAAAGGCACGGTAAGTGATGCGCTCGTCGAAGAGTACGGATATGTGCACATTTCGACGGGAGATTTGCTCAGGGATTTAGATAAGTCTACTCCCTTGGGTAAGGAAGTCGAAAAACGGATGAAGACGGGCGAGTTAATCGACGACGAGTTGGTCTTGAGGTTACTCAAAGATAAGCTCGAATCTTTAGACGGAAAACCGTTCATTTTGGACGGTTGTCCTAGAAATCTGGCTCAGGCCGAGAAAATCGACGAGATGTTCGAGGAAATGAATCTCGAGTTAGATGTCGTCATAGAGCTCATTGTACCGTACGATACGGTTCTCAAAAGGGCCATCGGACGCGTGACTTGTCCTAAGTGCAAAGCCACGTTCAATACGTTTTTCAAGAAACCAGAAGTCGATGGTATATGCGACAAGTGTGGTTCGGAGCTGATGCACAGAAGCGACGACAACGAGGATACTTTCAAAGTGAGATACGACAATTATGTCGAGCTTACGACTCCTTTGATAGATTACTATAAGGAACGTGGAAAGTACGTGTCGGTCGACGGAGTGAACGAGCCTTACAAAGACGTGGTAAGCGTGATCAAAAAATGATAGTAATCAAGACCGAAGAAGAGATAGAGAGGATGCGGAAGGCGGGTCATTTGAATTATTTGACTCGCGAGTATCTGAAGTCGATAATACATTCAGGAATGACGACCAAGGAATTGGATGATGCGGCGGGAGAGTTCATAGTTTCCCACGGGGGTATTCCGAGTAGCAAAGGTTACGAAGGATACCCCGGCAACATCTGCATATCGGTAAACGAAGAGGTCGTCCACGGCATCGGTGGAAGTCGAGTGCTGAAGAATGGGGATATCGTTTCGTTGGATATAGTCGTCGGACTAGACGGTTATCAAGCCGATGCTTGCGAGACCGTACCGGTCGGAGATATCAACAAGGAAAAAGCTTATCTTTTAAAACATACAGAAGCAGCGTTGTACGCGGGACTCAAAGAGGTTCGAGCTGGAGTTAGACTCGGATGTGTAAGTGCGCGAATAGAGGATTATGCCAAGAAGCATAAGCTCGGAGTCGTCCACGAACTCGTCGGTCACGGCATAGGTCGCGAGATGCACGAGGAACCAGACGTCCCAAACTACGGAAAGTACAATACGGGCATCATTTTGAAAGCGGGGATGACCATCGCGGTCGAACCGATGCTCACAGCAGGGAAGAGGTATGTGCGAGTCAAATCGGACGATTGGACTATCGTGACGCAGGATGGAAAGCCCAGTGCTCACTTCGAACATACCATAGTCGTCCGCGAGGACGGATACGAAATTTTAACAGGAGAGTGAATAATGGCTAAGGAAGTTAAAATTAAAGTCGAAGGTAAAGTTGTAAACGTCTGCCACGATGTATATACGGTGGAACTCAGTTTACCGAACGACACGAAAGCTACTATCGAGGCCCATGTTTCTGGTAAAATGCGAATGAATCTCATCCGCATCCTACCAGGCGATAATGTAGTAGTCGAAATGTCGCCAAGCGGTGATTTAAGACATGGGCTAATAACTTATAGAAAGTAAGGAGAAGAGTACTAATGAAAGTAAGACCATCAGTTAAACCAATGTGTTCAAAATGTAAAGTAATCAAAAGAAACGGCAAAGTAATGGTAATTTGTGAAAACCCAAAACACAAACAGAGACAAGGTTAGGAGGAGTAATATATGGCACGTATCAAGAATGTAGAATTACCAAATAATAAGAAAACTTATATCGGACTTACGCACATCTACGGAATAGGACAAGCTACGGCTAAGGATATCTGTGCAAATGCGAAGGTCGATGAAAACAAGAAAATAGGAGAGTTATCCAACGAGGAAATCGCCGCTTTGCGTGGCGAAATCGACAAACATTTGGTCGAAGGTGAACTTCGTCGTGAGGTTCAAACGAACATCAAGAACAAGATGGAGATAAACTCTTACCAAGGTGTTAGACACAAAAAAGGATTACCTGTACGCGGACAGAGAACTTCCCGTAACGCGAAGACTCGTAAGGGTAAAGGTAAAGTAGTCGCTAACAAGAAAAAAGTAGGTAAATAGGAGGAGTAAATAATGGCTTATAATAGAAGAAAAAGAAAAGTTAAGAAGACTGTAGTCGAAGGACAGGCTCACATCCATTCAACTTACAACAATACACTCGTAACTATTACGGATACGGAAGGTAATGCGATAAGTTGGGCTTCTGCTGGTACTATCGGTTATAAAGGTTCTAAGAAGAAGACTCCTTTTGCAGCCGGAATGAGCGCGGAAGCTTGCGGTAAAGTCGCTTACGACATGGGTATGCGTAAGGTCGAAGTATTCGTCAAAGGTCTCGGAAATGGTCGCGAAAATGCGATTCGCAGTCTGCAAGCGGCTGGACTCGAGATTACAGCAATCAACGATACGACACCAGTACCACACAACGGTTGTAGACCACCAAAACGTCCAAGAAATTAGTTAGAGGGGTGAAATAATGACACTAAATTTTGAAAAACCTGAATACAAGATAAAGGAATATAACGAGAGTAACTTCTACGGAAAGTTCGAATTAGAACCGCTCGAGAGAGGATTCGGAACTACGCTCGGAAATGCACTCAGACGCGTGATGTTGTCTAGTCTTCCGGGTTCGGCGATAACTTCTGTCAAAATCGAAGGAGTTATGCACGAGTTCCAAAAAATAGACGGCATCTTGGAGGATGTCACCGGAATAGTCCTCAATTTGAAGGGAGTCGTCATCAAGAATTATGCGAACGAGCCTAAAACCGTGCATCTCTTCAAAAAGGAGGAAGGTCCAGTTTATGCGAAGGATATCGAATGCGATTCCGACATCGAAATCGTCAATCCGGATGCAATCATCGCGAACATAGTTCAAGGTGGTTCGCTCGATATGACTTTGACCATCGGTTGTGGTAGAGGTTACGTCGACGCCGCGGCCAACAAGGCCATTTTAGGAGCGAAGGTTCAACCGGGCGAAATCGCCATCGACAGTTTGTATTCTCCAATCGAGAGAGTTTACTTCGAGGTCGAGCCTGCCCGCGTAGGTCACAATGAGAACTACGATAAGCTCAATATGTACGTCTATACGAACGGTTCCATGACTCCAGAAGAAGCTATGGCATTGTCTGCCAAGATTTTGGTCGAGCACTTGAACATCATCATGGATTTGAATGCGATTGCCGACGAGTCCGGTGTAATGGCCGAGAAGAAAATCGACGTCATCACGAAGACGCTCGAAACTCCTATCGAGGAAATCGAGTTCTCTGTGCGTACGTATAACTGCTTGAAGAGAGCGAACATCAATACCGTACAAGATCTCATCGATAAGAGAGAAGCGGAAGTTACAAAGATACGTAATTTGGGTAAGAAGTCATTAAAAGAAGTATTGGATAAAGTTAGTGAAATGGGACTAAAGTTCCACGATTAGTAGAAAGTGAGGAAAAGGTATGAGAAAGTTAAATAGAGAAACTCACATCAGAAGAAGTATTTTAGCAGGTCTTACTAAGACTGTCATCGAAAACGGCTATGTCGTGACGACCGAGGCGAGAGCTAAGGAAGTTAGAGTATTGGTTGACAAGATGATAACTTTAGGTAAAAGAGGAACTTTGGTTTCTAGAAGAAATGCGCTTGCTTTCTTACACAATGATAAGAGAGTTGTCGATATTTTGTTTAACGATTTAGCAAAGAAGTATGAGGGTAGAAACGGTGGTTACACTAGAATCCTCAAACTCAAAGAAAGAAAAGGAGACGACGCTTTGGAGGTACGTCTAGAGTTAGTCTAATTTTCGTAGATGGAGAACAGAGATTTCTGTTCTCTTTTGCTTTTTGGGAAGTTTTTCTAAGGCTGATAATAGTCATAGTAGGATACAAAATATTCGGCATGGTTATCAGTGAACAATTTTCAAAACTCACTATACATTGAATATTTTTGCAGAAAAGTCGTATTTGACGATTTTAAAACTTGCCAAAATGCAGTTTTGGCAAGTTATCAAAATTGCCATTTTTTCTTTTATTTACAGAGGTTTGGACGTGTTGACAAACCGTTTTATATGTGTTTAAATATTATTTCGAAGAGACGAACCATCTGGTCGTTTTGCCTTTCCTTTTATCTTTAGACTCAGG
>CAYYLF010000065.1:571-8552 GCA_964472425.1 uncultured Muribaculaceae bacterium | reverse complement strand
TGCTCTTCGTCCATAGTCTTATATAGTCCTATTTTACCACCCCCCCCCCGAAATTTGTCAATAAAAAAATAAAAACGCCCTGTTTACAGGCGCTTGAGAGCAAAAATAAGAGACATATGTTCTATAATAAATTACAAATGAAAGAACCATAAAACTAAAAAGTCATTTAAATTCTTCGATTTTATGGAACATAAATACTATTTTATCGATTTCCTTATCAGTATGATAATGGCCACAATACCATAAATTATAATCTGTAGACTCTTCTATCTCATCCAAAAAATACTCCGTCGAGTTATCTACTGTAGATTGGTCTATTCCCTCTAAAAACATTTCTCTTGGTAAGTATTTGTAAGGACATGTATGAGATAAAATAATATCGATTTTATTATCTAAATTCTTTAGTACCTCTTTTACTTTTATCTTTGTTTTTTCGCTCGGTTGTTCACTTTCATACCAATTATATCCGTGCATTTTTCTAAAATATTTATCGACACTGTAAGCCCCACCAATTACGAGGACTTTGCGGCTATTAAAATCGTACACTTCTCCATCTTTAGCGAATAATATATTTGGATAATCTTCTTCATAGTATACAATCCCACCGTGAAACCTTTTTGTTTTATACGTTTTTATATTTTCTGGTCTTTCCTCATGATTACCATGTATACAGAAAAAAGTTATAGGATACTGTAATAAACTGTTCTTTAGCACATAATCTCGGTCATCTGCATAATAGTTTATTCCCGCATCGCCTAAGACGATTAAAATGTCGTCCAAAGAAGTTTCATTGGCATAACAAAAATATAGAACTTCTCTAAAATCCGCATGTTTATCTCCAGTTATATACACCATGTCATCACCCTATCTCCATCTATATTTTATCAGAATATTTGCTTACAAACAATACAAAAAGAACGAACACAAATCGTCCGTTCCTTAATCTTTGAAGTTTTTAATTATTTATAGTTTTATTGAGAAGGATAAGTTTATAGGTTTTTTAATGATTTAATTAAAACCAATTTTAATTTATGTTTTGTTTAGCATATCTTTTTTAAGTATGATATAGTACTTTCTTTATCTGTCATCTATCACTTCCATTTCACGATAACAGTATATAAAACTTGTTTGATATCGAAGTGTTTTAAATGTGAAGTTTCTGTGAAATGTAAAATATTGCCAAAAAAAGAAGATTATTCCTCTTCCTTCTTCTTGTTGGCCGCACAGTTCGGGCAATAAACTCGTTTGCCCTTTTGAACCATGAGCAATCCGCACTCCGGACAATTGTCTCCCGTCGGCTCATCCCAAAGTGCATAATCGCACTTAGGATAATTCGAACAACCGTAGAAAATCTTGCCTTTCTTCGTCTTCTTGGCGACGATTTCCCCGCCGTCACATTTAGGACAAGTGGCCAAGACCGTTCTCTCGGTCGGCTTTATGTACTTGCACTCCGGATAATTCGAACAAGCGACGAACTCTCCGTAACGGCCCTTCCGGACGACCAAAGGATTACCACACTCCGGACAATCCTCACCCGTCTCCTTGGGTGCCTTCTTCTCCATCGTCTTGAATGCCGATTCGACTAAAGGCTCGAACTTATTCCAAAAATCTTTGAGCACCTTGATGTTGTCGTATTTCTCGTCCGCGATTTTATCCAAATCGGTCTCCATCTCGGCCGTATACTTGACGTTTATGATGTCGCTGAAACATTCTTGCAACTTGTCCGTAATTTCGAACCCTATTTCGGTTGGCACGAATTTCTTGTCGACTACTTCGACGTAATTTCGCAATTTCAAAGTATCCATCGTCTTGGCATAAGTACTAGGACGCCCTATACCCAAAGACTCCATCTCTTTGATTAAACTTGCCTCCGTATAACGTGGAGCCGGTTTGGTGAAATGCTGTTCTCCGACGATATCCTCGGCTATCACGATTTTGGACTTGTACTGTGACAAATCTGGCAATACGACATCCTCGTTCTTCGTATATTCCCCGTACACTTTCAAATAACCATCGAACACGATTACGGAACCTGTCGCCTTGAACGTATAACCGTTGTTCTCCAAGATGATGGTAGTCCCGTTTGCCTTTGCATCCGCCATCAAAGACGCGAGCGCGCGGGCGTATATGATACTGTAAACCCTAAACTCTTCCTGAGTCAAATACTTCTTGACGCTCTCCGGTGTTCTTTTGATACTCGTCGGCCTGATTGCCTCGTGCGCATCCTGCACGTTGTCCTTCTTCTTCGAAACTTTCACACTTCCGACGTACTCGGCCCCATAGTTGTTGCGGATGTACTCCATCGCTTCCCCTACGAAGACTGGAGACAACCTCGTCGAATCCGTTCTCATATACGAGATGAGACCGACCGTTTCCGAACCCAAGTCGACACCTTCGTACAACTTTTGGGCGATTCGCATCGTCTTCGAAGAATTGTAACCGAGCATATTGATACAAGCCTGTTGCAAAGTCGAAGTCGTAAATGGCATGACGCCTTTCTTGTTCTTGACTTTGCTCGTGACCGACTCGATGTTGAAACACTTCGAAAGTGACTCGATGATTTTATCCGCGTCTACCTTCCCCGGTATTTCGACTGTCTTACCCAAGTACTTTTCCAACTCGGCCTCGAAATCTGGGAATATGCCCTTGATAGTCCAATATTCTTCCTCTTTGAAAGCTTCTATCTCTCGTTCCCTATCGACGATTAACTTCAAAGCCACGGACTGAACGCGTCCCGCACTCTTGCCGTCCGTCTTAGATTGCATGAGCTTGCTCAAACGGAATCCGATGATTCTATCGAGCATGCGTCTAGTCTCCTGCGACTTGACCAAATCCATGTCGATATCCCTCGGATGTTCGAATGCCTCCAACAAAGCCGGCTTAGTTATCTCGTTGAACACGACGCGCTTGTAATTGTCGAGTCCAAACTCATCCAAAAGATGCCAACTGATAGCTTCTCCCTCGCGGTCCGGGTCGCTCGCCAAATACACGGTCGCCCCTTTACACGCCTTCTTCAAATCGCTTATCAACTTTTTCTTGTCCTTGAGGGCGACATAGTGAGGCTGAAAGTTATCCTCGACGTCTATTCCCAAACCGAACTTCCCCGTCGTCGATAAGTCTCTGATGTGCCCTTTAGAAGACAACACCTCATAATCACTGCCCAAATACTTGCTGATCGTTTTAGTCTTACTTGGAGACTCGACGATAACTACATTTTTCATTTAATCTTCCTCCGTATCTTTTTTCTTCGTCTTCGTTTCTGTTTCTTCTTCTCTCTTCTTCTCTTCCGCCAGTCGTTTATAATCGTCGAAATAGTCGAAAAGATACTTGAAATAATTCTTCTTTATGGCCAAATTGCTCATGTTCCGCATATCCGTAATCTCGGTATTGATGGCTATTATCTCCTCGTCCGTGAGGACTCTTTCGCCTTCCATCGGGAAAAACTCGCCCTTAGGAGCACTGTAATATCCGTATGGACTTTGCCAACTGTGGTCCGGGAACACGACATAATCCATATAATCGCTGTACACATCGTGTCCGAAATAATATCTCGGGTCGTAATCCACTCCGAACAAATTTAACAAAGTAGGAGTATAATCCAAAGGAGTCATATACTTCTCTATCTTCTGCGGTTCTGTCTCACTATTATATATTATAAATGGCGTTCGGTCAACTTCGTGATTGACAGACGTGTCCCAATCGGCCAAATCTTGATACTTGTCTCCTAAAGCGTAAGGATAATGATCCCCGAACAAGACTATGACCGTATCCTCGAGTTTACCTGCTTCCTCTAACGAATCTAAAAGATGCTCCAAAGCCAAATCGTCTTCCTTGACTTTGCTCAAATACCTCTTCGTCTGCAAAGGCAAATCCAAATCGGAGAACAACTCTACGTACTGATTTCCCATCTTCGAAGCGAATATATAAGGAGTATGGGCCGTGACCGTGACGAGATAACTGGCGAACTTTTCTTGATTTACGAACTTAGGCACGGCTTTCTCGAAAAATTCTAAATCGCTCGGCCACTCGTTGTAAGGTTGTTCGTAACTGACGCCCAGTTCATCAATTCCGTAGTAACGCATGGCTCCCATGTTGTAAGTATAGGTACTCCTAGAA
This sequence comes from uncultured Muribaculaceae bacterium, assembly GCA_964472425.1. GTDB lineage: Bacteria > Bacillota_I > Bacilli_A > RF39 > UBA660 > RUG11867. Next base: position 4,436 of record CAYYLF010000065.1, on the reverse strand, counting down.
TAGTACAAATCCGTATAATCGTGATAAGAACTCGTATAATAGCCTTCGCCTCGCAGCATGTGAAGAAGTGCTTGCCTGTATTCGTTGTCCTTGTACGAATTGACCGTACAAGTCGTTTCGATGGAATACATGCTTATCTCGCTCGTCATCTCGGACTCGCCCGTCGCACAATTGTTTCGTGGACTGTAATTGTTGACACCCGTGATGCCTTCGTTGTAAAGTTTGTACAAAGTCGGAAAATACTCTTTATACTCTTCACTGAAGACTGCCGTACCGACGCTTTCTAGCATGATCATGACGAGGTTCTTCCCTTCGAACATACCCGTATATTCGTTTTTATCCGCAATCGGCTTGTTGATAAAATAATTGTTCAAAGTTCGATAAGTCGCGTCGCTTTCCAACTTTATGAGATTCTCCCACGCCTCGTCGTCTATCTCTCTCGAATTATCGGAGATATCTGGCTCGTCGTCCACGCTTGGCGCGGAAGGAGTTCTCGTCTCTTCTCCGCCGAAAATCGTCCCCTTTATATCCAGGACAAAATAGATGGTCGTTCCAAAGTTCTTTATCGCATAAGCCGGATTCGAAGGATATTTTATTAACTCCTTGTTCGTGACCGTCTGAAATTTATTCTGCATAAAATCGACTTCCAAAGTCACGTAGAACATGAATCCGAGCAAACCGGCAAACACCAAAATAGCCGTATCTTGAATGAGGCTCGAAAACTTGATTTTTTTATCGAATCCATCCCTCGTGATATTTCGCTCGAAGACGAAATATAAAATCGTCAAAATGAACGGAATGAACATCGTATGGAGAACGGGTGGATAGGCACTCAAAAATTCGAAAACGTATTCTCCTATCTTCGTACCTTGCTCGGCATTTCCGAGCGACATGAACGCCCCTATGAAATTCATGAATCCGAGCTGTAACCATGCGTAAAAAGTTATCAAAAAGTTGAACGCGATGAGTAATCCCCGTCGCAGCTTCAAAGGCAAATTGTTCACGACCAAAGTCACAATGAGGCTCAAAAAACTGCTACTCATGAGTATTCTGAGCAAAGTCCAATCCCACGCTAAATTGCCAAACAACAATTTAAATAAAACCTCGATTGCAAATATATATAAAGTCTCGACCAAGAAAGTCGCGTAATACTTAGGAATTCCTCTCAGATTGAGAAGAGCTTCCTGCTTCTTTTGTTTGAGACGTCTCTTATCGAATTTGCTCAACTTCTCTTTTGGAACTTTTTCTTTATGTTCGCGAACTTTCTTCGGCTTCTCTTTCGTCAAGGCATCTTTCTCTTTGAATTCACTCGACTCCTCAGTAGCGGCTTTTTCTAAAGTTCCCGTCGTCTTCTGTAACCCGGTCTTGGCATCTGCCTCGGAAACGTTTTTATTAGAATCCAATTCCTTCTCGACTACCGGGACGGTTTCGGTCAAAGAAAACAATTCCATTCCGTCGGACTCGAACAAACTCAACTGCTGAGTCTTTCCCTCGTATATCTGTTTGTCGCTGTTAGACTCCAACTTTTGATTTTTTTTGGCGTTTTTTACCTTGCTTTTCTCCTTTTTCACTTACTTCATTCACACTCCCATGTATTATACTCTTAATCGGTTCGAATGTCTCCCTGTAACCGTCGAATATGCCGTATTTTTTGACTGCTTCGATGTGAGCTTTCGTCGGATATCCTTTGTGCCGCTCGAATCCATACTCGGGATGAACTAAGGCCAATTCGTCCATCATTCTGTCCCTCGTCACCTTGGCAACCACACTTGCTGCCGCGATGGATTCGCTTTTCGCATCGCCCTTGATGATGCTCGTCGACGGAATCTCTAAATCCGGCAACTTCATCGCATCGATGAGCACGTGCTCTGGAGTAATCGATAAACCTCGAATCGCTTCCATCATCGCGAGCTTCGTCGCTTCGTAGATGTTGACTTCATCTATCGTCTTCGCATCCTTCATTCCGACCGCGACAGAAAGAGCATCTCGCATAATTATGTCGTAGAATTTATCGCGCTTTTTGGGAGTCAATTTCTTCGAATCGTCGAGTCCCTCCAAACTATAACCTTTGGGCAAGATGACCGCGGCCGTGACCACGGGGCCGTACAAAGGACCCCTACCGACCTCGTCTACTCCAGCGATAAATTCTATTCCTTCATCATACAGTGACCGCTCGAAGACCAACATATCCTTATTCATCTCGACACCTCTCGAACGTGATGCCTTTGATATTCTCTTGCTTGATATCGTTCACCACACAATGACTTACTTTATTATAATCTATTTCGCCGCCTTTGGAAAGTGCTCCGAAGCGTTTTCCGATAATTTCGTAGTTGATTTCGTAATCGTCGTCCAACTTTTCAATACCGAAACGAGTCTTTAGTATCTCCGGATACTCGCTTTCTAGTTTCTTCAAAATGTACACAGCCACCTCGTCTATCGGAAGCACTTCCGTCTTGATGGCACTCATCGCAGCCAAATTGAGGGCGACCTCTTCGCTTTCGAACTTCGGCCAAAGAATTCCAGGCGAATCTAGAAGAGTCGCATTTCCGGCCTTGAGCCATGTCAAATTCTTTGTAAATCCTGGCACATTCCCGACCCCGGCGACATTTCGTCCAGCCAACTTGTTGATGAGCGTACTTTTCCCGACGTTCGGTATGCCGATGACGAGACCTCGCAGCAACTTTGGCTTCATCCCCTTCGCCTTTCTCTTCTCGTTTATTTCGTCCGAAAGCTCATCGATTTCTCGAATGATGGGCAAATGTCCTTTTTGACTCTTCAAATCGGCCTCCACTACCCTATAACCCTTTTTTTCATAAAAAGATTTCCACTTCGCCGTTTCAGTTTTATCGGCCAAATCGACCTTAGTCATGACGAGAACTCTCGGCTTGCCCTTTATTATATCGTCGATTCCTACAACCTTAGAAGAATATGGAATTCTCGCATCTACGAGTTCCAACACGAAGTCTATGAGAGGATTAAGTTTTAGAATCTCTCTTTTCGTTTTCTCCATGTGACCAGGATACCAGTTGATTGTCGAATTTTGTCGATTTTCATTATTCATTTTCTTCACCTTTTTCATTATTATTTCGATTTTTTAAATCCAGATATTTCCATATTCTTCTGTATTGTTTTAATTGTTCTTCTTTTTTTACCTGTGCAACTGGATGATACATAGGTATTATCACAAAATCATCCATTAATATTTCTGGTAGTTTTGAAATTGTTTCTTTTAATGTTTTTTCAATATTAAATTTAAATATTTTTGACAATGACATTAAAGGATAATACCCTAAAGTTAAAATAACCTTTGGTCTCACAATTTCAATTTGTTTTAAAAGATACTCACTACAGTTCAACGTTGAAATTTTTAAATCAATATTATCTCCTCTATATGTATTACCTTGCCTTGCACACATTATAGCATTTGTTATATAAATATTATCCAAAGAATATTTATTATTGGAAGACATGCTAATAAATCTCTCTAACACTTTTTTAGTATTGCTCTTTTCTGACTCTATCAATTCTTTCCAATTAGTTTTATCTTTATTTAATAAATTATGAAACTTTTTCATATCACTATAAGGACCCCAATCCTGACCGATAATCATAATTTCTGAATTTAATCTATTAAACCAATCTGTCCAAATAGAAGGAATATTCATACAAAAATCATAATTTCTATATATATTTATAAGTGATTTGTTAGAACATTTCATATTAGTACATTTTTTACATACAGATAATTTTTTTATTAAAAGATTAAACTCTTGTTCTCTCATTGTAAATTATCCTCATTCTTACATTCATTTAAATATTTATTATAAAATTCATCAATTGAAGAAATATATTTCTGATCTTG
>CAYYLF010000065.1:0-557 GCA_964472425.1 uncultured Muribaculaceae bacterium | reverse complement strand
TTATATTTCCTGAATTTTTTAAAACACTTTTTCTTCTAAATTTTAATAAATCATCAGTTGCATTAATCCAATCTTGCATTGTCATAATATGCCTTTCTTTTGCTTCATCCTCTGCAAATACTAAAAATAAATTTGTTAAATCATTTAACTTATTTAACTCACTCTCATTCAAATAATTTTTAGCAATACTGACATCATACTTATATATTAATCCATCAGGACTGTTTTTCCAATTTGTTAATCCCATATGTTCTGCTACAGTATGACCAGAAATAGCAAAATGTAGTTTGTTTTGGACAATCTTAAAAAAAGTATAAGCACTCTCAGATTTAGGATTATAATCTGTGGAAGTAGCAATAAATAAATCAGTGATTTTTTGATATGACATTCTTTCACTTACCCTGATTGTTTTAATTCTTTCAAGCAATTCATCAAAGTATTTCATATCATATTTATTACCTATAATAAATCTTTCATCATTTAAAGCAAAACCTTTCGTCATATATTCTTTTAATATTTTTGTTGCCCATATTCTAAATTCAGTCGCTATTTTAGAA
>CAYYLF010000064.1:0-8640 GCA_964472425.1 uncultured Muribaculaceae bacterium | reverse complement strand
ACGAGCAATCCCTTTATCTACCTGGATTAGCTCGTTTTTGCTGCAAAAGTAAAGAATTATAACATGAAAAGAAGAAAAAGTATACCCCCTTGAAAATGATAAAATCGCCTCATACGAAGCGATTTGTGGTTGAAACATACTCTGGAATGACAGGAACCTACCACACCATCGAATTAATGCTGACTGTAACTTAAATTGCCAACATTATTTGTTGTATAAAATATATGCCTGTGATGAGAAATCATATAGATTCATCGTCCTATACCATGATTTAATAACTTTTATTTTGTCGATTGAATTGACCAATTCCAGCTAAAACAACTTCATCTGCAGTCAATAAACCGATGGGATACGTCAACTTTCCTTTTTTGTTTTATGAACTTTCCTCCACCTGTATACAATTTATGATTTTTTTCAATATGTCGATTTTGACAAAAGTTCGTAAGTTTCGTTTTGGCTATTGCATTAGCTCATCATTTTTAGTATAGTTAGTTTAGGAAACATCCTCGATTGTTTGAGTGTTTGCCCTCTTGCCGTTTTTATTCATATGTTCACCACCTGTGATTTAAAAGCGAAGGGAGGCTCGTCGTTATGATAAAACAAAATGAAAAACCATCTATGAAGACCATAATGATGTTTTTGTTCTTAGTATTAGAACACATACTATTCGATAGTCTATTGCTCAAAATATTGGAACAAAAAAACACTCAATCTCGCGATTGAGTACCAACCATTAGGTAAACACTCAAACGAGCAAAAGTCGAGCGTTTCCTTTTTTATTTTATGAAGTTTCCTTCATCTGTATACATTGTAGCATACTCGAGAGTTTTTTTCAATGCTTCAATTTGCCAAAAGTTCGTGAAAAAAGACCATGTATTTTTTGTTTTCTTCACAGTATAACCAAGAAATCTTGAAAATTCTGTCAAAAAAAGACAATGACTATTTGCCATTATCACTTTCATGTATCTTATAACTTTCTAAAGAAATTTCTCTTCTTGAATACTACGACTGCTCCAGCACTTAATCCCACGAATGCGAACACGAGACCGTAAGTTCCTACTCCAGTTTTAGGATTTTCTACCACCGGTTTACTATTCGCGATGACTCTATAGGCTGGTTTCTTTTGTCCGGGTCTAGAGCCATCCGAATTTTCGATAATTCTTGTCACCTTCGCCGTAAAATTACCTTCCGCACCGGTCGAGAATTCCTCGATTTTATATCCTATTGAATTCTCACTCTTCGAAATCGTAGATAACTTTTCTCCGGTCGTTCCATCCCTATAATGCTCGATTATCTTGACTGGAACTTGATTATCGGGAGTCCCTTCTAAAATAGGCTTATTATCATTTATGATTACTTCGAAATCTATCACGTCTTTGCCATCTCCAGAGTCGACTGGAACGACTTGATAATCTGCCGGTCTTTCCTCGGGAATCGAGCCATCCGAATTGGAGATTACTCTCGTAACTTTGGCTGTAAATTCGCCCGCATCATCGGTCGAAAACTCGTCTACCTTATAACCGAGTTCCTTTTCTATATCTCCGATAGTAGAAGTCTTCTCGACTGTAGAGCCATCCCTAAGCTTCTCTGTTATTTTGATGGGAACTTCCTCACGTGGAGTGCCCTTTATGATTGGAAGTCCATCGTTTATCACAGGCTCGAATGAAAGAACGTCTTTTGCTCCGGCATTCGGGTCTTTGACTACGGTATAACTGGCCTTTTTATCTTCCGGTCTCGAATCGTCCGAATTGGTAGGTATTCTCGATACATTTGCGGAAAACGACCCCACCGTAGCTGTCGAAAAATCGGTAATTTTATAACCCAAAGTTTGCTCGACGTTTGCCATAGTCGCCGTCTTCATCGCAGACGTTCCATCTCTATAATGTTCCGTAATCTTGATTGGAACCTGAGCATTAGGAGTACCCTCAATGATAGGTTGTCCGTCGTTTATGACAGGGTCGAAAGACAACACATCCTTATCGTCATACTTGGCAAAACTGTATTGTAAGATGAGCTCTCCATCGTTGTCGCTTACCCACTTTATGAAATTAGGATGATTTATGTCCATTGCAATAGCTTTGATGAAACCCATCGTGACATTCTCTTCGGAAGCAGAGGGATTGAACTCCATCGGAATGAGAGTAGTCGCCAATCCATCCTTCTCGAGTGTAAACCTGTCGACATGTCTAGTATCACTCAAAACGACATCCGCGACACTTTGAATGGTCTCTTGGTCGTACGTCGAATATATAGCAGACAACAAGAACGATATATTGAAATTCTCGAAGCCTATCGTGACGTACTCCGTGGCATTCGTAACCGCATCTTGAACACTAGTAAAAGAATAAACACCATTGTTGTAAACGAAGTGAGACACGAAACTTCTGCCACCATAAGAACTCGTTATGACCGTCTCCGTATCGCTGGACTCTACTGTAAAAGTCGTCCCAGCTGGTAAAGCGCTCGAATTGACATAGGAATCCTTTATCCGGTTCAAAGTTGCCTCGACATCGGGCTTACCATATGTTCTCGCGTCGACATTCAAAGCGAATGTAAAAAGAAAGAACATAGTCAATAAAAACGAATATACTTTCTTCATCGTACTCACACCTTCTATTATCCACTATTAGTATAGCCAAAAATGTCGAATTTATCAACAACCAAGTTGAACACTATACAGTGTGTAGTCACGATATTTACGCAAAACAAATGTGGATAAGTTGTAAATTATCCACAAGTAAAAGGTAAAGTATAGACGTTAATCGATTGACAAAGTATATTATCAGGAATCCCTGATAATATTAACTCCCTAATAAAATATACGGATTTCCTTGGCTTCCGTCTCCACCAATTATTTTTACTGAAGATGAAAGATAGAGAGAGGGTCGAACGGGATAAACACCCGTTACCGCATGAATGCCAACATACCCATTTGAATACACCATGAATGATATATAACTTTGTCCCGGACCAGCGGCAGGAGACAAAAGCCATTGATTATCATTATTAAATAACCATCCGGCACTTGGTGTTCCATTACCACAATTACTACCACTTGTAAAACAAGTGGTATCTACTCCATTAGCATATGTATATACATAATCACTTGGATACATTAAGCCTACATTTTTGATTATACTTGTTGTATGACCACTGTACACTGTTGTTCCTCTTTCAAAAGTATAATAATTAGGTGCTCCTAATCCTGACCAGTTGGTTGCGCCTCCTAAGTACCATTTCACTTTTGCAACTTGACTTCTTGCAGATGCCTTCAATCCATTTAATTCTAAAGTATCACATGCTAAACAATTCTTATATGTAAATTTTTCTTTGTTATAATAATCATTTAACATATTTTGTAAAGACGCAGTTGACCAATCGTTACTATTATTCATATCCCAAATTAAATCTTGCTCAATTGGTTGATTTCTTATTATCTTAATCAACTGTTCTTTATCTCCACTCTCATTCTCGACTGTAAATACTCCTATTATTCTCCAAGTCTCATCATTGAAGGTTATATAGTTATTTGGATTTGCTCCTATATATCTGTAATCTCTTCTTTGTTCTGAAGTCCAATCTGCTACTTGTGTTGCCGAATATGTATATGTTGTTCCGCTGTATTTTGTAGTCGTGGTCAACTCGTCGTGGTCGAAAGTATACATTTCAGATTTTAAACCATCTTCATAATTAGTATTTACAGGATTAGCTTTTAAATTGTATGCAATCACTGTTGCTTTTTCTTTCTCAAAATATACAGTACATTCGTCGCTCGTCTTTACTTTTAAACTCAAAGCCTTTGTACTAGAATTTTGAGTTATCTTTCCTCCATTTTTGCAACTGCTCTTTTCAGTATTCAATACATATCCATCCTTCGGAAATTCGCGAGCATCACTTAGTTGATAGTTCCCATCCTCGTCTTGGATGTACATCGCTATCATACTCCCTGAACCTGAAGGCATTTTTGTTATATTTTTGAACTCGCTATTCATTCTTTCAAAGCATATTCCTAAACTGAATATTCCTATTGCAACTAAAATTCCTATAACCTTTTTCTTCACTTTAAGCCATCCTCTTTCCAAAATTAGAGTACATAAAAGACTGGCTTCCTGCCCACATATTTTTCGATTGATATTGACTCTAATTGCCCATTTACCTAAGCAATTAAAAGGAACTACAGTCTTCTATAGTCCTATTGTAGCACCCCCTCCCCAATTTTTGTCAAGAAAAATCTTGCCATTTACGTGCCTATCAGACCGTTTGCTTTCCTTGTGTGGTTAGCAACAGACTAGAATCTTTAGGAATCTAGTCGTTGCTTTTTTTCGTGTTGTGTGTTCGTCATCTGCATATTATCAGTGACATAATCACCAATAACAGCATGAAGACGAGCGTTTTTGTAGAAAGTCTCTTTCTTCATAAACAAACGTCTCCGCATCACTCCTTTTTGAAGTCGGTTTTCCAACTCCCCCTCAAGTCTAAAGATAAAAGGAAAGGCAAAACGACCAGATGGTTCGTCTCTTCAAGATAATATTAAAACACATATAAAAGGGTTTGTCAACACGAGCAAACCCCTGTAAATAAAAGAAAAAACGGCAATATTGACGATTCGCCAAAAACGCATTTTGGCATATAAAAAGAAGAACTCAATTCTCCTTCTTTATATCTATAAATTCATGCTCGGTATGAAGCAATCTCTCGGCCTTTTCGCTCAAAGGATTTATCAAATAAGACTTGTACAACTCTTCGATACTTTCATTCTCATAAGGATACATGTCGCAATTCTCTTGTAAACCGAGGCCTTCACTTCTCTTCGCTCTTCTCGTCTCAATATCCTGTCTCGTACCTAAAGGTTGTCCTCCGCCTCCGATACAACCTCCCGGACAATTCATGACTTCTATGAAATCGTATTCATCTTTATGTGGCAAAATGCTCTCCAGATTGGCAAGTCCGTACACGACGGCGACGTTCAAAATCTTGTCGCCAATCTTGTACGACGCTTCACTGATTGGACCTTCTATCGGCAAGCGAAACTGCCCATCCTCGGCCTGCTTCCCGGTCACCATATGATAGGCTACCGAAAGAGCAGACTCCATAACTCCTCCACTTCGTCCGAACAAAAGCCCAGCCTTGCTGCCGTGTCCCATGAGCATATCCATCTTACACGGCTTCAAAGAAGCGATATCTATGCCGGCTTCCTTTATCATGAAAGACAATTCTCGGGTTGTGATGACGTAGTCCGTGTCGCCTTCTTCTATTTCCCACTTCTTGGCTGTACAAGGCGCAACTACGACACTTACTATTTTCTCTTCTATACCGTTCATTTCCCTAAAATAACTCTTGATGAGCGAACTCATTATCCCGATTGGACTTTTGGTTGTACTCAGATTTCCCAATATTTCTGGATGATTCATCCTAGCATACTTAACCCACGCCGGACAACAACTCGTAAACATCGGCAAAGTCCCACCACTTCTGATGCGACTCAAAATCTCGCTTGCCTCTTCCATGATAGTCACGTCTGCCCCGAAAGTAACATCGAAAACGTAAGAAAAACCAATGGCTTTCAATATGGCTGGCAAAATGTCCTCCATCGATTCGCCGAACTCGCGACCGAACTCCTCGCCCAAGGCGACTCGCACGGCCGGGGCAATCGAAATGCTCACGAGTTTGTCCGTATCCTTAACCAAATTTAGAACCTCTTTGTAATTGTACTTCTCCCGAAGAGCTCCCATCGGACAATTGAGTACGCACTGACCACAATAGATACAACTTCGTTCATTGTTCAATCGGCACTTTCTATCCATTCCTACGTCTTCCGTACAGACCTTCAAGCACACCCCACAATTTATGCACTTTTCCTCTATCCTCTGAATGGCTAGATTATCGATTCCTATTTTGACTCTATTTTCGTTCATTTCTACTACCTACTTCCCTATACTTAAATTTTACCACAAATACATATCCTTAGAAAAGAGAAAATATTTTGACGGAAAAGTTCACCAAAATATCAGAATTTCCCACTAGTCATGAAGGCCTTTTTCTAGTATAATTATGGCAAGGTGATGGTATGGCAACTAAAAAGAAAACTGTCTACAAAATCAAATGGAAAAATGCCCTTTTGCTCGTCGTCGTTACACTTGTGACTATATTCGCACTCATCTTCGGAACGAGACTCACCAAAGACTATTCGGGCACCAAAAAGATAATCGAACGTTTCACCTCCGAAATAGAGGTCAAAAACATAGTCGACGACGAGAAAACGCGCACAATTAAACCCGACAGCACCCTCTCCAAATTCGATGCTTACTGGGATTACATCAAACTGGGACTCATCGAGGTCGACATGGCCAAACTCAAACGCATAAATACCGAGGTAGTCGGCTACATCGAAGTCAAGGGAACGGACTTCGCTTATCCAATTACAAAAAGTGACGACACCTTTTATAAAACACACACCTTAGATAAGAGCGAAAACTCCTTCGGCTGGATTTACATGGACGAACGAAACGACGACGACGAACTCGACGCGAACACGATTATATACGGCAACAAAAACTACTTTGGCACCCTCGCAGCCCAGCTTAATACGGTTCTAAAAGAAGACTGGTCGAGCGACGACGATAATTACCTCATCAAAATGTACACGAATACCTCTTCGACTCTCTGGCAAATCATAAGCGTTTACGAAACCAAAGACTCCGACCACTTGAAAACCGAATTTTCCGACGATTCTGAATTCGAAGCCTATATAGATTCTATGCTAAAGAAGACTCAAATCAAATTCAAGGGATATGCAAAACCCGACGATAAACTATTGACGATTACTACTAATTCCAAGGGTACGAACCTCGTCATCCAAGCTAAACTAATCAAAATACGTACTGAAGAATAAAGGCTCGACTTATGAGATTTCTTATGTTAAAATAGACACCCGAAAGAAGGGTGTTTTCTCATGAACAAAATTATCGGTCCTACGCGACTACACGTATACAGTTTGATTCGCGACCTCGAAAATCTCAAAAATAAGGACACGACAATTTTCGCTTTGATTGCCATCTTAAAAAGAGAATGCTCCAAACTAGACGAAGAAGATTGGAACGAATATACGACCGATACTAGACACTTTGAGTATACCAAACGAGACGCCCTCATAGACCACGAAAAATCTGCCTACTCGACCAAAGAGAGAGCTATTCTCTTTCTTCTATACACCTATTCGTTAGATAAAATCGACGACGACTTTTCGATTATCGTCTGCAGCCTAGCGAGCGCCCTCGACATGAAAAACATTAATCCCTACAACTATCGCAAATACTTAAAACTGTTTAGAGAACCTCGAGTCGTCGAACTGATTACGATAACCATGTACGATAATGCAATCAAATTGTTCGCCACCCTCATCTCGATTATCTCCCAAGAAGATTTGAACGCCGGCCGCTACGACGAAGTCGAAAAATTTCTATGTACTTACAACAATCTTCCCTATAGTCCCGTCTTTTCGGGTTACTACTCCGTTCACAATGTCTACGAGACTCTCGATTTCATCGTGACATACGAGAAAATGTCCCACCTTTTCACGGCAAAAGAACGACGAAATCTCGAATTTCTAAAAGAAATAGAACTCATCTCTACACCGGCCTTCGAATCCTATTTTCGAAAGAGGATAATGGAAATAGAAAGTTTATCACCAAATAGCAAAGTCACTCTCACCAAAGCCGTATGCGCAATCATTCCGGAACTTTTGATGGAATCGCGACGTTGCCTAGATAGTTTATCATCTTTCCCTCAAACAAAAAATCCATAGAATTCATAAACTAAAAACTATGGAGTTTTCTCATACAATCATTGAAAATTTTTGCCATAAATGGCAAAAATTTTCAACGGGCTATTCTTCTATTTTCTAATAATTTTGTCCATCTCGCCCATGTAAAACCATGTATATTTACCCCTATATGAGAAATAAACTATTTATCGTTTTTTTCTATTATGATGTCGTTGTTTGACAATAATCTGACCATTTTATCGAAATCGCTCTCTAAAATTCTCATTTCTCTTTTTCTATACAGATTGAATTCTTTTTCGGCCTTTTCTATTGCTTCTTCATGGGAAATTTGGCCATTGTCTTCAAATATTTTCTGTTCAATTTTATCTGATTATCCAATTCGACGGCCCAATCTGCCATTTTCATCGGTCTTTGTTCTAGAACCTATAGTTTTGCATAATCCAAAATTTGAACTAACAAGAAATTCTTGTGAGTTGAAGTTTCTTGTAATTTGCCATCCTGTTGAGTAGTTTTATAAAGTGAAGCAATACCACTTTGTGTCAACCAAATATCTTCATCGATAAACTTTACATTCACTTTCGTAACTCCATCTTTATCCTGGTATATCATGATATCGTTTTCTAATTTTGTCATATTGCTCTACCTCCTTCTATGTATTTATCAGACTAACTTCCAACACCTATTTCTTAACGATTTTGTCCATTCCGCCCATGTATGGTCTCAAAACCTCAGGAATGCTAATACTACCGTCATCGTTGTAATTGTTCTCCAAGAACACTATCAATCCGCGAGGAGAAGCAACGACCGTATTTATTGTAGTTTCAATTTACCCCCTAATGAAAGTGCTAAATTACTTG
>CAYYLF010000063.1:0-8830 GCA_964472425.1 uncultured Muribaculaceae bacterium | reverse complement strand
AATAATTGAAGTACGAAGAATTAAAGGGATTAAGTGATACAAAATTTAAGAGATTAACAGGAGTAAAAAGAGAAGTATTTGAATTTCAAGTAGCAGTATTAGAAGATGCTCTAAAAGAAAAACATAGACGAGGTGGCCGTCCACCCAAACTGTCAGTAGAAGATATTCTTCTATTGATGTATGGCTATCTAAGAGATTATACAACATTCTTAAAACTAGGAATGTATTTTGGACTGGATGAAAGTAATGCTCATCGTTGGACAATATGGTCAGAAAGTGTTTTGAGTTCTTATATGACAGAGGATTTCGATATAACAAAATTAGACAAAAGCAAGGAGTATTTAGTAGATGTAACTGAATGTATTGTTGAGCGACCAAAAGTCCAAGAAATACAAAGAGAATATTACTCTGGTAAAAAGAAAAAGCATACAATGAAGATTCAACTTATTATAGAAGAAGATACTAAAAAAATTGCATACGTTGCCTTTGATAAAGGGAGTACTCACGACTTTAGTCTTTTTAAAGAAAGCACTAAGAATATAGATAAAGACATTTATATGCTTGGTGACAGCGGTTACCAAGGGTTAGATAAGATTCTTCCCAATAGTTTGACACCAAAAAAGAAATCAAAACTTCACCCACTTACCGCCCAAGATAAGGAATTGAATCATTTGATTTCCTCCATAAGGATATCAATAGAACATGTCAATAGTCAACTAAAAATTTTTAAAATCTTATCAGAACGGTATAGAAATCGTAAACATACTTTCTTTTCGCGTGCTCTTTTTCTTTGCTCTTTGTATAATTTTTGTTTAGATATTTAGTTTCGCAAGATGTCTAATGGAGATTATTATAATCAAACTGGTGATTATAGTGGTAGTTCTACATCTATAAAAGGATTAAATGTCGTATCGCAAAACCGAATTGTAAAAGTAAAATGGTATTTAGGAAATTCAGGGAGAAACAATCCCGGAATGAGTGGTTCAGCAGAGGGTTCATATTATTATTCTTTTGAGAGAACGAAAAATATAGTGCAACATATAGGACTCATGTATCCAAGTGACTATTCGTATACATATGCATATGGAGTAGATGATATATGTTATACAAATGGATATAATTGTGATAGTGGAACACCAAGTGCAGGATGGTTATTTAGTAGTTTTGATACTCAATGGACTCAATCTTCGCCAGACAGTTATTCTTCTACTTTTGTAGTATCTTCAAGTGGTTCATTGTTTAATTTTGGATATGGCTCTGTAAATCGTACGTTTGGTGTTAGACCAACTTTATATCTTTCCTCTTCAATAAAAATAGTCGATGGAGACGGGAGCCAAGGAAATCCATACATTTTAGGAGACTAATTCTCTTTTTTCTTTGTCAAAATCCGCATAATTTGTAGGAAAAACCACTAAAGGTAGAGAATTAGTAGGTTTTGTGTTATTATATTGGTGGTGAAATTATGAAAAAGATTTTGACTCTCGTCGTGGACGGGCTAGGCTTCTCGGAGAAGGAAGAAGGAAATGCCGTGGCCAAGGCGAGCATGGAAAACTATAGTAAAATGTTGGGTGAGTATCCGCATTCTCTTCTAAACGCGTCTGGACCGAGTGTCGGGATGAGAGAAGGGCAGCCTGGAAATAGGGAGGTCGGATATAAGACTATCGGAAGTGGACGGGTTTTGAAGCAGAGAAGCTCGTTCATGAACGAGTTTGTCGACAAAGATTCGCTCGCGACTAATGCGAATTTGAAGGCTGCGATAGAGCAGGCCAAGAAGAAGAAAAGTACTATCCATATAATTGGGCTAATGAGCGATGCGGGAATAAGTTCCAATATCGAGGATACTATCAAGATAATCAAGTTTTTGAGAACGCAGGATGTGAAGCTAGTCATCGACTTTATCGCGGACGGGAAGGATGTCGAAGAAAAGAGTGCACTTTCTTATATCCAGAAGATAGAAGAAACTGAGGTTCCAATCGCGACTATATGCGGACGTTATTATGCGATGGATGCGGATGAGAAATGGGATAGAACGAAGATTTACTACGATTTGGTTCGAAACGGTGTGGGTCTCAAGGTCAAAGAGATTCCGCTTGCACTCAAGAATTGTTATATGAGGAACATCACGGACGAGTTTTTGCCACCTATAATCGTACAAGAAAACAAGCAGTTACAGAACAACGATATAATCATTTGGACGAATTACGAGGATGAGACTTCGAGACAGATTTTGCTCGCTTTGTCGAATCCCACGGAGGTAACGGAGTTCGATACGGTAAACGTCGAAAATTTGAAGTTACTTACGATGTACAAAGCGGACGAAAAAATCAAGAGTACGGTCCTCATAGATGAAATCGAGGATACTTTGAGTAGTCTCGGCAATTACTTGGGAAAACTCGATTTGTCCCAGGCACGGGTCGCCTTAGAATCGGGATACGAGCAAGTTACCTATTATTTTAACGGCGAGAACGAGGCGAAGATTCCTAAGTGTACGAATTATCTCGTGGAAGTTCCCAAAATCGAGACGGATAGACCGAGGGAATTGGGACTGGCAGCTCTCACTAAACAAGTAATCAAGTGTATGGAGAAGGATGTCGATTTCATAGTCGCATCCATAGATACGGCCGACGCGGTCGCCCATCTAGGAGACTTCGACGGGACGGTTCGCATTTTGAGATTCATAGACGAATGTTTGGCCAGGATTTTGGAGAGTGCATCTTTGAATTTCTATACGGTCATTTTGACGAGCAGCCACGGGAACGTGGAAGATATGATAAGGGAAGAAAGTAAGACTTCGACGGTCAATACGACGAATAAAGTACCATTCATCATCACGGACGAGAGGGTGTCTCTCGCGGATGGGTCTTTGACGGATGTCGCACCGACTATTCTATCTTATATGGATATAAGCATACCGGAGTCGATGACGGGCAAAGTCTTAATCAAGTAAAAATATAAATTTAGAGAAAGAAGTGAAGTTATGACGAATAAAGATTTGGCGAATGTGATATTTCCGAACATTACAAAGACGATAGAGGATTATGAGAAGGAGTATCCGGAAAGGGATTTGCCGGAAGGAGCCAAGGTCACGAGATTCGCGCCGAGTCCTACGGGGTTCATGCACATCGGAAATATGATGAGTGCGACCATAAATTATGTGCTCGCGAAGAAAAGTGGAGGAGTATTCTACGTTCGAAATGAGGATACGGACCAGGCGAGGACGGTCGAGGGCGCAGTAGACTTCATTCATGAGACTTTGAAGCATTATGGCATATATCCCGATGAGTACGAGTACGATGGAAAGGTCGTCGGCGAGTACGGTCCTTATATACAGAGTGAACGTAAAGAGATTTATCAAGCATTCGTCAAGCATTTGATAGAGATTGGACGCGCTTATCCTTGTTTTATGAGCAAGGAAGAGGACGACGAGATAAGGGCTACTCAGGCTGCGATGAAAAAGAGGATAGGTATATACGGTAGGTACGCGCGGTATAGAAATCTGCCTATCGAAGAGGCTATAGAGAGAATCAAGAACGGGGAAAAGTACGTCATCAGGTTCAAGTCGGAAGGGGATTTCGATAAGAGATTCGTGTTCGATGAGTTGAACAAAGGAAAGATGGAGTTTCCAGAAAACGATTTGGATTTCCCGATTATGAAGAGCGACGACGGTCTGCCTACTTATCATTTTGCCCATTTAGTCGACGACCATTTGATGAGAACTACGCATGTGGTCAGAGGTGAAGAATGGATTTCGAGTGTGCCTATCCACCACGAGTTATTTAAGACTTTCGGTTTCAAGATGCCTAAGTACATCCACAATACGCTCATCTTGAAGAAAGATGGCGACACGGTTAGGAAAATAAGTAAGCGATTGGACCCAGAAGCTTTGATGTTTTATTACGTCGAGAAGGGATATCCGGCCGCGGCTATAATAGATGCGGTCATGACGATTGCCAATTCGAATTTCGAAGAATGGAGAACTGGGCATCCGGACGCGCCTTTCTACGAGTTCGAGTTCAGTCCTAAGAAGATGAGTTCGTCTGGCGCTCTGTTCGATTTGGATAAGCTCGACAACATATCCAAGAACATCATAAGTAAGATGAAGGCGAGCGAGTTATACGACGAGTTGCTCGGATGGGCGAAGAAGTACGACGAGGAATTTGCCGAGTTGCTCGACGCTAATCGAGAGTATGTGACTGCCGTGTTGAACATAGAGCGGGAACAGAAGAAGCCACGGAAGGATTTTGCTTACTATTCCGAGATAAAGGACAAGATTTGGTACATGTTCGACGAGTTGTGGGACAAGAACGATAAGGTCCGCGAGTTCCAGACGATAAACGACGCGGTCGAAGTGGAAGCCTTGGCGACGAAGTATTTGGTGGAGTATTACGACGAATCTGACGACAAGGATACTTGGTTTGCGAAAATCAAGGATTTGTCAGAGGCTTTGGGCTATGCTCGCGAGGTAAAAGAATATAAAGAGAATCCAGAGAAGTATAAAGGGCACGTCGGCGATGTCTCAACTGCTCTTCGAATTGCGATTACGAAGGAATCTATGACTCCGGATTTGTACGAGATTATGAGACTTTTGGGCAAAGAGAGAATGATGAAACGAATCGAAGAAATCGCTTAATCGAAAATTATCGAAGGCGATTTTCTTTTTTGAGGGCGAGGTGGCAATTTGGAGTATCAAAAATCGACATTTTGTGATATCATATAAGTAGAAAAAGGGAGAAGTGAGAAGTAGTATGGAAAATGAAGTAAAAGGTGCCGTGAGCACCACTGAGTCTTCACCAGTCGTAAATCCAGAAATGAACCAAGTCCAACTGGAATCGACAGGTGAAATGGGTTCCAGTGCTCCAAATGGGAATATGGAAAGAAAGAAGAAAGCGCCTATCGGATTAATCGTCATCATCGGATTGTTCGTAATCGCCGGAGTTTGTGGGTTATTTGCCTACAAATATTTCACGGAGAATCCGACGGGAATAGTCCGGAAAGTGATAAACCGAGCGTACGAAGATTTTAGCAAGGAGCTCAAGACAGTAGAGAAGAGCGATTTCGAGTTGGATTTGTTGAACGACGCGTTCGACATCTCGGGCGAACTCAAGTTTGTCGACAAAAACTACGAAGGAATGGATGCCGAGAAAGTAGAGTTTGCCGTGACTTTGGATTATGCCAAAGAGATGGCCGAAGTTCAGGCCGGGATTTTAAAGAACGGTTCGCGAATCGCGGATGGGACTATATACTATCAAAAGGACCACGCATATTTGCAAAGTGGAACTTTGTTCGATAATCTCTACGACATGGGCGAGTATGCTTTCGATAGTATGTTCGATTTGTCCGGTTTAGAGGATATGGATGCGTCTTACGATTCGACGGTGGACGATTTGGATTACATAGTAAGAGAATTGAAGGATGCTTTACTCGATTCCTTAGACGAGAGAGCTATGACTATGACGAAAGTCAATTTGGATTTTTATGGACGAAACGTAAATGCGAACAAGATTACATATAAAATCGATGCGAAGTCTTATGCCAATTTGAAGGAAAAGCTAGCAGATAGCGTAATCGAAAACGACGAGTTAGTCGAGAAAATAGCTACACTTTTCGGTCAAAGCGAGAGTTCGATAAGAAAGTCTTTTAAGGATTTTAAGGTGAGCGAAGTCGAGGACGAATTAGGTGGAGAGTTCTCCATCTACACGACAGGTATAGACTATAAGGTCGTGAGAGTAGAGTTAATCGATGACGAGGGCGAATGTTACGTCACGATGGACGACGACAGAATGAATTTTCTCTTCGATGCGGAAGGCTACAATTTCGAATTGGCCGAGGTTAAAACTGGCGAAACGTACGAAGTGGTCGCGAGCATGGCCGGCGAAGAGATAGCAAAGTTCACAATCAGAAGTTGGGACGAAGAGAAAATAGATTTCGATTATACGATAACAGTCGACGATATAGATGTCGCTGGGTCAGTCGAAATGGACATAGAGGCAAAAGGCAAGAATGCGGTTTCAGTCGTGACGAAGTTAGATGTGAACGGTGTATTCTATGGTGAAGATATCGATTACGAAATCGAATTTAATTACGATATGAACGCCAAGGCAACTTTGGAGAGTGTCGATGAGACGAAGGCTTTAGACGAGTTTACCGAGGCCGATGCCGAGAAGTTCGCCGGCAAAATGGAAGAGTTACAAAGTACGGCATTGTTCCAATATTTCATGGGACTTTTCGGAGGATCCGATACAGATTACGATTTCTAGGCTGCCAAGCCTTTTTTTCTTTGGTATATTCGGGTTTGGGCTTGAAATGAACGAGGGCTTCCTTTATAATTATTATAGGAGTGAATAGAGAATATGAATAAAGATATAATAGATAAATTGAGCGAGGATTTGGGAATAAAGGTTTCCCAAATTGAGGCTGTATTGGGCCTTTTGGAGGAAGGAGCGACGATTCCCTTCATAGCGCGTTATCGGAAGGAGAGAACGGGCAATTTGGATGAGACGGAGATAAAGGAGATAAGCGACGTCTACAATTATCAGTTGAACTTGCTCGAGAAGAAAGAGAATACTATCAAACTCATCGATGAGAAGGGTATGCTCACGGAGGATGTTCGTTCGGCCATTTTGGCTTGTGAGAAGTTGGTCGAAGTCGACGAGATTTATAAGCCATTCAAAGAGGGCAAGAAGACGAAGGCGAGCATAGCAATCGAAATGGGGCTCGAACCGCTCGCGAAGATGCTCATGAGTTTTCCGGTTCGCGGAGACATTCACGACATCACCCGGAAGTACGATATGGATGAGGATGTAGCTTTGGAGAATGCTTGTTATATCATAAGCGAGTGGATTGCTAACAACACGTATTACAAGAATTCGACGAAGAATTATATTTTCAACACGGGCACGGTAGTTACAAAAAAGAAGAAGGATGCCACGGACGAGATGGCCGTGTACGAGATGTATTACGAGTTTATGGATAGGATAAAGTATATAAAGAACTATCGGGTTTTGGCTATCAACCGTGGCGAGAAGGAGAAGGTGTTGTCGGTCAAGTTGGATTATGACCACGACGAGATTTACAATTATCTTCGCGGGAAAATCGTCAAGAAAGAGGAGTCTTTCGCAGTTCCTTATATAGAGGATGCACTTAGAGATTCCCTGAAGAGGTTGATGCTTCCTAGTATCGAGCGTCTCATTCGAAGTGACCTTACGGAGGCGAGCGAGAAGACAGCAATCGACACGTTCAGTTTGAATTTGGAAAATATGCTCATGACTTCGCCTATAAAAGGTTCGAGGGTACTCGGTTTCGACCCGGCATTTAGGACGGGGTGCAAACTCGCAGTTTTGGACGAGAACGGGAATGTGCTTGCGATAGAGGTCATCTATCCGAACGAGCCTAAGAAGGATTTTGAGGGTTCTAAGAAGAAAGTGTTGGAGTTAATCGACAAGTATAAAATCGATTTGGTGGCCATCGGAAACGGAACGGCTTCGCGCGAGTCTCAAGAATTTATAGCCGAGGTCATAAAGGGTACGAATGTCAAGTATACGGTCGTCAGTGAAGCAGGGGCTAGCGTTTATTCGGCTAGTAAAGAAGCTATAAAAGAGTTCCCAGATCTGACAGTCGAGAAGAGAAGTGCGATTTCAATCGGTAGACGTCTTCAGGACCCTTTGAGCGAGTTAATCAAAATCGATCCTAAGTCTATAGGCGTGGGCGAGTATCAGCACGATGTGAATCAGAAGGAGTTGTCGAACGCGCTCGATTTTACCGTCATGAAGGTGGTGAACGACGTCGGCGTGAACATAAATACGGCAAGCCCAAATCTTTTGGAGTACGTTTCCGGACTTACGAAGACGATTATCAACAAACTCATGAAGTATAAGGCTGAGCACAAAATCGAAAGCAGAGAGGAACTCAAGAAAGCTGGACTCAAGGACATGGCTTACGAGCAGGCTATCGGGTTCTTGCGCATACCAGATGGGACTAATCCGTTGGATAGAACGCGGATTCACCCGGAAAGCTACGAGGTGACTCATGCAATTTTGAACGAGTTAAATCTCGATTTGAAGGATTTTGGGAAGGACAATTTCAACGAAGTGTTGGGCAAAGTTAATGCGAAGAGTTTGAGTGAGAAGATAGGGTCTGATGAGTACACAATTAAGGACATTTTGGAAGAACTCAAGCACCCAGGCAAAGATATCCGCGAAGAAGTCAACGCGCCGGTATTTAGAAGCGATGTTCTGGATATAAAGGATTTGAAACCCGGTATGAGTTTGACAGGAACTGTGAGAAATGTGACTTCGTTCGGCGCTTTCGTCGATATCGGATTGCACGACGATGGATTTGTACATATCAGCAAGATGAGCAAGAATTACGTCAAGAGTCCGAGCGACGTGGTAAGTGCAGGGGACGTGGTCGAGTGTTATGTAATAGAGGTTTTGGCAAACAAAAATAAAGTGTCACTTTCGTTAGTGAAGGAATAGTATATATTGTAAGGACTTTCAAGCGTGCTTGTGCGAAAATGCTTGCAAAATTGAGAAAAGTAGGCTATAATTTATATTGTCTACTTGATTTATGCAGGTGTAGTTTAATGGTAGAGCTCCAGCCTTCCAAGCTGATAACGAGGGTTCGATTCCCTTCACCTGCTCCATTGAGGCTTAAACTCGCACACTAGAGATAGTAAAGCGAGTTTTTATTATATATTTTTTACATAATATTTGATATAATTTAATTGTTCGAAAAAGCGATGAAGAACTATATTTTGATGAAAAAGTCATAGTTTTGTTTTAATATGGTAAGGACAGGAGGAGGAAATCCATTGGCTTTCAGCCACATAAAT
>CAYYLF010000062.1:0-9083 GCA_964472425.1 uncultured Muribaculaceae bacterium | reverse complement strand
GTTCAAAAAAGTTACCAAAAACGAACAGAGAACGTGCAAAAAAGAAAATTTAGTATTTTTAAGGTACCAAATGCGGACAAAACGTGATTCAATTTTGTTTTTTGACAAAATTGCAAAATCGTTAAAACCCTTTAAGTAAGGGAGAGAAACATTGTTTTTTTGTAGGCTGATTTGGCAAAAATTAAAAAAGGCAAAATAGCCTGTCCAATGGTCATAAGATACATTTTAAAGGAATTAAATAACGTCCAATATATATCATTCCGAAAAAGTCAGAAACGCCCCTAATCGCAGATGATTAGGAGCTTTGCGACGCGACCGCATTATTTTATGATGTTTCTTATTACGTGACTCGCTATCAAAAGTCCAGCTGATGAGGGGACAAAAGCTGTACTTCCTAAACATTCGCTTTCAGTTTCTATGGGTTTTTCCGTACTTGCAAGAACGGTCAAGCGGTCCGTTTTGTATCCGCGCAAAGAGGCTCTCATGCGTCGTGCGAGTGGATCGTACGATGTTTTATCTAAAGAGGTCATAGTCAATTTGGATGGGTCCATCTTTTTGGCCGTGCCGGTCGAGATGACGAGTTTTATGTTTTCTTCTAGAGCTCTTTTGGCCAAAGCAACTTTGACTTTGAGGTCGTCTATGCAATCGATTACGTAGTCGTATTCTTCGAGATGAAGGTTACTTAGAGATTCGTCTATGCGTTCTTTTTGGATGGTTATGTGGGCATATGGATCGATGTCTTCGAGTCTTTCTTTGGCGACTTCGACTTTCGGTTTGCCGATAGTACTGTGAAGAGCGAGTATCTGTCTGTTCAAATTGGTCTCGTCTATCGTGTCGTAGTCTACGATGGTGAGGTATCGTATTCCACTTCGAATTAAGGATTCGGCTACATAACCTCCGACTCCCCCTACTCCGAGGAGGAGTATTCTTTTTTGTCGGATGAGGTCGAAGGCTTCTCGACCGATGAGGGCAATGAATCTATCGAACATGAATGTTTCCTTCTTTCAAAATAAAAAAATGTCTAGAAAGCGAGTGATAAAAGCCCGCGCTCAAGCCAGGTGGGTCACCACATGACGTACTTTAGGAGCCAAGGTCGATGACCAAGTATTCTACACCGCACGTCAATTAGGTCCCCTATAATCACTTTAGTCGGTTTTATAGTGTGCTCTCTAGACAACTTAAGTATAACATAGGATTCTAAAAATGTATATCATATTTTACGCGACTTTACTCTATAATTTATCAAGGTGATGTTATGAGCAATATTAAAAAGTATATAAAACCGGCAATATTCTTTTCGGTTTCTCTCGTCGCATATTTGGCGGTTATGAGCGTTTTCCATTATTTTGGAGTGATGAAGCTCGCGAGTGTCGGGACAGTGAACTTCGTCGTGATGGCCATCATCCTCTTCTTGGGTGGAATATACATGGGCAAAAAAACTTCCAAGAAAGGTTACTTGGAAGGTCTCAAGTTGGGAGGAGTCGTGGTCGTACTCTCCTTCGCGTCGAATATCATTTTGGTAAGGCATTTCGATTTGTACGTCGTCTTATATTATTTTGTCTTGGCCGTTGCTGCGACTATCGGAAGCATGATAGGTATCAATCTTCGTCATTGACGATTGCAAATCGAAGGTTCGTACGTGTAGTTGTAATTGGCAAAAACGACATTTCCAGAATCACAGACGACTATCGAATATTTGTCCTTGCCACCAGAACCTCCGTCGTAGTAGATTTTGTATCCACTCGTGTTTTCGTTTGGAACAGCCAGAGAAAGAATATCATCCAAGGTGACGTGGCCTCCTTCGAGGGCATCTTTTAAGCTGTAAGTGGTGCCATCTTTGGTGAGTTTTACTTCGCGAAGGTGATACGTATAATATTCGTGAGAATCATGGGTGAAAATGGATTTTTTCTCACTGTCGTCCTCAGTGGCTTCGATGGTGAAAGCCGGTTTGTCTATTTCATCGGATGTGAACATCCTGTAGAGGTTGAAACCCAATAGTCCCAATCCTGCAATCATGAAGATGACCATGAGAACGGTCAGTATTTTGATGTCACTCTTGTAAGACATTATGGCGACGAACAAGGTGAAGATGACCGTCATGGCAAGTGCAATGCACACGCCTAGAGTCTCTTCGATGAGGCCCGTCAAGGATAGGATCATGACTATCACGGCTATGAGGGCAAATCCAACTGCTATCAATCTTTTCTTTTTCATATTATCAATTCCTTTTCTAACTTACTAATATATTCAAAAACCACGTTATATCTTCTGCGAAGAGAAAGGTCACGAACAGGCCGAGGACGAGAAATGGTCCGAAAGGTAATTCGTGAGTTCCCTTTTTTGTGCTCGTGTACAAAGCGTACGGCAAGGCGGTCGTCGAGGCGAGAACTAGGGATACGAGAAACAAGTTGTACGGAAGGACCGTACCCATCAGGAAAGCGAGTTTTATGTCTCCCCCACCCAACGATTCTCGTTTGAAGGCCGCATCGCCTAAAACTTTGACCAAGAACATGAGGACGAAGGCGAAGATGCCGTAAAGGAGGCTCTTGTAGACTCCATCCCAGAGCCCTTTGTTCAAGTAAATGAAGATGTACAGTAGAATAGTTCCCGTCACTAGGGTGCTATCTAATATTATCATACTTTCGAAGTCGGTTACGAATATCGACATCATGACGAGGACGAGGACGAATCCGATGAGGGTTTCGTAGGATAGACCGTATACGGCATAGACGAGGACGAACAGGAGTCCTGTCGCAATTTCTACTGCAAGGGAGTCTGTCCCTATTTTTGAGTTGCACTTTTTGCAGCGACCTCTTTGGACGAGATATGAGATTATCGGAACGAGTTCATACCAAGACAGTACGTGATTGCATTTCGGACAGTGGCTTCGAGGTCGAATTATCGATTCGCCTCGCAATAATCTCGTCGCATATAGATGGATGAACGAGGCAAAGACCGTGCCGAAGATGAAAACTAGGATGTACATATACATGGGTTCACCTTACGAAATCTGGTTGTAGAGATTGAACATCGGGATGACGACGGCAATCAGAACTCCTCCGACGACGACGGCTAGGAAGATGATGAGCAATGGCTCAATCATGGCTTTCAAGGAGTTTACTATCGCCTTGTGTTGTTCTTGATAGTATTTACTTACTTTGGCCATCATGTCGGCAAGCTGACCTGTGTTTTCGCCTGTGACTATCATATAGTAGGCAATATCCGGGACGGCCCATTGGTCTTTGAATGATTCCGAAATTTTCTCGCCTTTGGTGATGTTCGAAATCGTATTTAGCATTATTTCTTTGTATACTTCGTTGTTCGTAATCTTACTCAAAATTTCGATACTGTCCGTGATGTAGACGTCGTTTTTGAGGAGGGATGCGAAGGTTTTGGTAAAAATGGTCAATTCGTTATAGATGATTATCTTGCCGAAAACTGGTATACGCATGGCTATTATCTGAAGTTGCCGTCGAAATTCTTTGATGTTCTTGTAGGCCATGACTATGATGGCGATGGCCGCGACTAAGAGAATGACGATTATGCCGATGTTTTTATTCAAGAAGGTGCTCGTATTGATGACGAACAGTGTGAGCGGATTCAGTTCGGCGCCCGCTTGGTTGTATATTCCGACGAACTGAGGGACAATTTTCAACATTATGAAGACTATGATGACTATCGAGAAAGCTCCAACAAGGGCCGGATACGAGATGGCACTTATCATTTGCTTCTGAGTAGCATTTATTTCTTCGTAGTAGTTTCCGAGGTCATCCAAAGTCTCATCTAGATTACCCGCGGCCTCGGCGGCCCGTATCATGTTGATGACGAGTTGAGGAAAAGCTCCCGTTTGATGAGCGAGCGCACTGCTGAAGGATTCGCCCATCGTCAAGTAGTAGACTATCGACTGAGTAATTTTGTGCTGGTTTTTGTCTTTCTTCAACTGTTTCGAGAGTATTCTCATCGCCTCGGTCAGGGTTATTCCCGCTTTGATGTAGGTACCCAACTGGGTTATGAAGAAAATGAGGTTTTTGGTGCTCATCTTTCTATACAAGTTGTTCGAGTGGCCACCATAGATGAAGTTTATCCAGTTCGAAGTTTCAATCGTGTAGACGGTGTAGCCTTCGCCCGTCAGGAAGGTGTAGATGTCGAGCTGAGAGACGCCTACGAAGGTATTCGTTTCGATTTTGCCTTCCGGAGAAAGCGCTTTGTAGCGGAAGGTTTGAGGTTTTTCGTATCTCTTTTCTTGGCCAGCATTCATCATCTTGATGAGTTCGGCTCTCTCCGCGTCGAGTTTCTGTTTTTGTTTGGCATTTATCTTGTCTTTTTTCTTTTTGATGGGGGCTTTCTGTTGATTAGCCTTCATCTGAGAATATATGTCTTTTTTTTCTTGGGGCTGCGCGGGCGCAACCGGTGGTACGTTTTGGTCGTTCATAAAACTCTCCCTTCTGGTCGTAAGGAGAAAGTACTGCTCTACTCCTCTTTATTCTATATAATTATAACATAGTTCACGCGAGTTTTGAAACATTATTTGATATTTCTCATAAATTATTTGTGAATCACAGCTCGAGGATGAATTTTCTGAGTTCGTCGTAGCCCAGATTGTCTTCGCTTATGAGGCGTTTATCGAGGTTGCAAAGGTACAAGATGAGGCTCTCGAGTTTTTCTGGTGTGTATTTGTTGGAGACGTCTCTTAGCAATTTTACTCGGTACGGATGCATTCCGCCCATCTCATTGCCGATTTGGTCGTTCGTCATTTTTTTAGAGGCCAAGAGTTTGATGTTATAAAGGGCAATGTATTCTTTTGCGAGCATGACGACCAACGGCACCAATTCCATTTTAGATGTTTCAAGGTCGTCGAGCATCTTCGTAGCTTTAGGGATGTTCATATTGATGACGGCATCTTTGAACCCAAAGGAGTCGGTCATGTTGTAATTCGAGACATGCTCGTCGATGTCCGCGTCCGTGATGCGGGTGTCGCGCCCTTTAATTTTTCGAAGTTTTTCGAATTCGGAGGCGGCTATGTCGTAGTTCGAGGCACATTTTTCACAGAAGGAATCTAAAGTGTTGGGGGCTATGTTGTAGCCGCTTTTTCTTATCACTTCGCCGAAGATTTTGGGCAGTTCGTAGGGCTTCGTGATGATGGGCGTCTCGATTACTTCGAGTTTCGAGACGATGTTTTTGAGAACTCCGCGCGAAGCAGATATTTTTTCTTTGCTCGTAAAGATGAGGGTCGTATTGGCATTCGGGGCATCGAGGTAAGATTCGAGGCTAGCCAAGGTCTTGTCGGCTTTTTCTTTGCTCACGTTTAAGGTTTCGAAGTCGCGCAGGATGAGAACTTTTTCTTCTTGGAACATCGAGTCGTATCCGAGGTCGTCGAGTATCTCTTTGAGACTCACTTCTTCGAGGGAATAGGCATTCGAGGTTCGACCGTTTAGTATTTTCTTCACTTCGACATCGACTAGTCTAAAACTGCTCCCGTATATCAAATAGTTCATATTATCACCATGTTTCCGATATAACTATAACATAAAACGCATCCCTATCGCAAGGGATACGTCTCGATAATTATCTCTATATGAAACACTTCTAGTAGTGGTTACTATATTTTATGGCGGATAGGTGCTCGTCGTGACTCTTCCCTGTTTTAGCGATAGAGTTATGGTACCCGAATCTTGAGTGTCGTAGTAGTCGATGAGGAGCTTATGTAAGGTGTCTATAGTCTCTGGACTCGGGTGATTGTATCTGTTTTTGCGACCCGAAGAGATAATTGCAACTTCGGGTTTTACGCTTTTCAGGAAGTCTTCTCCACTCGAAGTTGACGAACCGTGATGGCCGAGTTTGACGAAGTCGGCGCGCAGTTTATATTTTTTCGTTATGTAATTTTCGACTTCTTTGGGGGCATCTCCCATGAAGAGAAATTCGCGCCCCTCGAGTTTCAGATGGAGTACTATGCTATTCGCATTTTCGTCTTGCCAGTCATGGTCGTTTAAGGATGTAAGTCGAAGTCGTCCGTCGTAGTGGTCTATTGCGTTCACCCCGGACTTCAAGATTTCCTTTTCTTTAGCATTGTATTCTCCCTCATTCAAGATGACGTTTTCGACTTTTATTTTGCTCATGAGATGAATGGCATCACCCAAATGGTCAGCATCTCCATGGGTCAAGATGAGGTAGTCTATTTTGTCTATGCCTAGAGAATTGAGGTAAGTAATCGTATTGTCCGAGACGTAGTAATCGGATGAAGTCTTTCCTACTTGACCGCCCGTATCGATGAGTATTACTTCGCGATTGTGAGCATCCCTTATGAGAGTCGAATCGCCTTGACCGACGTCTAAAAATTCGACGTGTGCGTTCGTATCCAAGTAAGGGCGAGTCTTGTTTAGGAAGACGAGCGCGAGCAGAAGAAAGCTCACTTTGTAGAGGTTCTTTCTCATACCCAACAGGAATATCGCATAGTAGATTATAATTAAACCGAGACCGAGTGCGGGTATCGTGAATACGAAAGCATCGAAGGATGCGCACAAGGAATTCAAAAGTTCTAATCCTCGAATAGCGAGAGTCGTCACGGGTTCTAACCATCTTAGGAAGAACGTTAGAAGACAAAGCGGATAGATGACGGCGGATACGAGAGGAACGAATACGACGTTGAAAATTATACTTGCAAGGTTGAATTTATAGAAGTTTTCTATCGTAATCGGCAGACTCGCGAGACTCGCTACGAGACTGGTTCCTAATATCTTGTGTTTTTCTATCGTTTTGCTCGCATATACGAGTCCAAAAGTCGTCACAAACGAATAGATGAAGCCTATGTCACAAATGATGCGATAATCCGTGAATACGACCGTGAAGAAAACGAGGAAGAGTATCTTCAGTTTGCTCACTTTGAGGTCTAATAGTTTATCTAAAGCTATGTAGGTAAACAAGAGAGCCGCGCGAATGATGCTCGCGCCGAATCCAGCTAAAAAAGCATAAAACCAGATGAAGAGGACGACAATCATATTTGCAGTTTGCTCTTTCATCTTGCATTTTTTGAGAATGGCTCCTATGATGGCGGCAAAGAGCCCGACGTGCATGCCCGAGATAGCAAAAAGATGGGTCACTCCGTTAGCTCTGTATTGAGCCATAGTCTCGTCGTCTAAGAGGGACTTATCCCCTATTATCATCGTATATAGATAGTCCTTTATTCCGTAGGTCATGATGCGGCCGACGACGGCATTTTTGATGATGTAAAAGGGATTCTTGGAAAGGTGTTCGACTTTTATTTCGGTTATCGTACAGGTGTAGAAGATGCCTTTGTCGTAGAGATAATCTTTGTAGTTGAATGTGTTTGGTATAGTGTTATTACTAGGTGTGTTCAGTTTGCCTTCGATGGTGACTTCGGCTCCCAAGGGCGTTTCATCCCAAAGGGTCGCCAATTCAACTTCGTCGTCACTATAGAAGTTGCAAATCAAATCTTCTTCCGCGTCCAGGGTGAGCGCGATTTTATTTTCGCTCACGACGCGATTGGCGATGTGGCCTCGAAAGATTGTGTCTTCTTCGTCGTATATCGATGTTCTCGTCGTCGTAAACGAGATGAGCAGATAAAGACACGCGATTAGACCGAGGACGATGTATAACAGATTAGACTGAAGTAACGTCCCGAGATGCGCTTTCATCTTTCTTTTTGTCTTTCAAAACGGAAGAAAAGGTGACGAATTCGGCTTCCATGATGCGCATATTCTCACTAGAAAAAGCCTCACCATACTGGTCGACCAGGGATGGACCGAGTTTTTCTAGAAACTTTTCGTAGTTTTCTTCTCCGAATTTTTTGTAGTATTCGTGCAGGAATTTCCCCAAATTCATTCTCATGTCCCTTATATCCTTTGTACGTGTTGTTCTCATTTTTAAAACCTCCTATAATGTCAATTTGTCTTTGATTTTTTCGTATAGAGCCGCGCCTATGCCACTTACTTTTTGAATATCTTCGATAGCAGTGAACGGGCCATTTTTTTCTCTATACTCGACGATTGTCTTCGCCTTGGATTCGCCTATGCCGTCTAGTGTCGTGAGTTCTTCGACGGTAGCCTTGTTGATGGAGACTAAGGCCGTTTGGCTCGGCAACTCGTCAGTTTTTTTGTCGTCGGTCACAGGCTTGGTCGTGGGCGCATTTACCGGTGGGCAATCATTTACGGTCACGGTTTCGCACTCGCATTTAGGTATTTCGCATACGACTTCGTTCGCGGACTCGCGTTTTTTAAGTTCGTCTTGGGTAAATACGTATACGACCATTTCATCTGTCACTTTTTTGGATAGATTGATGTTCGTCGTGACACCTTTGGCGTTCAGTCCACCGGCTGCGAGTATGGCGTCTTGGATGTTAGATCCGTTAACGAGTTCGTATACGCCGGCTTTTTTGACTGCGCCTTTGACGTCTACCGAAAGCATTCTCGGCGCCTCTTCGACGACGGCAGCTAGTTTTTCGTCATCAGAAGAGTCCGTGCATATTTCACATTCTTCGCAAGGCTCGAGAAATATGTTCACGTAGATGAGGCTCGCGGTTAGGCAAACGACTCCAAAAATGACCGAGCATATCGAGACAATGTGCTTTTTGACCAACTCTAAGATGTCTTCAAAATAGTCCATAATTTTTTCACCTCCCTCTACTTACATATTACCGGGTTTTTTCGATTTTTCTCATTTTTTTTGCGAAAACGTCGAAATTCGTTGGACATATGTTCGGTTTTTGTCGAAAAAAGAAAAACGCCAAAAAAGCGTTTTTGCAACAGTGCGAGGCAAGATTGTCTCAATCAGTTCTTATTTTGTACTTTAGAGCATCATCGCAATGTTCTTAATCTTTTCTAATGGAAGTTTAGTACACTTTTGAACTATCTCTTCTGATAATCCTTCTTTCAACATATTGGTCGCATTTTCGATGTTGGCTTCTTCTCGGCCTTCTTCTCTTCCTTTTTCGAGACCGGCTTCCTCACCAGCCTCGTAATTCGCGACTATTGTCCCGTCATACTTTCTCATCCGGTTCATCAATCTTCCATTCTTCTTTAAACTCTTCAAATCATCTATAAAACTCATTGCCAATTCATCTCCTTTCG
>CAYYLF010000061.1:0-9462 GCA_964472425.1 uncultured Muribaculaceae bacterium | reverse complement strand
AGCATATCTACTATCGGATAAGAGAAAACCTTCGCGACCGTATCCGCGTCACCCGAACCGGATATTATCGAAACTGGAACTTGTTCGAACAAACCGGTCGACTTAAAATGGTCTAACACTTGAAAACCGTCCACTCCAGGCATGTTCAAATCCAAGAAAATGCACATGATTTTATCTTTAGGCATGTTATCTATCGTACCGATGGCTTCTTGACCGTCGTTCACGGCGATTACTTTGTACTTGCCATCGAAAATCTTTTGAATGAAGTTTCGGATAATGTTCGAATCGTCGACGACTATAATGGACTCTTCGGAAGAACTCGCCGGACGAATCTCTTGGCTGAGCGCCACAGGCGGTTCGTCGTCCACCAATACGCCCATGTATCTCTTGAGCACGTTCAAGACTCTCTTCGTCTCGTTCATCAAAGCTTCGAAATTCTCGCGAACATAGAAAATGTCGTTTCGCTTGCCAGCCAACTCGTGGTCATAAAACATATCGGCCAACTTGTTTATCCCGAAATAACGACAATCGCTCTTGAGCGAATGGACGATTATGGCATAATTCGCCATGTCGGACATATCCAAATACCGCTTCGCATTGTTCACCTTGCCGTCTACTTCTTTCAAAAAATCTTCGAGCATGGTATCGTACGTATTCATGTCGCCGAAGAGCTCCAAGCTCTTCTTGACATCTACTCCATTCTCGATTAAAACGTTTACATCTTTCATTTAGAAACACCTCTCTTACAAATATTTATCTAAAATTGAGGCGAGTTCTCTATCCGAGACCGGTTTAACTAGAACTTCGCCCCCGTCTTCAGCGCTTTTTCCCAAAAGGGCGATTGGAATGTTGGAAAAACCGGACACTTCCTTTTTCATGTTCGCCTCCACGAGAGCCAAACTACATTCGTTATTCGCGAGCACTTTTCTCGCTTCCTCCGCGTCGTTCGCGACTCTCACATCTATATTATAAGACTCCAACCTTTTTTTGACAAGTTCTAAAGTGATTCTCTTGTCGCTTATGATGGCGACGATTTTGCCGGCGAAATCCCTTCTTTCTTGACTCGCCAAATTACCTAGTTTTTGTTCCAAAGACACCGTGATTCGGGTTCCCTTGCCATACTCACTTTGAACGACGAAACGACCGTTCATCTCCTCGACCAACCGTTTGGTCACTGCGAGTTCTCTCTTATCTTCGAATAACTCAGGTATATCGTCTTCTCTTATACCGATTCCCGTATCCTCCACCGTAACGATCAATTTGCAAAGAAGGCCTCTTACGATAGCATCTACTTTGAGCTCGATAGTGCCCTGCTTCGTGTACTTACAAGCATCGATGAGCAGTTTCCATATTACTTCTTTGACACGACTCGCATCACCTACGAGCACGCCCGGCATCTCGTCGTCCATAGTAACTTTGAATCGAATGAGCTCATCGCCAATCCGCGCCTTCGTAGCCAAAACCGCTTCGTCGAACAACGCTCTCGGTTCGTATTCTCTTTCATTGAAAACCACTTTGCCCACTTTCATATCCTTTGAGACTTCGTAATCGGTCGCGTCTTGGACTAAATCCATAGTTGCCAGAGCCAAATGACGTACTCCCCTTTTGAGCATAGTCGCATCATCTCGTTCGAGCAGTCCTAGCGAAAATTCGCTCATCTCGCGTAGAGAACTCAAATAATCGAATTCCTCATCGCTCGACTGCTTCTCCTCCCAAACGCCCAAGACAGGTTCTTCACAATTTACATCGACATCATTACTTTTCGGCAACTCGATTTCCTTTATTACCTCCGGTATACCCGCGACAGCTCTCTCTCGTGGCACTTTTTTCTCTTTTTCCACCAAAATCATTATGAAGAGAATAATCGTTTGAACGGAGGCCATCAAAGAAATATCCGGATGAATCTTCTCGACGAATATCATAGCTACGAACGCCAGTATATAAAGCACATACGGAACGAACTTCTTTTGATTCAAAGTCCTCATGTTCTTTACATCTGTAATGAGCCATGAGAACATACACACGGCGGTATAGAGGTAGACTAAATCGACTGCCGAACCGCTCACCGTTCCGTCCGGATAAAACTTTAAAGGGATGAATATCATCACGACGCCCAAAACATAAAAAACGTAATAGGATAATTTTTTGATTTTCCTATAGTATTTGATGGTCTTCTCGTCCCCGTGCCTATAGCACAATGTAAAAAGATGAACCGTAAACAAAAGAGCCATGAGTACCAAATACAGATGATAAAATCTAGTAAGCACGGATACGAGTACTATGTTCAAACTCGTCCTGTTCATAGTCACAAACGCGAACTCCAAGATTACTCCGAGAATGTTTAACCCCAAGATAGAAGAAAAAATTCCTATCTCTTTCTCATTTTTATCCCTTCCCAAACGGTACCACAAATTGAGCACGACCGAACCGACTATAGCCAAGATTATGAACTTGCTTACCATACTATCACCTATTCCATACCCTTTATAACCACCATTATAACATACCAAAAGAAAAAGAAAAAGGGTCTTCCGGCCAACTATCGTGAATTTGATAACCGTCAGAATCTTTTTCTTAGATAATCGAGACGTTTTTGATTTCTATCTCACTCGTTTGAATCTTTTAAAACATCCATAAAACTTTGAATTTTCTCTATAGGCAATCCTGTGCATCTATGGACGACATCTGTCGGTATATCTTCCTTGAGCATATTGATGGCCGTCTCGACCTGGTTTTCTTCTCGGCCGCATTCGCGTCCGATTTCTATACCCATGCTCACTCCCTCTTCTTGGCCTTCCTTGCGACCCATATATCGGCCGCGTTCTCTGTAGGCGACCAACATGTCGTCTTCTTGTTCGTAAGCATATACTGCATTTCTCTCGTCTCTCAAAAGGCTAAAACAATCTACCATTTCTGTCATGACATCATCTCCCTTCGTAAGTAGTCTTGCCTCATGCTCTTTCGCTATGAAGGCACCTAAGTAGTTTCTCTCAGCCTCGTTCAAAACCTCTACACCCGACTTCTCGAACTTCCGAACTATGTTCGGAAGATACACGTCGACGTATACGATATCCGTTCGCTCATCATTTCCATCCGTGTCCTCGTAAATGTACAAAGTTTTGTCTTTCCCCTTCACGAGATAGTTGTTGAAACTCACAAGA
Organism: uncultured Muribaculaceae bacterium; assembly: GCA_964472425.1. Taxonomy (GTDB): domain Bacteria; phylum Bacillota_I; class Bacilli_A; order RF39; family UBA660; genus RUG11867. The sequence continues at coordinate 6,301 of CAYYLF010000061.1, read as the reverse complement.
GCGACATTGTTGAACACCGTCTCTTTCTTTCCCACATCGTTCTGGGCAAACAACCTGTGAGCAAATAGAGCATTCCTTTTCACCTTCGGCGTATTGTTCATCTCGAATAAGAAATAAGTATCTCCTATCTGAGCGAGAAAATCTGCCGTCCTCTGTTTACTCTTGAACTCTGGTAAATACAACTCGTTTCTCATCACCTTCAGATTCTTTTTCAAATATTCTAAATCGATATCGAAAAGAGAATTGATGAACCGACAAGCGAACTTTTCGTTCCCCGGGTCCGTGAGCATCTTCTTGAACACTGCATCGTTCGCCAAAGGCGGCAAGTCCTCGAAAGCATAATCTCCATCTTTGACGAGTTTGATTGGTACACAGTCCTCATAAACCACTTCGCATTCGTCTAAACTCGTTTTGAACTTTCCATATTTCTCTTTCAGTTTGAATTTCATCGCGGTTTTTTTCACCTCCGTTTCTATGTAATTTTGAAGGAAAATCGAACATCTCCCTCTACTTACATATTACCGGGTTTTTCTGAATTTTCTCATTTTTTCTCGCCAAAAGCGAAAAAACCGTACAAAAATGAAAATTTGGTAACAAAAACGCTCAAAAAAGAAGTTTTGCCGAAAAAGCATTTTTGACTGAAGAGGCTCAAGTACTTAAGGACCTCTCCATAATCAAAATTATACTTTCTAAACTACCCTATGCCAACGAAATTCCTTCCAAAAATTTGACAAAAGTTCGTAAATTATTCACTCATAAGAAAAACCGTCACACTCTGACGATTTTTATAAACCAAATAAAAGTCTCTATTTCAAAAACTTGTTGAGTATCTTCTCTAGCTCCGGCTTTTCTATCGGTTTGGCCAAATACTCATCGAAACCCGCACTTAAATATTTCTCTCTCATGCCGTTTATTGCATTCGCCGTCAAAGCTACAGTTGGAGTTTTGTAGTCTTCCAAATATTCCCTTATTTCTTTCAAAGTATCCGTTCCCGTCTTTCCCGGCATCATGTCGTCCATCAAAACTAAATCGTAACTGTTGTCTTCGATTATCTTTGCTATTCCTTCGTCGCCACTTCCTGCCGTCACGACCGTCACTTTAAACGGTTCCAAGACTCTCTCCGCGACTTTCAAATTCAACTTGTTGTCATCTACGACGAGCACTTTCTTTCCTGGAAATTCGTACTTCAAAAGAGGTAATACATCCGTCTCTTCCTTCGATGGCACATCCACTATTTTTTGGTCTATCGCGACCGTGAACTTCGAACCCTTTCCGTATTCGCTTTGAACCACTATCTTTCCGCCCATCATCTCGACTAACCTCTTCGTAATCGCAAGACCCAAACCGGAACCTTCAATGGAGATGTTCTTCTCCAAATCCAATCGCGAAAACTTGTCGAATAATTTATCTATATCCCCGTTCTTTATTCCTATTCCCGAATCTTCGACCGAAATTATCAACCGACACACATCTTGTGACCGCACCGAATCGACTTTGAACTCGATGAAACCTTCATTCGTATACTTTATCGAATTCGTGAGCAAGTTTATGCAAATCTGCTTTATTCGCGACGCGTCTCCGTATAAATACTTTGGTATAGACTCGTCGAAACTGGTTCTAAACTCGATAGGCTTATCGCCTAACCTCGCTTTAGAAAGATTTACCAAATGTTCCAAAACTTCTTCCATCTTGTACTCTTTGTTCACTATCTCTATCTTGTTCGCCTCGATTTTCGATATGTCGAGTATTCCGTTTACCAATTCGAGCAAATTCGAACTCGCGTCTATTATACACTTGAATGCCTCCTTATTTCGCTCGTCGGTCTCGTTCGCGATTAAACTCTGCGAGAACCCCATAATTGCATTCAAAGGCGTCCTAATCTCGTGCGACATATTCGACAAAAACTCCGTCTTGGCCCTATTCGCTTTTTCGGCTTGCTCCCTCGCTAGGTTCAACTCTTCTATCATTTTCATGTCCGGATTCTCTATCGTATTGTACATAATTAAATCTATATATACTAAGATAGTCGGAATGATTATCAAAGTGGGATTTACCGCTCTCACCACTAAGGCGACGACCATCAAAAGAACGAAAACCAAAATGGGATAATACTTCTTCGTAAATACTTTTTTTACGTTAAGAGCCATTATAATCATAGTGGCCAACAAGTATCCGAACGTCGAAGTATACACGACCATCGTACTTGCGCCATCGACACCCATCATTCCGTCCACATTTATGAGAGTCACAGGTACTAACAACTCCAAAAGAATAAAACAACCATCGAGAGCGAGCACTCGCTTCCAAATCTTTTTGAACTTCTCTTCGTTCTTATAAGTAATGTAATAAATATATAAAAATAACATCGAAGGCCAAACCACGTAATGAATGAGGTCGATTTTATTTAATAACTTAAGAACGAACTGAATCATCTCAGTGTAATCGGTCAAATATGCGATTAAAAGAATAGAAATTCCTATGAGCATATCCACGAGACTCGAAAGAATCATGACTCCGTATATTTTCGTCTCAATCGATTCGACGCGTTTCTTTGAAAAGAATAAAATCACGATTAACACTATACAAAAAAGTCCACATATCGGAAAATACAAATTTGTCATATTACATCGCCTACTCTACTATAAAAATTATAACAAAAATAAAAAGATTAAGCAAACTATATGTCGCTCAATCTCACATATCTATGATTACATCCTTTTGACAAAACGTTTTTCATCTTCTTTTTTGATGATGCCCGGAACGAACAGTCCGTCTTCTGTGAGTGTATACTCGTTTTCGACGGGCACTCCCTCTTTTTCCAATAGATACTTCATTTCCCTATTCGAATCGAACTCCGCACCAGCCGAACCAAATTTCTTTAAATAAGTGTGGTTCGTGTATACATATGGATTCACGTCGTCGAGACTTTCACGCGCAATTTTCAGATTCTTCCATCCGGCTCGTCTCGTACTCTCCATTGCCCTTTGAACTTCGTCCGTCTGAGAAATCAATTTGTCGTCCATCGATATATATATAGGCGCACCGAACCTCACGACGACCTTCGTATAGAGCTCGCTTTCCTTCGTACAAGTTCTAGAACTCTCGACGTACTCGAAAATAGTTGGAATGATGGGCACTTTCGTAATTGTGGCAACCATCGTCAGCCCAGCCTTGACTGGTTGCATAGGTCTAGTGGGATGCATATTCCACGTACTCTCAGGGAAAATGACCCCAGAACCACCCCAATGAATGCTAGAAGCAAAATCTAGTAAAGCCTTCTCTGCGGAATTTTTATCACTTCTATCCATCAAAATGGCTCCACATCCTTCGAATATGTTCAAGATAATTGGGCTTAAATCTTCATTTGAAGCGAGGAAAGTGATTGGAACGCCGGCACGTTTGAATGCCTCTTGCAAAGTGAAAAAATCGTGAGCATTCGAATGATTACACGCGAATATCGCTTTTCCATTGAGCGGAATATTCTCTTCTCCTACTATTTCAAAGTCGTAATTTCTTATATTAGGAGCGAGAGTCGTGACGAGCTTCCTATACACGGCATTCCCCCTTTTTTTGTATTTAATACCAGTACATATATCCCTGAGATTTCGAAAATATTCTAACCTCTCCTCGACTGGCATCGTATCTAATTTTTTTGGACTTAAAAGCATTTATAATACCCTCTTTCTTGCAAATTTTAAATTTTAGCACTTTTAAAAATCTCCAAAAGTATTATACAGAAAGTCGCTTTGGAAGTCAATTGCGCTATTTCAAAAAAAGTTGGCTTTTAGCCTTTTCTCTTCGGTAAAAACCTTTTTCCCTCTTCTTTCGAAGTTGCTCCAGGTACCAATATACCTTTGTCGCTTAATTTATACTCGTTGTCGACCAGATGACCATCTTTAGAGAACAAGAACCGTTGCTCTGAAGCTGAATCGTATGTATACCCGAATCCATCGAATTTTTTTAGGTATGTGTGATTCAAGTAGATATTGGTGTCGACATCTCTCAAACTATACTTGGCCGTGTTCATAGACGCCTTCAATCGTATTCTGAGAGTCTCCATTATTCTCTGTAATTCGAGAGTCTGAGAGATTAAACTCAGATTTCTATCGACATAGAACGGATATCCAAACTTCACTACGCATTCCTTATAAAGTTCACTTTCGTGTTCCAAAATCTCATCCTTTTCGACGTATTCGATGATAGTTGGTATAATTGGCAATCCTGTAATCGCGGCCATCAAAACACCTCCGCGTTTGAGATTTTGCATAGCCCTATAAGGGTGCATATTCCAAGTCGCCTCGCCGTACATCCAACCTGGGACACCATCTCGGCCTAGCATCTTAGAACAAAACTTGAATATTCCATCGTTCGTCGATTGCTTATCGCGTCTGTCTGCTAATACGGCATTACACGCGGCAAATATTCCTCTCGTTCCTATATCCAAATCGTCGCTCGCCGCGAACACGGTAGACTCCAATCCTAAACTTCTAAGCACCTCTAAAGGTGTAAAGAAGTCATGCGAATTAGAATGATTGCACATGAACAAGGCTTTCCCATTCTCCGGAATATTTTCTTTTCCTTCGATTCGATAGTCGTATCGACGCACTATCGGCGGATAAACAGCGCATACGAAGTCTCGCGCGAGCACGGTTCCTTTTCTCATCTTCTTTTTGACGTCGAAGCAGTGAACTTTTAATCTTTCATAAAATTCAATTTTCTTTTTTGGTGATAAATCCATCACCTCAGCATCACTTAAAAATTCTATTTTCATCATCTTATCCTACATTTCTATATAATTTTTCCCCTCGTATAGTCTATCATAACATAGTTCTTGTACGCAAGAAAAACTTGCTCGAGGGTCACTTATAAAATTGTGCTCAAAAAAATTACCTCCCTAAAAAGGAAAGTAATCGTTTGTTTTAACTAATCTTGTATGGATTACCGGAAGAACCATCTCCGGAAGTTATTTTAACTGAAGATTTGAGATAGACTGTGGGTCTAACATAATTGCCATCCCAATTAACGTTACTAGAACTTAGATAACCCCAAGTTCGCATATTTATCGCCGAATATCGGTCCGAAATTACATTTTGTGTCCAATTATTTTTAGAATCTGAATAATATATCCAACTTTTATCACGACTTTGACAACTAGAATTAGCAGTAAAACAAGTTTCATCAACTCCGTTGGCGAATGTAAAAACAAAATCGCTTGGATACATCAATCCTATATTTTGAATTATATTTGTTGTTCTTGTTTCTCCACTACATTTTCTTGTTGTTACACATGTTTCTGTACCTCTTTCAAAATTATAACACTCTGTACCCCCTATACCATCAATTTTACTGAACTCGCCTAAATACCATTTTACTTTTGCAACTTGAGCTCGAGCAGTAGAATTTAAACCCAAATTAATTGTGTTTCCATTATAATCAGAAAAACTTGTTTTATTATAATAGTTATCATTTAATACCGTGTATAAAGTAGTCGATGGCCAGTTTGTACTTATACTCGAATGCCAAAGAATATCACCTATATTTTGTTCTCTCATTATCTTCATTAATTGCTCTTTTTTACCGTTCTCATCTTCAACAGTAAATAAACCAATTATTCTCCAAGTTTCGTCATTGAATGTTATATAGTTATTTGGTTCATTTCCTATATATCTGTAATCTCTTCTTTCTTCTTCACTCCACCCAGCTGTTTGTTCTGCTTCTGGATGGTTAAATGTAAACATTTCTTTTTTATTTCCGTTGTCATAAATAGTATTCTCAGCATTAGCAATTAATCCATTGCTTAATACTATAATACTTTGTTTCCAATGAGCAAATAAAGTTTGATTGCTGCTCAAAACTACTTTGGTGGTAGATAGTATTTGGTTCCCACCTTCTTGGGCAGTGAACCATCCCAAGAATTCGTACCCATCGTAGGTTGGAGTCGGTAACTCTCCATAGGTCGAGTCGTAGGCGACTGTTTTACTCGCGGTCGGAGTGGTCCCGCCATTTGCATTGAAAGTCACACTGAAGGTCTTGGCTGTCCAGTTCGCTTTCACGGTCGCGGCTCCCGCGCCCATCGTGTATTTGGAACCCGATAGAGACCCTGCTCCACTCGCCTTGCTCCAACTGTAGTTGTATCCCGTCTTGGTCGGGGTACTCAAAGTGTATGTCGCTCCATAGTATACATTCACAGTCGTGTTGGTAGTTTTACCTCCATAACTTCCCCCATTCGGATTGATGGTCAAAGTGTATTGGTTTCTCACATAGTCGTATGTTATCTCGTTGTTCGATGTGTCGGTCGTAA
>CAYYLF010000060.1:0-9573 GCA_964472425.1 uncultured Muribaculaceae bacterium | reverse complement strand
CCTCATGGACCAATACAACAAGGGAAATACGAGGATGAAGGCGAACATCCAATGGGGCCTCGATGAAGGCGAGAAGATTGGATTAGAAAAAGGTCTTGAAACTACTGCGACCAACATGCTAAAAGATGGATTATCTGAAGAAATGGTTCACAAGTATACAAAAATGCCACTTGAAAAAATCAAAAACATCGCTATGATGTTATAATTAAGCAAATAAATAAACGAAAAAAAGGTAATAGTATCCAAAAGGACATTTTACCTTTATTCGGTTTACATCAATTTTTCTTTTGAGTTTTCTTGTAGTAATCGTACAATTCTTTGAATCGGTTGAAATGGACGACTTCTCTTTGTCTTAAGAATAGCAGGGGTTCGATGACGTCAGGATCGTCAGCCAAGTCGATTAATCTCTCATAAGCAGCGCGAGCCTTTTCTTCGGCAGCCATATCTTCAGACAAATCTACTATAGGATCTCCCGTCGATGCGAAAGTCATCGCGGAGAACGGAACTCCATTAGAATCTGTCGGATAGATTCCTTTGCCATGTTCCGCATACATGCTTTCGAGACCGGCGTCTTGCATTTCTTTTAAAGTCGCATCTTTCGTAAGCATGTGAACCATCGTAGAAATCATTTCGGCATGTCCAAATTCTTCGGTAGAGATGTCGTTAAGTAGGGCTCTTCCTTTGTCATCTGGCATAGTGAACTTTTGACTGAAGTAACGAAGAGCCGCGCCCAATTCGCCGGCATATCCACCAAGTTGAGTGATGATATATTTCGCCATCCTGAGATCTTTCTTCTTGATATCTACAGGATAAGGAAGCATTTTCGTATACTTATACATCTACATTACCCCCTCTTCCCAAGGCCAAACGCCTTTCGACCATTCGTACTCATCCGTGAGTTCGTCGAGAACGAGTGGACCGTAAATTTTCGTGAATTCATCTTTCTTCTTTTTACATTCCATTACGTACGTCTTAAACATCTTATAAGCGTATAAGTCGTCTGGACACAAATCTAAGTAAAGATTCAAGTCGGCGACCGCGAATTCCAGTTTTTGAATTTCGATAAGTTTTTTTGTTCTTTCGTTTTTAGGTTTCAATTTGCCTGGCATATAATTTTTGTATGGGTCATAAAGGTCGGGAAACATATTCCCTTTTTCTAAACCTTCCGTCGGATTGTACAATTTGGGTCTATCGAGCGAACCGGTCATGATGTCGAGTGCAAAATCGTAGTTTTTGTCAGGCGAATCGAGTAGATAAAAACCGTTTTTATCAAATAACATAAAATATTCCTCCCAGTGATAATGTATGCCTACGTCGAACTGGTGTCTGGGTGGAAGTCTAGGAAAAGTGTTCAAACATATGAAAAAGCCCGTTTTACTTTTTTCTTTTTGTATGGTAAAATGATAGCACTCGAGGTGAAACTATGATTATAGTATATAAAATAAGCAACAATCTCAAACAAGAGATAATAGACCATTACAAGGATACAGCCAAAGCTGTTCATCCACCTTATTCGGTTTTTCAAAGCGAAGATTGTGGAACAGTCGTGACTTTATACGAGTCGGGAAAAATCATGTTTCAAGGAGTGGGCGCGGATATCGATTATGCTCTTTGGAGAGATAGAGAGATGTTTTTGAACAAGAGGGACATCGATAAAGAGCTCAAGGCAAAAGAAGATAAGGATAAGAAAAAGAAAGAACAGTTGAACGACATCACTTACAAGTATGCGAGTACGGTCGGGTCCGACGAGGTCGGGACGGGAGATTATTTTGGTCCGATAGTCGTGACCGCGTCATTCGTGAGCGAAGAGAACATAAAAAAAGTCGAAGCTTTGGGAGTGCGCGATTCGAAAAAGTTGGACGATTCGAAGATTTTGGAAATAGCACCAAAGCTCGTCAAGTTCATCCCTTATGTAACTTATACTTTATCGCCGGAAGAATACAATCGAGCTGGTATCACGAACATGAACAAAGTAAAAGCCATTCTCCATAACAAAGTATTGAATGCAATACTGAAGAAGGAAAAGTTCGAGTACGATTACATAGTAGTCGACCAGTTCGCTTTGGTGTCCAAGTATTTCGAGCACATTGCGAATGTACCCGAGAAGGTTACCAATATCGACTTTACGCCTCATGCCGAGGATAAATGCGTGAGCGTGGCCGTATCTTCGATTATCAGTAGATACATTTTCTTGAACGAGATGGACAAGATGAGCGAGAAGTACGGAATGACCGTGCCAAAAGGTGCAGGCGAAAAGGTCGACGAGTTTGGGCGCGAATTTATAGCCAAGTTTGGAGAAGAAGAGCTTACGAAAGCTGTCAAATTGAACTTTAAGAATACCGAGAAAATAAAGAGAAAATGAACATTTTTGAAAAAGGGAACCTACAATTTTCATTGTAAGTTTTTTCTTTGACAGGATGCAGCTGGCACTTGACAAAAATGTGCCCTTTGTTATAATACTAACCAAAAAAGAGGAAAGTGTCATGGAAGATTTTAATAAAAGTGCCGTGAGGGGTCTTAGAAATGTTTTGAAAAGGACTCAAAAAGATTACAAAATATTGACGAGAGAATTCGACAATATATTTAAAAATATTGTCGAACTATTTGGGCCGTTTTGGAATAGGGATAAAAAGGATTTTTCGTTTGTGAGTGATTCTTTTATGCCATTAGATAGCAAGTCCACCGAAAATATCTCGAGAGAAGTCAGCAAAGGACTCATAAGAACTTTAAACGAACGGACCGGTTATCGATTCGACGAGGATGGAAATGCGAAGCGGATGTTTGATTTGTTATTTAAGAAAAAGAAATTATTGGAGGGAGAATATAAGAAATCTGTCTCTTTGATTTCTGCTTTGAAGAACGATAGTATCGAAGACGTGACGTACAGTCTTCCGTTCGTGGTCTTATCTGTTCAAGACAGCGACGGGACAATCGGATACTTGGTGGCGAAAGGTATCAAGATAAACGTTGCGAATAAGCCGGAGAACGGAGAATTCATCGACAGTTTAGAAAAGGACCTGATGGTCTATGAACGTCGTCTCGACGGGTACATAGGGGAAGATTATTATGTAAAACTAGAAGATATGGAAGATTTTATAGAAACGTTCTTACAGTATATCGATACATATTACGAAACTTTGAAACAAGTATGTTCCTACAAGTACGATTATTCTAGAATTAGAGTTCAAATAATCGTAATGATGGCTTTGTACATATTGCGCGGTCGTCTGGATGTGCGTTTGAAGGATGACGAGTACATGGTTTTCAGGGACGTCTTTGTTAAGATGAGTTCGTTTGAAGGAATGACGGCTGGCCGAGTCGTGGCTACGATGTTGTCTTATATCGTCGAGCGGAGCGAGAAATTGATGGTCGAGTATGAGGATAGTCCCGAATCTTTAGAGGTATCGAATGGAGCATTTGCCGTGAATCGAACTTTGGCGAGGGAGGAATTGGCAAATATACTCGGACAATTCGAATATACATCGCAAGAAACCGAAAAATTAGAAACGAGAATGGAGGAGGCATTCAAGACGGATGGAGCTTTCGAGACTATTTGTTCGACAGAAGGTTTGGAATTGTTGGCCATGGTGGTTGCATGTAGAAAATTGAAAAGCCGTGAAATGCCGGACGAGAAGAAAAATATAGTTCAAGCCGAATCGAATCGCAGAGAAGACCGCGGGCCGAGATTCGATTTGCTCGAAGGATGGGTCGAGAATGGCCGCGTCGTTCGTGTCGGGGAAGAAGAAGCTTTCGCCAAGTTATTGGATGAAGCGGGAATAGACGAGTTGAGAAAAGAAGAGTTCATGAGACAGATGAGCAATCTAAAGGGACGCTTGGCTCAAGAGAAACTCAAACAGATGATAGATGAAAATAGAAACAAAATTCTAACGACTCGAGAGTTGGAGTTATACGAGTTGGCCAAAACGAATCCCGCGACTACCCAGACGGTCAAAGATATAGATGCGGTCGTCGAAATGATGATCGGTGAAGAGGACGAGGAAAATAAGGCCGTGCTGGTCGAAGAAATGAAGCCATTGTTCGAGTTTTTGGAAGCTATGTTTCCACGCCGCGATGAAAAAAACGAAGACACGAGTAAGCCGATTATCTATTTTACACGAGAAATCGATGGGGACGGCGATGAGAAAATCGAAGTACCTCGGTTACTCGTCAGCTTGAGAGTCGATAAAGGGCTCCATTACAAGCAAGCAAATGGTGCGTTAGAGAAGCTGCTCTGTGGAAACTTGGCTGGGGACCGCGAGGTACGCGGGACGGGACTCCCTTGTCGGTTGTGGGCCAAAGGCGGAGATTACAAGTTATTTTATACTTTGATGGGCGAGGTAATCGTCGTCGTCGACGGTCACATCGGCAACGACGAGGGATACGTTTACATCGGCAAAGTCGTCCGTAGTAGCGAGTTTGGCGAGTTTTTGGATAAGGTCAAAATGTGCGTATCATCGGGTGAGGTTCCAAGAGCCAAAGGATATACTCATTTACTGAAAAGTGAACTAGAAGAAAGAAAAACGAGCAAAAAGAAAAAGTTTAAAATGTGAAAAAAATCTTCAAAGTCTACCGGATTTTGAAGATTTTTAATGACCAGGCGGATTAAAGGCTTAAAACCGTGGACGACTTGACATTTTCTAACGAAATGATATAATACGAGATACTTTTTTCAAAAAGGGGGAAACAGATATGGAATTAGAAAAAAATACGATTAGAGCGTTGCGGGGATTGTTGAAGAAGGCAATCAAGTCGAACGAGGCATTATATGAAAAAATCTCCATGGCTTGTAGTTATGCGGCGGATTTATTCGTGCCCATTTGGGATTTCGAAAAAGACGAATGTAGAGTCGATGCCGACAACATCATTTGTTCTAACATAGCGCAAGGGAAGGTGTCAGTTAATGAGATTATGAAGACACTTTTGGTCGAATTGGGTGAAAAAACGGGATATGAACTCGTAGTCGACGAAGGGCGAACTCCGACGGACATTATGTATTCTCTAATCTACATGGAAAAGTTGACGAGGGCAGAGAATAAAAAACTTCCCGTTTTGTTAAAATCCATCACGAACGAAGGAATAAAGACCGTATCTTACAATGTCCCTTATCTTTGTCTATGCGGTCAGGACTCAGATGGAACGATTACTAGGTTAATCATGATGGCTATAAAGAAGAATGCGAAAGATAAGCCGACGAGTGGAGAACTGTTCGATGGGACGGAGAGTCAGTTGTACGATTACGAAAAGAAATTGACCCTTCTAATAGAAGACGATTATTCCGTCAAAATCGAAAAAGAGAAAGAATTCTTAGAATTGTTCGTAAATTATGTGGATGCTTACTTTCATTCTATAGAATTGACGCGTTCGAGCGAGTTCGATTACGAAAAGACGAAGGTGGATATAATCACCATGGTAGCTTTGTACATCATCAAGTGTGAAACCGGTCTGATGGCCGACCGAGACGAGTACATTTTGTTCGGCAATCTCGTGCGGAAAATCGGTACTTTCGAAGGGATGGACATAGTACGAGCCGCTTCTTTGATAAGCGAATACATAGTTTCGAAACAAACAAATTTTGTGGCGGTCGATGAGGGCGACGTGACAAAAGTGTACGACGAAGAAGTTCTTCAGGTCGACGAAGAGAAAGCTGAGAAAGAATTTAGAGAAGTGCTCGAACATTCGGGTTACGAAGGCGAAGAATTGGAAGTTGTGATGGCCCGGATGGATGGTTTGTTCACTCAGCGATTGGTCTACGGCGACCTCAGTGTCTTAACTTCTTTGGATGCCCTGGCTTTGTCGATTGTTTACCACGGTGTCGAGGAAGAGCCAGAAAAGGCTGTCGAGGAGTCTACCGAAAGAGAATCGATTTTCGATTACATGGAAGGAGGACGAATCGCGAGGTTGTGTGAAGCGGGTAAGTTCGAGCAGTTGCTTTCGCAATCTTGCCTTACGACGAAGGAAAAACTCGCCTATGCGAACGAGATGAAAAGTCTTTGCGAGCAAGTACAGGAAGAACGTCACGCCAGAAAAGCCGCCCAATATAGAAGTAACACATTCTCTAGAGAAGAAGCAGAGCTTTACGACATGTTTATTGGGTCAATGAACGGCATTGCTGCTTCCGAGAAGGCAATCGCCAACATCGATAAGCTCGTGGACACTTTGATGGGCGAGTTAGATCCTTATGTCGATAAACTTGCTGAAGTGTATGGCGAGGATGTCGGCGATAAAGAATTGTACGAAATGGCCAAAAACGACGAGAATAGTCGCGAGGTCGTTCAGGACATCGATTTGATAGTCGAAATGGTCAAAGAGGAATTGGCTTCTCAGTTCGATACCTTGAGAAGACTCGCCGGACCGAGAATGGAAAATGCGCAGGAAGAAACGAGAGTCGTCTATTTTACTACGAATATTAGCGATTCTACGGGCGAGGTCATTTCGTTACCTCGAATACTTACGAGTTTGCTCGCCTCAGATAGGACTCTTTATGACCAAGCATACATCGGTCTTCGACTTTTATTCGACGGGATGATGCGCGAAGATAAGGCCATGAACAGGAAGTTACCGTATCCGGTTTACATCAAGGGTCGCGATTTCAAAATCTTCTATACGATAGTAGACGGTACAGTCGTCGTCATAGATGGCATGGAATCGAATGGTGACGAGTATAAACGCGTCGGGGAAGTCGTGAAGAGTGCCGAGTTCAAGGAGTTCATTTCCACTTTAAAAAGGCACATAGCTACTGGAAATAGACCGAATGCGAGGAATTATACGAGTCTCATATTGAACGAGCTCGAAAGTGGAAAGAGCTTCAAGAAAAAAATGTATTAATGTTTAAATGGGCGTCTTCGATGAACGCCTTTTTTCTTGACTTCTTGGATAATAACTTTATAATATTTGGTATCGTTGGGAGATGTTTTTAATGCAAGTGAGTAAAGCGATTTGTAAGTTGTTGAAGGAGAAGTTTAGAGAATTTCAAAAGACCGGTACCGATTATGAGGAATGGCTCGAGATTGTCGAGAAAACGATGCCCGGCGGCTTCGATGGTTTTCTCTTGAATCCAAGGGAATATAATCGAGATGAGGAAGGAGTCGTTCGAGAATTAGCTGCTCGCGAGAAAAAGTCGACCGAAAGACTTCAGGCGAAGGTGCAAACTCTAATCGACAATCTCTCTATCGAGGGCTTCAAAGGGGTCACGTACGGGTTGCCATTTTATTGTTTTACTTGTTACGGCTTAGAACTCGATTATACTTACGCATTGCTCACGGGCATAAAGATGAATGCGAAAGATAAGTCTTCGAGCGACGAACTCATGGACGAAGTAGAGAAAAGGCTTTATGAGCTAGAAGAACAGATGGCCGAGTACATAGACGATAAATATAAAATCGAAATTGGAGATGCCGAAAAGTTTTTGAGTTTGTACAAGCAGTATTTAGATTTCTATTACGAGCACGTCGATTACGATTTGGACGAAAGGTTCGATTACGATGTCGTCTTCCATTCTCTCATGGCAAAGATGGCCTTATATTTGAGTTTCGTCAATTTAGGGTCGGTATATAGCGAGAGTGGATATGGGCACTTCATGAATCTGTATTTTAAGACGATGGATGACGGCAAGGATAGCGTGGAGGCGTTGGTCGTCATCTTGAATAGACTCGCTAAGTACGAAAAAGAAAAAGAGTCGATGAGTGCATCTATCAGGGAGACCATCGACAAGGGATGCGAACCTTTCAAAGTGTCTAAGAAGGCTTCGAATAAACTCCGCGGAAATTTAAAGGCGACCATAAATGCGAATGTCGAGTGCGAAAAGGCGGTCGACGAGCTCATCGAACTCGTAAGAACGGGGAAGTTCAATACTCTATCGGAGGAAGAGCAAATCGCCAAGTTCGCGAAGTTGAAGAATGTCAATTTTACGAGCGCTTCATCTATCGAAGATTTAATCGGACAGTTGGAGTTTTACAAGAAGGCTTATACGAATACGGCCGAGATTTTTAGGGGACTCGTCGCGGCTATCTCGGTCGACGGGATGAAGAAGACGACGTACAGTCTACCGATAGTGGCTTTATTCGATAAGGACGACGAGTTCAATTACGTCTATTTGATAGTTACGGGAATTGTCAGGAATGTGGCAAATAGGGAAAAAGAGGGACTCGTCGAAGAGAGTTTCGAAGCGGGACTTTACGAACGCGAGAAGAGATTGGCACCATATATCGACGAAGATTATCGATTAGATAAAACGTTCATCACGGAGTTCGTAAACTTGTTCATGGAAGATTACATTTATCATTATTTTACGAAGGCCAATTTGATAAAAGATGCATCTTACAATTACAAAGAGATGCAGGAGAACATTTTGCTCGGGCTCATCTTATACTTAATATACACTCATTTAGGAGTCCGATTCGAGAAAGATGGTCGAGACGCGATTCGCCGTTACATGGAGAGTTTGATAGACAAAGAAGAGATAACTTTCGGAGGAGTCGCGAGATTCACTTTCGAATACGTGGCACGCGAGTACGAGTTGCAGTCTCGAAAGATGAAGTGGACCGTCGTCAAGGAAGAAGCGCCTAAAGCGTCGGAAGATAATACGCTTTGCGAACTCGGCAAGTACATCCAAAATGGGGTCGTAGTCGAGCCGTGTGAAGATGAGGCGTTCGAGGCTTTACTCGAAGGAGCCGGATTATCAGACAACAGGATTTTCGAGTACAAGGCTCAGATGAAAAACTTGAAGGCGAGATTGGCCCGCCAAGAGTACGCACGGAGGATGGAATTGTGTAAGGAGTCCGTGTTCTCGAGCGAAGAAAGGGAGCTGTACGACAAATGGAAAGAAAATCCCGTCTGTGCGAAGGAGATTGCGAGCATCGATTCCATTCTCGAATTGTTCATGGAGGCGAGCGACGAGGATAGAATGCTCCTTTTGGACGAGTTGCCGGACTGTTTCGAAGCATTGCTAGAAATTGCGAATGGAATTCTGATGGATGATGCAAAGACTAGCGAGCAGGACAAAATCGTCTACTATCCGGTCGACGTGGTCATGCAAGATGGAAGCGAAGCGAAGATTCCTAGACTCTTGAAGTCGATTTTGGAGGACAAGAAGTGCAACAGGAAACAGGCGTGGACCGAACTCGAGAAACTGCGGACAGGGAACACATTCGGCGATCGCGAAGAATACGTAAAGAGTGGACTTTCTAAGATTTGGTGCAAAGGTCGAGGAATGAGAGTTTACTATACGAAAGTAGGAGGTGTCGTTCTCGTCGTCGATGGCGGGATGGACGGGGGTGCGTTCAAAAGGACCTTGAAGACGATTGAGACTGCGGACTTTGCGAGTTTTGTCGATCAATTGAAGGCGGATATCGTCGCCGGCACGATGGAGGCGTGGAAAGATTATACACCGCTCGTTCGGGAAACACTCGCGAACAAGGGCAAAATCAAGATAAAGAAGTAGACAAGTTGACAATCAAAAATGTAAAGAAGGACGAATGCGTCCTTTTTTGATTGAAAAGAGAGACATAATGCTGTACTATTATTCTAGAAAGTGGTACAATGTGGTAGAAAGTGGGGGACTTCTATGCTAATTGG
>CAYYLF010000059.1:0-9781 GCA_964472425.1 uncultured Muribaculaceae bacterium | reverse complement strand
ATTGTGCTACTCTTACCGAATCCTAGACTTATAGCCTGTCGCCAGACATCAACCGCACGGAGTTTACTTAGCGTCCCTCCCGTTCTCTAGGTGCTACCCCAGTAAACTGAAGAGTTATTCTTCCCGTTTTCTACCGGAAAAGTTTGTGATTGCTCCGCCTATCCATTCGTACCTTATAAGCCATTAAAGAGAACTACCAGAATCACTTTTTCTACTTCGTAGATCCCGCATCTCACATTGCTGTGAGACGCCACTCTATCCCTTCCATAATCGCTCACGAAAGTAAAGAGAACGTGACACTGTCTATACCGCATTGCTTCTGCGGTCTTTCATATAGTTCATTATCTAATTTTCAAAGAACACGAGTCTCCTCAAGTAACTAAGTTATACCACATTATTATATGTAAAATCAAGACTTTTCGTTACATTTTATTTACAATAGATTGTAAATCTATACTTCGACAAGTTCTTTTGCCTCTTTATTTGCGACTTCTTTGTACTTTGCATTGAACATTGTCGCCAAAGCTCTCTGTGGTTTCTTGGTCTTTTTGCCGCCCGCACTCTCTATGAGCTCATTGCATTCGCCAGTCGAAAACATAGAAATTATCGACAACTTATAACGTGCTCTCGAAGACCCTACGTACAAGATTTTCTCGCGGCATTGTTCGTATATGCTCATATCCATATCGATGAGCACGATAGCATCGGCCTCCAAGCCTTTATACTTCCGACAAGTCGTAAAGGGAATCTTCTTTCCCTCGAAAATGTACATCCCACCTTCACAAAAATCCACGATGGCACTCGTCTCCACCTTCTTGCAAGTGAGAATCTGTATGTCCTCGTATCCTTCTTCTCGTATACTAGCCAAAGAAGAATTCAAAGCCTCGATTACTGAACTTTCATCTTGAACGACGTACATCTCTGGAGCCTCGCCTTCCAAGGCCCCGTCGTACAACTTCGGCATCTTGTCGCTCTGTAGCAACCTCAAAGATGAAGTCGCAATGTTTCTAGTATTACGACAATTTCTATACAAAGTGAGTTTGCAATCCGCTTCGCTTATATAAGAAGGAATCTTATCCGACTGAACCATTTGATTCTTGTCGTAGAACACGTAGAAAGTCCCGCCCTTCTCCTCGTCGTCTAAGACCGCTAACTTCAACAACTCTATGACATCGCTCTCGTCCAAATCTTCACGACCGAAATCTTGTCCTTCGTCGATTATGACGTGCTTGTAAGGAAAAGCCCCCTTCTCGATTAAATCCAAAATGACTTCCTGTAACTTCCCGTAATCCGAACTCTCCGTATCGCACATCTTACATGCGAATCCGTCTATCGTGAAATAAGACACGTGCTCGTATCGGTAAGCTTCTCTGAGATAATCCTTCAAAAACTGATTATAGCAGAGAAACAATACTTCTTCTCCCTTGTCCGCATGTCTCTTCGCCTTCTCTACGGCCATGATAGTCTTGCCCGTCCCGGCCATTCCATTTATGACGGCCGTGTTCTGTTCCTCCAAATAATCGAGTAAGGCGACCTGTTCCCTGAGCATAGCTTTGAACACATCCCTGCGATGATTCATGGTCATCTCCGAAATCGAAATCAGATTGAACGACGGGGCGAGCACCTTATTTAAAAGTGTTTTGACCTCCGACGAAGTCAAATCGGTCTCCACGCGACTCGAAAGTTCGTAATCGAAAATTCTCGCGATTGCTCCTTCTATGTCGTCCATGTCGTCCTTCGTGAGCATCAACTTCGCATCCGCCTCGGCTGGAAGATACACACCATTGAAATGTTTCTTCGTAATCGTTGGGAACCATACTGCATGCATGAGTTTGCATCTCTCTAGTAGATAACCGAGACCTCTATTTTCGATGTATCTCTTCAACTTCCACTTGTTGTTGCTCGCCTGATGAAATGGACCGTCGTGACTCATCGAAATGCCACTTCCGTAAAACCATTCTCCATTTTCGTATTTCACTCGCCCGGCTTTCGCTTCCAAACACAAGATACCTTTCTTGGGATGAAATATGACGAAATCCGTCTCGCTCTCGTGTACGATTTTCTCGGAATCTACACTTACTATCGCAAACGAATGAAACACGTAATATTCATCTGACAACTTGGAAAGAGCCTCAAACATCGCCCCTTCTTGACTCTTCGCCGTACATTCCTTAGGTTTACTCGGATACATTACCGCCATAATTTACTACCTCAATTCTCATCAATCTTTGATCTAACACATTCTAGGTTCGGAATCATCGACTTGCAACTTGCCCAAGACGCTCGTCGGATTCAATAAATCCAAATCGGCAAGCGCAAATGCTTTCACTTCCATCGTACACTCGCACATGTTGAATTCTGGATAACATGTGCCTCGTTTTTGAGTTCGACTATAACAAGCATTTTTAATGTTCAATTCGTTATGTGTATAATCGAGTACGTAATTGAAAGGAATACCATTCAAATACAAAGTATTCGATCTGACCTCGTCTCCCGTCATATCTTCTAAGAAATCATTTTCGATGTTAAATTTATCGAGTGTTCTTCCTATATCGTCCAAGTGAGTGAAAAGCCATATCTGCATTACCTTCGTCACGGGGCTGCTCCCGTCCAATATTCCCTCCAAAGGACTTATGGTACTGGCCACGAAATGGCATTCCAACCTATCCCCGTTCATAGCACAATCGTAAACTTTTCCATACTTCGAATCTTTCTTGAGTTCATCCCACAACTTGGCATAATAGTCCTCGTCGTCATTCTGGACGACTTTCTCCTCGTTATTTTGAATTCCTTCGAGCATAACTTTCTCTTCGTTCGGATTTACATACTCTACACTCACATAATCTAAGCCTTCCAGTTTGACGTTTTCGCTCGATTTCACAGTCACGCCGGCCGAGACATCGAATCCCTTATTCTTTGCAAGACTATATACCGATTCGATACCTTCCTTGAGACTAGCTCCTTCGACATGCATCTCGTCGTACATGCTCATACAATCCTCGTTCAAACAAGCGACACTCGCGACCGAGTCGCCCTTCATGATGAACACCATCGAAGGATTGATTTCGATAAACACATAACTAACTCGTTCGCGACTCAATTCGTTTATTCGAGCATTTACTTTCTCGGCGTTCATTTTATCGAGCCAACCGTCCAATTTGAACCACAACATACACGCAAGGACGACGCACAAAATTACGAACAAAATCCGCATAAAAGTGATTTTTCGTGCAAACTCTATACCGACGAGTCCATACTTCTCGACGTCTTTCTTCGAAAACTCCGCTTCTAGAAAGCTCAACTCTACTTGTCCTTTACCTTTGAGCCCCAACTTGGACTTCGGTACATTCTTGGACACCTCTTCGAGATTGGAATAATTGTGAATCTTCTTCACCTTGCGTTTTAGTTTCTTTCTCTTCCCCACGGTTACGAAGGCGACTTTATCTTTGGTTTCGATACCTTTCATCTCATTCGTCCCGAGTTGCAAACTCAACACCCGTCTGTTGGTTTTAATTGTCTTAAACTCGTCCAAGCCGACCTCAATCTCTCTAACTTTCTTCATAAAACTTCACTCCTAACTACTCTACTCCATCGACACAATTATCGTACAACCACATCTTCAGTTCACCCATTTCGCCAGATTCGTAATAATTTATCAATAACTCCAAATACTCACCTATCTTCTCGATGGGCACGGCAATTATACCTTGACCGCATTTTATCATCTCTTTGTTCGCGACCAAATTTGCCACTCGCTTATTCCCATCTTTGAACATCTGACATCTTTGTAACCAACAAAACAATGTGATACATCTATCCAACTCATTTTCGATTTGTAAAATGCCCTCGAGTTCAGTCTCATAGTCACATTCGCTTGGTAATTTCGGTCTCCAGGACGTTCCAGTAATACCGACCCCGCTATCTCTAAACTCGCCGAGTGGACTTACATTTTGTCCTTTGCATATTTCGAAATGAATTTTTTTGACATAATCTATGTTTAAATCTTCGCCCACTGTATTCAAAACGTACTCCCAGGCATCCTTCAAGCCTTTGAGTTTCAACATATCGTCGATAGAAATATTCCCCGTATTGACATTATTCATAAATGAATAAGTATCTGCAAAAGTCACAGCTATTCCTTCGAGATTAGCACTTTTATAAATATTATCGACCAATTTCCTCTTAGCAAAAAACACATTATCCTCTCTAGTCATCTTGTACTTACTTTCCATAATAATCTCCTTTTTGTCACTAACATCAACAACATTGTATCAAAAATACTTCCAAATGTCATTTTCAAATATTTAAAAGTTGCGATTGAAAGCCAAATAATCTTCGCCCAAAAAACCTATCCGACTAAAGATAGGCTTACATTTTACTTCAAAATACCTCGACATCTAGGACACAATCCGTCTGTCGTCTTTTCGACGTAGTTCCAGCATCGTTCGCACTTCTCGCCCTCGGACTTGACCACTTTGACTCCCGCCTTGTTCATCACAGGCAAATCCTCCTCAGTCAAGACGACTTTTGAAACGATGAACAATTGATGCAAATACTCGCGCAAATCGTTCAAGACTCTACCGTGCTCACCGCTCGCTTTGACGAACACTTCGGCTTCCAAACTGGAACCGATAGACTTCTCGTTTCTCGCATCTTCCAAAGCTTTGTTGACATCCTCTTTGACCTCGAAGAACAATCCGAAGTCGGCGAGAATTTTCTCGGCCCCATCGTACGAAACGACTTCGGGCATGAGTTCCAAGTGGACACTATCCTCTTTGCCGTCCATGTAACCGTACACTTCTTCGGAAGTATATGGAAGAATCGGTGCCAACAATCTCATCAAGTCGGATACGACATTATATAAAACCGTCTGCACGCTTCGGCGTACTAAAGCATCTTCCTTCTCGATGTAGAGAATATCCTTCGTAAAATCCAAGTAGAAGTTTGACAAATCGAACGAAACGAAATTGTTCGTAAGTTTATATACACCTTGGAAATCGTATCCGTCGTACGCGTCCAAGACATTTTTGACGTACTCGTTCAACTTCACCATCATGTACTTGTCGTAAGGCAACATATCCTCAAACGCAACCGCATCCTTATTTATGTCGAAATCGTTCAAATTACCTAACAGGAACTTGTACGTATTTCTTATCTTGCGGTAAGACTCCTTCACCTGTTTGATTATATCTTCGCTGATGCGCACATCTTCCGTATAGTCGACACTCGCGACCCAAAGTCTCACGATGTCGGCCCCGTGCAATTGGAACAATTTTATTGGGTCGATGGTATTGCCCAAAGACTTACTCATCTTGTTGCCGTTTCCATCCATCGTAAATCCGTGCGAGATGACGGCCTTATAAGGTGCCTTCCCGTACACGGCGACTCCCGTAATCAAAGATGAATTGAACCATCCTCTATACTGGTCGCAACCTTCCAAATAGACGTCTGCTGGATACGGTAGATTTCTCGCCACCATCGCACCCGTATGTGAAGACCCGGAGTCGAACCAGACATCCATGATATCTTCTTCCTTCTTGAACTCTCCGTTCGGACTGGCCGGATTCGTATACCCTTCCGGCAACAAGTCCTTGGCTTCCTTCTCGAACCAGATGTTGCTCCCGTACTTTTCGAAGAGTTCGGCTACATGCATGATGATGTCGTAATCCAAGATAGCCGAACCATCCTCGTTGTAGAATATTGGCAATGGTACACCCCAGGCTCTTTGTCTAGAAATACACCAATCTCCTCTATCCTTAATCATGTTACCTAGTCTCGTATGACCCCATTCGGGATGCCAGACGATATTGTCTTCGATTTCCCTCAAAATATCTTCTCTTATCTTGTCGATAGAGCAGAACCACTGAGAAGTCGCTCGGAAGATGACCGGCTTCTTCGTTCTCCAATCGTGTGGATAACTGTGAGTAATCCATTTGAGTTTCAAAAGCACACCCATTTCATCCAATTTCATCGTGATGGCCTTATTCGCATCCTCGAAGTACATTCCTGCGAACTCTTCACCGGACTCTTTATTCAACTTACCATCGTCATCGACTCCGAACACCATATCGAGTCCGAACTTTTTTCCGACCTCGAAATCGTCCGCACCGTAACTAGGTGCCGTATGGACGAGTCCAGTACCGGAATCCAACGTGACGTGGTCTCCACATACGACCTTGCCGACTCTCGTGCCGAATACGTGGTCGTACTCGAGCCCGACGATTTCGCTTCCCTTAAAGGTACGCACTTCCTTGACGTCATTCCATTCGAACAAATCGGTCAAACTTTCCAAAAGTTCCTTCGCGACGACATAGAACTTTCCGCCTACGTCGACCTTTACATAATCGTAAGTCTCGTTTACGCATATTCCCGTATTGCCTGGAATTGTCCATGGCGTCGTCGTCCAAATGACCAAATTATCTCCTGCGTTCAAAACGTCGTTTCCATTTTTGACAGGGAAAGCCACATAGATAGACGCGTCTTTCCTATCGTGGTATTCGATTTCGGCCTCGGCCAAAGCGGACTCCGAACTCGGACTCCAGTACACTGGTTTCATTCCCTTGAAGATGAGACCCTTTTTGACCATCTCGGCAAACACTCTGATTTGCGATGCCTCGAACTCTTTCTGATATGTGATGTAAGGATGTTCCCAATCTCCTAGTACCTCGAGCCTTTTGAATCCTTCCATCTGTTTGGCAACCTGCCCTTCGGCAAACTCCTGACAATACTTTCTGAATTCTGCCTTCGACATGCTCTTGCGGTCTACACCACTATTCGTGACCGCTTGTTCGGTCGGAAGACCGTGTGTATCCCACCCTGGAATGTAAGTGACATTGTAACCTCTCATGAACTTGTAACGGTTGATGAAATCTTTCAAAGATTTGTTCATCGCATGTCCGACGTGAATCTCTCCATTCGCATACGGAGGACCATCGTGTAACACGAACGGTTTCCCATCTTTGTTCTTCTCTTTCATCTTATTGTAAAGGTCCATGCTTTCCCATTTTTTTAGTTGCTTGACCTCGTTTTCCGGAAGATTGCCTCTCATAGGAAATTCCGTACTAGGCATCTTCAAAGTATCTTTGTAATCCATAAATATCTCCTTCTTTCTAAATAAAAAAGCTCACAAACTAAAGGACGACTAGTAGCCGTGGTACCACCTTAATTTGTGAACTCAATATGCTTCACCTTTGCGCCCTTAACGTGGGACTGACTCGTCTATCCCTAATATCGGAATAGCACATCGGAAGTGATTCGCGAACACCGACACATTTGACTACTTTCACCTGACTAGTCTCTCTTTTAAATGCGTCCCTACGGTCTCGCCGTCTTCGTCATTTGCTTTACAAGTATGATTATATATCTATCGGCAACTCTTTGTCAAGCACCTAATTGCGGCGTTTCAACTCTTTTCGCATCGGCAATTCAATTTCATCTGAAGTACCATTCTCGTTTGCCTTTTTCAAAACCGGCATCTCGATTTTTCCTGTAGAAACTTTCTCACCTTTGAGTGCAGGCATAGCAATCGTATCCTCGTCTACTTCGTTCTCCTCGCTCAAATCTGCGTGAACTATACTTATGACTTCTGTATGGCCACTGTGATATTCGTTCGATGCGACCGTCGGCAATTCGGAAGTATTCTCTTTTATTATGCCGTCCTCTCCGACCTTCGGTAGCTCGACCGTATCGATGTTCTCATCCTTCGGTACGACCCACTCATTCGCATCGGATTCAATCTTTTCGGCTATCTTCACCGGTTCTGGAACTATAACCTTATCTATGTCATCTATCTTGAGTTTGACTTCCTCTTTCGGTTGAACTTTATCCAAATCTTCGATTTTGAGTTTCAAAGCTTGGCTCGGCTGCAACTCCTCGATGTCGTCCAACTTTAACCTAGGCCTTCCATCGTCAATATTTTTCTTATCAACTAACTTTTCGGCCTCCTTCGTCGTCTTGACATTGTCGATTTGTCCCTTCAAAACGTAGAGTTTGAATATCTTCATCGCATCCACTATGATGATGATTACTGCTGGAATGAACACGACTAAGAACCAACCCATTTTGGTCGCAAGGAAGAACTGCAATCTTCCGAGCTGTGGTAATCTACCAACCACCTTGCCGACCAAATTTTTCTGAGTAACCACTCCACCGTCGGCACTTTGGTTGTTATCGCCCTTCGTAGTCAGCTGTATTTCTCCATTCTCCGTCTTGGCTATTCCGACTACCCGGTGCGTGACCGTATAACCGAAATTCACTTCCCAAGTCGAGATGAACGTAATTATATCTCCCACCTTGATTTTACTTACATCTTGATCGACCGCTATAACGACGTCGTATATATCGACATTCGGTTCCATACTACCACTTATTATTGTATAAAGCCCAAATGGTGCAGTGTACTCCAATCCCTTCTTTTCGTATGCCTTGATTTTGGTATTGAAATAAAACATCATTGCCCCAACTATGAGCAAAATAACCAATATGATAGAACAAACTGTAGATAGAAATCTCGTAACTAATTTATATAAATATGATCGTTTAAAAGACTTCCAAATCTTTTGTATGTCGTAAAACAATTTCATCACTTTACCCTTTTTATCCATAGTGTTCACCAATTATAAGTATATATTAATATGGCCAAAAATACAACCCCAAAGTCGAAAATTTGGACATTTTTTCCTCATCAAAAAACAAAAAATAGAAGACAAAATGCCCACTATTTTCTGATTTATTTAATGGTATAAGGAGTGCTTGATGAACCATCTCCTCCAGTGATTTGAACAGATGATTTGAGGTAAAGGGAAGGTCTTATACTATTTTGATTATTAGTATTAAAATAGCTAAGTTGGCCGGTTGATATTACGTAATAGGCCGAAAAACCGTCATTACCAGTCGGCGTTTGAATCCACTGTGAATTAGTATCATATATCCACCCCGGAGTTTTGCAGTTGCTGATACAAAAAAATCTTTCAATCCCAGTTAAACACTGGAATTTTTTTGTCAAGCATTCTCTGTTTTCTTTGTTGTGTATTATTATGTTTGCGGTATAATATGAATAGAAAGTAGATGGTTGTTATGTTTTTAAGACAGAGTTTGAGCCATGGAAGAGTATATCTTTCGTTTGTTCAAGGGTATAGAAATGAAGAAGGCAAAGTTAAACAAAAAACCGTCGAAAATATTGGATGGCTAGATGAGCTAGAAAAACAGTACAACGACCCTATCGCACACTCAAAGAAGAGGCTAAACATAGAACAAGTGAGACTATGTCAAAGTACACTATCCAAGGTTTTAACACTCAATCTATCGAGCCTAATTCAAAACCTAAGAACTTAGGCTATGCAATACTCAAGAAAGTATATAAAGAACTCGGCATAGATGAAGTTCTTAAAGAGGTACAGTCTAAATCTAAAATCGAATATGACTTGTCTGAAATACTGCCCTTCTTGGTGTATATGAGAGTCTTAAAACCCGGTTCGAAGAAAGACAACTATGAGAACAAAGACCTCCTTTTTGAGAACACGGACTTCTCTCTAGATGACATATACAGGAGTCTAACCGTACTCAATCCTCTCAAAGAAAAAATACAACAAGTAATGTGGGAGAACACAAAGGATAGATACAAACGAGATACATCCAACTGTTACTATGATTGTACAAACTACTACTTCGAAGTCGAGTACAACGATGAAGATGAGTATGAGCTGGATACAGACGGTCACATTATCAAAGATGAAAAAGGTGAACCGGTGTTAAAGAAGTCCGGTCTTCGGAAACGCGGACC
>CAYYLF010000058.1:0-10158 GCA_964472425.1 uncultured Muribaculaceae bacterium | reverse complement strand
TGTTTTTACAACCTTCTAATCGATACCACAGCAAAGAAGTATGGGAAAACTGCGCAAAAATCATAGTAAAGCATACCGATGAAGAAATTGCACCATATTTATTTCAACTTTGTAATTGGACTGCAGACAGAAACTGGCCTGGCGCAGAAATCATTTTAAACAGACTCGAAAACTTTCAAGATACTAAAATACTAGAAATAGTTATTTATGAATGTATCGTAAAAGCCACAATAGAAAAAAATTATGCTTGGCTAGAAATACTATTAGAACTAGAAAATACAATTTTAAATAGATAGGAAATTTTAAAATGAATATAGATAAAATAATGAATTTACTAGATGAACACCAACCTAAAAATTTACAAGAAGAGGGACTAAAACAAGCATCAAAAATCAAAAACATAAGTGTTTTCTTACAGCCCTATCATCCAAATTACAATAAAAATGTATGGAATAATTGTGCACTAGTTTTATCTAATTTTTCAGATGAAGACTTGTTGCCCCACCTAGAAAACTTGCTATTATGGATAAAAGATTTAGATAATCCGGGAGCAACGACGATACTCAATAGAATGAAAAAAATGAATAAAAAAGATTATATATATGACTATTGTTTAGAAGTATATATTAAACTTGCAACAATTCTTGACAATGAAAAATGGTTAAATGCACTCAACGAAATTAGAAGGAATTGAATTAAAGAAAAAAATGAAAGTAACCACAATTACAAATGTCACAAGTCTTAGATATATACTCTTTTGGTTAGTCTACATATTGCATAACCCATCAAAAACTAGAAAGGATTCGTTACTATGATCGATATAAATATAAAGATTGCACTACAACTTTTCGTCATAACACTTGTTTTCATTTTTGGCATCGTTATATTTAATTGTAAATGCACCAAAGACTCTATCAAAATACGTGTTATAAAAATTCTTTTATCATATGGCATGATAATAGCAATATTAATGGCATTTCGTTATGGATGGGTCCTTCTTTGTAAAATGAATCCCGACGATGATCTATATGTAGAACTGTTCAGTTTAATGATAATTTTTATCGGTTTACCGCCGATAATTCTAACTCAAATAAGCAACTTGGACTTGAGAAAGATTATAACGTACCACTTACCATTTAAATCTTATCGAGAAACTAAGGATTTTCTCCAAAAAGAACTAATAGAAAAAGGCTTCGAAGCATATATGGAAAAAGAAGGACTTAGTGTATTTATACAAAAGAAAAAAAGTAAAATATACATATATGTCGATACGTTCATTCAAAATATAACAAAAAACAAATTGAAAGAGGTGTACGAAGAAATTTCCAATATTTCTGAATCGTTACTTCACAATGAAAAAAATAATTCTAAATTGTTAATCACTCTCATAATTAGTACAACAGAAAGCAAAGAAACATTTATTGAATACATCAAAAATCTTTCTTCGAACGATTATACATTCATTTTGCCAGTAGGAATCGATATTGATAAAGGGCAACTGAAAGTCGTCGACACCATCAATAATTTTGATTTACCTAAGCGAAAAAGAATGCTTAAAGAACTAAAAAAAGTATTTAAACTATAAAATAAAAAAATGCCAGTTATGTGATTCTAACGCATCATTTGCACGACTACCTTGACTAAAGTTCACTCAACGTATATAATGAAGACATTAGAGGTACCTAAATGACGGATAAGAAAAAAGAACTAATAAAATCATAGAAGACAAATTGGACAAATAAATTACTATTATAAGGAGTACCATGAAAAAAACGAATTGCCGCACCCGAAGATTTTTAGCCACTTATATAGATTTTGCGATGAGCATTCTTCCCATGAGTTTATTGATAGAACTCATAGAAAAGATTTTCTCCATCGACATCGATAAAAATATATTTATGGGAATAACGACGACGCTAATCTACTTCTCGATTATCGTATACACGACGATTAAAAAAGATACATTGCTAAAAAACCAATACAGAAGTTTAGGAAAAATAATTACAGGATTATATATAGTAGATATCG
This sequence comes from uncultured Muribaculaceae bacterium, assembly GCA_964472425.1. Lineage (GTDB taxonomy): Bacteria > Bacillota_I > Bacilli_A > RF39 > UBA660 > RUG11867. The sequence goes on along the minus strand of CAYYLF010000058.1, from coordinate 8,130 downwards.
AAGGAAACATAATAAATGATAAAAAATTACTAGAAAAGAAAAACAAAATGTCTCTTTCAAACCCACTATTTTATATTTATAGGGTCCTTCTATTCGACGAATCGGAAGCAGAAGCAGAACTGGGCATATACGTCGTACCTAAAAAGGATATTGCACCTCTTTTACACCTTCCTAGAAAGGATAAATAACCGACAAAATGGATTGTTAAAAAATTGCAATGAAAAAAATAGAATTTACTTACGACTTTTCGAAAATTTCTTTCGATACCATTTTTCATAATGTTCTCGAAAAATACGTATGGGACATATTAGAAGACGAAGTGCATTTGAACGACGATATAGCACAGCTGACATCTCCTGCATCTGGAACGGACTTAATAAACATATTAGAGAAATCTCACAATATAGTGTTTCTCAATTTAAGAGGCTATAACGATGACCAAAACTTTGAGACTATAGACACATATGATGATTTTGAACGTGGCGAATGCAAGATAATAATACTGATTGCCGATTGCAACTTTGTCGAAATATATCTAAAAAATGAAGAAGATTTAAACACGATAAGTAGTAAACTAAAGAAATTCGATATATCATATGACTATCTTGAAAATCGAGAATTGGATGGAAGATACGTTATGTACGTTAATCCAATAATTGATGACCTCGAAGGTTAATTAAGTAAAAAAGGCTAGGAGATGAATTGAATGTCTAAAAAAATAAGAAGAATATTTGCAAGCACTATCGATTTCATGATAATCGCATATGTATGTTCTATTCCCAATAAAATTTTGAAAACTTTCAGTAACGGCGATTTATTAGAAATAATAATTACGATTGTAAGTGTTGTAATCATGGTAATCTTGTACATCAACAAGGACTGTATTATAGGGTATGAAAGCCTAGGTAAAAAGATTATGAATCTAAAGATATACTCGAATAATGAGAGAGTTTTAGATAAGAAAATCCTATCTAATCGCATTAAAAAAACACTTCCAACATTTCCTCTTTATCCATTATCGATTTTATGTGAAGGGAAAAGTGCTGGCGACAGTAAATACAACACGGAAGTAAGATAATACACTCGAATTTAAAACAATCCTTCCTGAAAGAACCACTACACATAGCACGTTCCATATAAAAGAAAAATCGTTTCTTGCTTTGTTGTATACATACGACAATTTTTAAGAGAATACATGGAAAGGATATAAAATGACATCGATAAAAGATAAAAGAAAAAATAAAGATTGGACCATTGGAGATACCTTCGCCATAAAAATAGACAATATAAATAAAAAATACGATGGGCAATATGTTATCCTGATAAAAAGACAAATAGATAGCATAGCGCAGTTTTTTAAAACAAATAATCTGCACCTGTTCGCTGCAAAAATAACGACGAACTATCGATTACCTACGAATAAAGAAGAATTAGAAAAATTGGAATATATAAAGACGTTACATTTTGTATGGGAAGACCGATTTTATCCATATGATAGGATAGAAAGATTCGCCGAATTGCGTGCCAGAAAAAATGCCATAGAATATTATCCGGATGAATACGGATACCTATTTTCGTATTATTTCATATTATCGGTCAAAAAAAATGCAAAACTCGATGAATTAGAATATCTGGGAAATTTCCAACTAGACTTCCCAAAAGATGAAATAATTGCTGGCGCATTTCCCATGATTATCCTAGACAAAAAAGGCCCTGACAAACTTTTACACGAACTACTAGAATTATTCGATTGTTATAATAAACGGTTAGGACATTTATACACAAACCAAGGACTAGAAAGAGCAGAGCAAAAAAATGAAGAAACACTAGTATCATTCTTTGCTGCAGATATAGTTGCCAAAAAATATAAAGAAAACGGAAAAATGCCCGATTCAAAAGAAAGCAAAGAAATAATTAAAAATGTTCAAAATATAGCGTCAAACTATAAAAGAATCAAAGAAGCCATTTATTATGAACTCGGTTTGAAAGATACTAACCTAAAGAGAAAAATAAATTTTAACATGCTCAACCGTGAAGAAGATTATATAGTCCAATATTCTAAAGATGGAACTTTCCCCGATGTCAAAACGATTTATAAAGATATAAAAGAAATAAAGGAAACCACATTGAAAGACACATGAGCTACATAACTCAGATTGTATATTCGACGATTAAATTACTCGGCGATAACTTCACCGAGAACGAGAAAGGAAGACTTACATGGGAACGACTTTAAAAAGAATCATAGCAATATGCCTAGACGTAGAACTCATCAAAATAGTTTTTACTTTAGTTATCAAATCACTATATTTATTAGTAAAAAGTGAAGTCATATGTTTAATTACCTTATTAGTTCTGGGCATCTACGTATACATCAACTTAGACTGTTTGATTGGATATGAAAGCATAGGAAAAAAGATAATGAGATTACAAATATATGTAAATGATGAAAAACTTACCGACAAAACCATCCTGCGAAAAAGAGCGCTCTATACTTATCTGACTCTCATTTTTAGTGGCCCCAAGCTTATTTTAACCGGTAAAACTGATGCCGACACTAAATACAATACGGAAGTAAAGTAGTAACTGTACTTATCTAGTCACAGAAAGCAAGAAAGCACTCCCACCCCTTGACTAACTCTCCACAAACTCCTATAATAAAAAACACAAAAGGAGAGATTATCATGAAAAATAAAACGAAATTATATTCCGGAGTGGCTGCATTACTTCTGAGCTTGAGCCTATATTCTTGTAAATCTCAAACGGACGAACCAGTTGCTTTGAGTGATGAACCGACTTCGACTATGGAAGTCGAACCGACCGAAAAAATATACGAGATTCCAACTCCAATCGAAGATGAAGGTGCTACTTACAGTCCCGACAACCTCTATGTTGTCACTCTCGAAGATCCGGAAGCCGACGAAATTATAAAATTTGTCGTCACCCTCGAGGACTTTTGGATACCATCTCGCCTTGAAAGTAAAATCCTTGCAACCGGAGATTTCGGAATGACCGAACTGATAAAGTACATGGATAATGCCGAGGCCGGCATTGCTATTACCAAGTATGCGTCCCCGCTCGACGACTCTGTCATCTACACGAACACCCTGACGACACTGCACGATTATACTAAGAATTTGACTTTCGGTTATCATTCTATCTCGACCTTGGAATTCACAGGTCATTCTTACCGGCTCGAGACGAAATACGCCGTCACAGAAAACAAAATCACTCTAAACTTCGTAGGTAATCTCAAAAAAGTAAACGATGAACCATGGACCATAATGAGTGCTTATACTTATACCTCATCGAAAAGACTCTCAGACATCCGACATTTCGAAGAAGGTACGAGATTGTCCCTAAGCGAAATCGAGGAACTTCAAACCTCTTTAAACGAACAACATACAAAAGACGATGGACGAACTCTGCGATAAAAAATATACTGCATTGACATGACAATCGATTGAACGAATTTAAACAAAGAAAGAATACCCGAAATCGCTCCATTTTAAAAGCTTGTTCGACCAATCTGAACTTTCGTCATTTCTTTTGTTGTACATTGTCGTTCAAATATGATAAAATAATCTAGAAATAAAACAAAATGAAGGTGTGGTACGCGATGGCAAAAATTATTTCTTTAGTTAATCAAAAGGGTGGAGTTGGCAAGACTACGACGAGCATAAACCTCGCCGCATCTCTAGGCAAATTGGGCAAAAAGACTTTGCTCATCGACCTCGACTCTCAAGGCAATGCCTCCACCGGACTGGGCGTCAACAAAGGAAGCATCAAATATAGTATTTACGAGGTACTCACGAACAAATGCGAGACGAGAGATGCGATAATCAAGACCAAATTTACCCGTCTATCCATCATTCCAGCTACCATCAACTTGGCTGGACTCGAAAGTGAACTCACCCAGATGGAATACAACGACCCCGAATTCAAAAAAAATCAACAGCTCAAAAAGGCTCTGGAGGTCGTGGCAAATGATTTCGACTACATCATTTTGGACTGCCCTCCATCTCTAGGAGCCCACACGATAAATGCGCTCGTCGCCTCCAACTCGGTTCTCATTCCGGTTCAGTGTGAATTCTTCGCCCTAGAGGGAGTTGCCCAACTTTTAAACACGATAATCATGACCCAGACGCGACTCAATCCGGAACTCACCATCGAAGGAGTTCTTCTCACTCTCCTAGACTCGAGAACGAACCTCGGTTTAGAAGTCGTCGAACAAGTTAGAAAATTTTTCGGTGACAAAGTATTCAACACGATTATACCTCGACTCATAAGATTAGTAGAGGCACCTAGCCACGGCAAGCCGATATGCGAATACGATCCGACATGCCGCGCTACCGAAGCGTACCTAAACTTAGCAAAGGAGGTCATCGAACGCGATGGAAACTAAGAGAAAAGCATTAGGCACGGGCCTAGAACAACTTTTCAGTAATGAAAACATCAACTTCGAAGGAGCCAGCAGTTTTGAAGAAATCGAAAAAGAGATAGTCGCCGAAGCGACCGACAGGGATATCAAAAACATTCCTATTTCCGAAATTAGGAGCAATCCGTTCCAGCCTCGCCGCGTATTTGACGAAGAAAAACTACAAGAACTATCCGAATCCATCAAAGAACACGGTCTCTTCCAACCGATTATAGTCAAGAAGAGCATCAAAGGCTACGAACTCGTCGCCGGTGAGCGACGTACGAAGGCCGCCAAGTTGGCCGGATTTACGGAGATACCTGCGATTATCAAAGATTACACCGATGAAGAAATGATGGAAGTCGCACTTCTCGAAAACATTCAAAGAGAAGATTTGAACCCTATCGAAGAAGCCGAAGCGTACGACAATATCATCAAAAAGTCGTCTCTCACCCAAGAGCAACTGGCCAAAAAAGTTTCCAAAAGCCGAAGCTACATCACGAACGTTTTGGGACTCGTTAATCTTCCCGAAGAAGTCAAACACCTCGTATCGGAAGGCAAGATAAGCATGGCCCACGCCAAAATACTATCTAAGATGGAAGACGCAGACTACGTCACCTCGCTCGCTTACCGAATCGTCAACAACGGCATGAGTGTTCGCGAACTCGAAGTCATCTCCAAAGGCGAAGAAGTAGCCAAAAAGCACAAGATAACGAGAGTCGTTCCTTTGAACAGAATATACTCCGTGTACGAAAATGCCATGCGCGAAAAAATCGGTACGAGGGTGACCATCTCATCGAAGAAAGTCACCATTCCATTCGATTCCGACGAAGACCTTGCCCGCATCCTCGAGATAATCAACATCGACGTGGACGGTGAATACTGATGGAAAAATTTACCGAAATAGTATTTAGCAAAGAAGTCATAGGGACCCTCATCGTAATAGCCGTGGCGTACACTCTTTACAACATGTTCAAACTCCTCATCAACAAACTTTTGTCCAAAAACAAAAGCGAATTCGACAAAAAGAGAAAAAAGACCGTCTCGGAACTTCTAAAAAACATCTTCAAATGGCTCATAATCGCCATCGCTCTCATCATCATATTAGACCTCTTCGGACTCGAAGTCGGTTCTCTAATCGCGAGCCTCGGAATCGCCTCCGCGGTCGGAGCATTGTCCTTCCAAGACACCCTGAAAGATGTCATAAGCGGAGCTTCCATCATCATGGACAACTACTTTGTCGTCGGAGACTATGTCAAATACGACGGCTTCAATGGTCAAATCATCGAATTTGGACTACGGTCGACTAAGATAATGAACTACGATGGCGAAGTTCTCATAGTCGCCAACCGAAACATCTCCCAGATAACGAATCTTTCTCAGAAGACCGCTTCTACTCTCATCACGATTCCGACAGCCTACGAAGCGCCAATCGACAAAGTCGAAAAAGTGCTCGAAGAAATAGTCGCCGAAATCTCGACTTGGGAGACGATGAAAAAAGATACGGCATACATAGGAATAAACGACTTTAAAGACTCCTGCATCGAGTACGGCATTCGCATCTATTGTAGCCCCGGCAAAATATGGGGATATAGACGCGAAATACTCAAGATGATAAAGAAGAAATACGACAAAAACAAGATAAAGATACCGTACAACCAATTGGAGGTGGAGGTACACCATGACAAATAATCTCGCCTTGGGCGATGTCGTCGAAATGAAGAAACCTCACGCATGTGGCACCAAAACTTGGACGATTACGAGATTGGGTGTCGACTTAAAACTCAAGTGCACGGGATGTGGTCACGAAATAATGATGGACCGTCTCGAATTTACTAAAAAAATGAAAAAGAAGGTGGACAAACCTAATGGCTAAAAAGAAAAAGCAACGAACCGTCCTACACCCGATTATGGCTTTCGTGGTTCTCATCATAGTGACCATAGTCGCAAGTGGAATATTGGGGGCGCTCAGTGTCTCAGCTAACTATAACACGATTAACTCGATAAGAGGAGACTTGGATACCTCGACAGTCCTCGTAAACTCACTTCTAAGTCTATCCGGACTCAAGATGATATTCCGCACGACCGTCTCGAACTTCGCGAGTTTCGCACCACTCGTCAATTTGATAATAGTTCTCATCGGAATAGGAATAATGGACAAGAGTGGATTTCTAGAATCCTTCTTCACCCTGTTGACGAAAAAAGCGAGCAAATTCCGCGTCACTTTCGTACTCTCGCTTCTTACGATTTTAGGAAGCATCATGGGAGACCTCAGTTTCATAGTCTTCTTGCCGATATGTGCAAGATGCTTCAAATACGGTAAACGTAATCCGAAAGCCGGAGTCATAATGGCTTTCGCCGGAATTACCTGCGGAACGGGAATAAACTTGTTCATGAGTTCGATAGACGCGGCTCTCACAAGCTATACGCGGCTAGCAGCCTTGTCGCTCGATGCCACTTACACGATTTCGAACTACGCTTTCATATTTATCATGATATTGATGACCATCGCCGGCGCTTTTATAGTCACGAGCATAACGGAAAGAATAATCGTACCTAAAATGGGAAAATACGAACCGGAAACGGAAGAAGAGGAATTCTATTTAGATAAGAAAAAGAAAAAGGGACTCGCTTTGAGTTTGACGGTCGGCATCATCTATATATTGATATTCGTCTACAACATTATACCGGGCGTACCCTTCGGAGGTAACCTCCTAGACTACAGTCAGGAACTCTATATCGACAAACTCTTCGGATACAATTCGTTCTTCAATCAAGGATTCGTATTCGTCGTTACCTTGTTCTTCTTCCTTTGCGGTCTATTCTACGGCCTCGGCTCTGGAACTATCAAGAACAACCAAGATATGAGTTCATACCTAGGACACTCACTCGATGGAGTAGGTAAAGCCCTCGTCATTCTGTTCTTTGCTTCGACTTTCATTTCGATTTTCAAAGCCACCAACATAGGCACGGTTATAGTCGCGATTATGAGCAATTTTCTATCTGTTGTCAACATATCTGGAATACCGCTCATCATCGTAGGATTCTTCGTCGCGGCCATCGCGACAATCTTCCTACCGTCGCCAGTTACATGTTGGTCGATCCTTAGCGGTGTCATGGTTCCAGTGTTCATGAACTCCGGAATGACTGCCGAATTTGCTCAACTCGTCTTCCGAGCAGGTGAATGTGTAACCTACGGGTTGACTCCGATTATGGCTTACTTCGCCATCTACATAGCACTTCTAGACAAGAACAGCGAAAACGACAAACCTATAAGCCTCGTCGAATCGGTCAAAGACATCGTCCCTTACTCTGGCGCGATAGCCCTCGTATGGATTACCATCCTAGTAGTCCTCTACGTAATAGGATTACCATTCGGAATAGGTACGAGCGCAATCTTATAGTAGAACATAAGATAAATTACGAAGTAATTTATCATTTGCCTTACCTCACGGTAAGGCTTTTCTGCTTCATAGACCCTGTACCCAGACTTCTCCACAGACTTTAAATCCGATAGTCGCTACCGTACTTTATTGCTCGATAATTGTATCTTATGTCTCTTTTACCTTAAACACGCTCTCATATATTTTACTACTCCCTCGAACATTATGTTGATGCTTGCATTCAAGTCCCTATCTATTCTGTTCCCACACTCTTCACAATCGTATTCTCTCTTACTTATATCTCTGTAACTCTCATCCCTATGCCCACAA
>CAYYLF010000057.1:0-10354 GCA_964472425.1 uncultured Muribaculaceae bacterium | reverse complement strand
TCGATAGTCCAAGTCAAGAAAGTATTACGATAAAACATGAGACTGTATATCCACCAGTACTAAACAAAGTAGAGTACAATTACGATAGACATCAACATACCTTGACGGTAGAACCGAATGGTGGAACATATACAGGACAGACGACTAGTACGATGTACTACGAAGCAACTGTTACTTTGACACCACCTACAAAGACGGGATACAATTTCACGAACTGGACAGCAAGCACAGGAACACTCAATGGAAACGAATTCACAATGGAAGATGAAGACTCGACAGTCACGGCCAACTACGAGGCCAAGACTTTCAGTGTAACCTTCAATGCGAACGGCGGGACCACACCGACCGCGAGTAAAACAGTCACCTACGACTCGACTTATGAGGAGTTACCGACACCTACATACGAAGGATACGAATTCTTGGGGTGGTTTACTGCACAAGATGATGGAACTCAAATACTATCTACCACCAAAGTCGCTCTAAGTAATAATCAAACTTTATTTGCTCGTTGGAAGAAAAAAACAAATGCGACGACTCTTTTAGCCAAGGCAAATGACCCAAGTATAACAGATTACAGCTCTGGAAACAAACAGGAGATGTTCGTATTCGACCATCCAGAAGCAACCCAAACGACCGGATGGAGTGAAGAAGAGAGAAGAGATTACAGATACATAGGAAATGAACCTAATAATTATATAACATTCAACGGCGAGATATGGAGAATTATAGGGGTTTTTACCGTAGAAACTGAATCCGGAGAAAAGGAGCAATTAATAAAAATAATAAGAGACCAATCTATTGGTTCATTTGTTTGGAATTCAAATAATAAAAACGAATGGTCTACGGAAAGCTTATGGGCATTATTAAATGGTAATTACTATCAAAAAGAAAGCTTTACTTATAAAGATCCTATTTGGAGTACAGAAAGTATAATAAAAGGTCTAAATTTAATAGCGCGAAATCAGATTGAAAATGTTAAATGGTATTTAGGGGGATTGAGTACATATGAAAATCTAGGAGGCCCAGACTATTATAATTTCGAGAGAGGGGAGACGACTTGTGTAATGACCGGAGATTGTAGTGGACAAACAAGAACGACAAGTATAATGCAAAACGTAGGAATGATGTACCCAAGCGATTATGTATATACATATGCAAATGAGGTGAATAGTGGCTTGTGCTATACTAACGGATATTACTGTGAAAACGAAACTCCGAGTGTAGGATGGTTGTTTAACAGTGATTATCAATGGCTTTTGTCACCTTTTAGTGATGCATATACCGCATTTCATGTTAATTCAAGTGGCTCGGTAGTTAATAGTAATGTAATGAGTCAGTTTGGGGTTCGCCCATGTATTTATTTGTCGTCTTCAGTCAAAATCATTGATGGAGATGGAAGCCAAGGAAATCCATATATATTAGGTTGATTTGTAAAGATATTTTCTAATTTGAAACTGTCTTTTCATTTTAGAAAAAACGTATGTTATCCAACACTTTGTTCGTTTCTGTGTTTGCAATAAAATGATTTTATGTATAAAATTGAGATAGTAAATAAGGAGGTGAATTATGTTAAAAAAAATCAACAATTGTATCTATCTTTCCATAGGCCTTTCAGTTCTATTTATGATTTTGAGTGGAGTGTGCATTTTTAGACAGGACTTATCTTTGAATATAATCACGGGCTTTCTTTCTTCGATGTTCATAATCGTGGGTGTATTGCTTCTCATCTTCGATTATCGGTACAAGTCTTTTTTCTCGAGTGTCTTTCTGTACGGAATTTTCTCGATTTTATTGGGCATTCTTTTGGTGATGTATCCGGATTCGCTCAAAGTCAGTTTGCCACTCGGAGTCGGAGTCTGGTTTATCGTGAACGGAGTGATGAACGCGAAGTTTACGATGTATTTGAAAAGTGAATCTATCGGTTATATGGTTCTATGTTTGATAATAGATGTGATTGCTATTGTGTGTGGAATCGTGCTCATTTGTAAACCCTTGGAGACGGTCGACGTGTTAGTCGCGACTTTGGGATTCGTGATTCTCGTATATGCAATTTCGAACATAGTAGATATGTTAGTGATACGAAAACATATAAACGGAATAGTCAAAAATATAAAAAATCGTTTTAAAGAAATAATATAAGGAGAGGATGAAAAAATAATGAGTAAAAAGAAGGAATTAGCAGGAGTAGCATTGGGAGCTGCGTTGGGCGTGGGGGCAGGGATGCTTTTAGCGCCGAGAAGCGGAAGTGAGACGAGAAAACTTTTGAAGCAGAAAGTGGAGGAGTTAGTAGATAAAGTAAAGAACGTCGATTCCGACAAAGTGAGAAAGGATTTCGATAGAAAGATAACTAAACTTACGAAAGAAATCGAAAGTTTAGATAAAGAAAAGGTCGCGAGTATAGCCAAGAAAAAGGCCGAATCTATCAAAGGGAGGGCCGATGAGCTTTGTGAACTTGCAAAGGAGAAAGGTGACGAGGCCTTGGAGAAAGTCACCAAAGAAGTTCGAAAAAAGGCCATAGATGTGACTAAAGAAGTTCTTGCAAAGTTAGAAGAAAGTTAAGGCAAAAGAAGAGACTCAGTTCGCGAGTCTCTTTTAAAGTGGAGGTGCCTCCATCTAGAGAATGTAGCTCACAGCTTTCTATATTCTCTATTTCGATTATATTATAGTTAGGAAGAATCGGCAATGGAAACAGTGGCAAATATTTGTCAAAAGGTTGTAAATTTAGCGTCCAAAAACGCGATTTGTCAAATCGTCAAAATGACGTTTTTTTCTTTTAGATAGGGGATTTGACAAAGATTTTAATATGTGGTAAAGTGGGTGACAGAACTCGCGGTACTAGTTATGTTGTTTTCCTTCTTTAATACTCAATAAGGGAAGTGAGGTGATATGCAGATGCCATATTTATCACTTGAAAGGAGGAATCTATGAAGTTAAAAATAGATTTTGATGGACTCACCAGACTACTGTTGGTAGTCGCCATCATACTCGAGATGATATTCTCGAGACGGTGAAAAAAATAACACGACTAGCCCTTATCGGTCTATGCCGTGTTAACTAAACAAATAGGAAACACGAATTAGATTAACCGCGTTCTCTAAATATGATTATAATATAAACTGGAAGTTTTTTCAACTCAAATTGTATACGTTCTTTGTGAAATTTTGGCGAAATATGGGCGGTAGTATTGACTTAAAAATTTATTAGATATATACTGGAAAAGTCGATTAGTTAGTGACCGAACTAAAAGGAGGAGTACCCGTGAAGAAATACCCACTCATGGAGTTAAAAGACCTATTGAACGTGGCTTTTAAGGAAAATCACTTTTCAGATATCGAAGAATTCAAAATATTCAATTATACGCAGTTTCAGATAGCAAAGTACATCGTCGACCACTATGGAGAGGAAATTTATCAGAAGGATTTCGAGGCCGCATTGCACATTCGGAAGTCGACCATTTCGGGAATTCTAGATACGATGGAAAAGAATAGAATTATAGTAAGGCTCTCTTCCGAGACCGACGGCAGGGGCAAAATCATCAGGTTTTCTCCGGATTACGAACGGTGCAAAATCGAGATGCTCAAGAAGGCGAGAATGCTCGAAGAACAAATCGTTCAGGGAATTTCGGAAGACGAGTTGGATGCGTTCTACAAAGTTATAGACAAAATGAAGAAAAATATAGAAAAGGAAGGTAGATAATATGATAAAGATGTTCAAAAATCTCACCAAAAAAGAGATATCGTTTTTCTTGGCAAGCATAGTTTTCATAGTCGTTCAGGTCTTTGCCGATTTGAAGATTCCAGATTATATGCAAGAGATAACAATTCTCGTACAGACGGAAGGCAGTGCGATAAGCGACATATTGATACAAGGTGGGTACATGCTCGCTTGTGCATTAGTGAGTCTATTGGCCGCGGTCGTCGTCGGATATTTAGCCGCCTACATAGGAACGAGTTTCGAGCGTCATTTGCGAAGTAAGATATTCGACAAAGTATCTTCTTTCGGGATGGAAGAAATCAAGGCTTTCAGTACTTCCAGTTTGATTACGAGGAGTACTAACGATGTGACTCAGGTCAAGATGTTCGTCGTGTTGGCGATTCAGATGCTCATCAAAGCACCAATTATGGCCGCGGTGGCGATAGGTAAAATCGCGAATAAGGGTTGGGAATTTTCTCTCATTACCATAATCGGAGTCGGCATCGTCCTTGCGATGGTAATCACCCTCGTGATTTTGGTTTTGCCGAAGTTCAAGAGGGTTCAGGCTCTCATGGACAAGATAAATGCTCTTACGAGAGAGAATTTGACCGGTATACGAGTCGTGCGAGCTTACAATGCAGAAGGGTATCAACAGGATAAGTTCGACAAAGCCAATACGGAGCTAACCGATACTCAACTTTTCAATCAGAGAGTAATGGCCATCATGAGTCCCGTAATGAGTACAATCATGTCGGGTTTGTCATTGGCCATTTACTGGGTCGGAGCTCATCTCATAAACAAAGCAGCCATGCTCGACAAGATGACTATTTTCGGAAATATGGTCACTTTCTCATCTTATGCAGTGCAAGTCATCATGTCGTTCGTAATGCTCGTCTTGTTGTTCGTCATCTATCCGCGAGCGAGCGTTTCGGCCCGAAGAATAAACGAGGTATTGGATACGGACGCGCACATGAAGGATGGAGATATAGACGAGGATACGACCGGATTGAAGGGCGAGGTCGAGTTCAAAAACGTATCGTTCAAGTATCCGGATGCGGAGGAATATATATTGAAGGATATATCTTTCAAGGCCGAGAGGGGCGAGACGGTCGCCTTCATCGGTTCGACCGGTTCGGGCAAGTCTACTTTGATAAATCTCATTCCGAGGTTTTACGATGCGACCGATGGAGAAGTCACGGTCGACGGAGTCGATGTCAGGCGTCAGAAACGCGAGTACTTGAATACGAAGCTCGGTTACATTTCTCAGAAAGCTGTGATGTTCAAGGGTACGATTCGCGAGAACATCACGATGGGAAAATCGAAGAACGGAAAGCCTACGGACGAGAAGATAGACGACGCGATCAAGGTCGCACAAGCTTACGAGTTCGTTTCCAAGATGGAAGATGGATACGAAAGCGAGATTGCTCAAGGAGGAACGAACGTTTCTGGAGGACAAAAGCAGAGATTGTCGATTGCACGAGCAATCGCCAGGGACCCCGAGATTTACATATTCGACGACTCATTTTCGGCACTCGACTACAAGACAGATTTTGCTCTTCGAGAGGATTTGAAAAAGTATACGAAGGATGCGACCGTATTGATAGTCGCTCAGAGAATCGGCACCATCAAGGATGCGGACAAGATAATCGTCTTGGACGAAGGCAAGTGTGTCGGTATGGGTACGCATAAGGAGTTACTCAAGAGTTGCAAAGTGTATAAAGAGATAGCCAGTTCGCAACTTTCGAAGGAGGAGTTAGAGAATGCATAATCACGGACCAGGGGCCAGGAATGCCGGCAAAGTTAAGGATTTCAAAAGTTCTATCAAAAAGTTGTTTTCTTATAACAAGTCCTTATTCAGATTGATGATAATCGGTTGGGTGAGTGCGATGGCTTCTTCGATTTTGTCACTCATCGGACCGGATAAATTGAAGGAGATAACCGACACGATTACGGCCGGAATTCTTACGGGAATCGATTTGGACGCGGTCGCGCGCGTCGGATTTTCGCTCGTCATAATCTTCTCTTTGAGTTTCTTGTTCAACTACGTAGAGGGGTTGGTAATGGCATACGTCACGACCAAGTATTCTAGAAATTTGAGAAAAGCGGTGTCCGAGAAAATCAATCGTCTTCCTCTTGCATATTTCGACAAGACGACTATCGGAGATACTCTTTCGCGAGTGACGAACGACATCGACACGATAGGTCATACGATGAATCAGAGTTTCAGTACTTTGGTCGTCGCGGTCACGATGTTCGTAGGGTCCTTATTCATGATGCTAAAAACGAGTCCCATCATGGCCCTTACGGCCGTGTTGTCGACCGTCGTAGGATTCGTATTCATGATAATCATCTTGAGCCGAAGTCAGAAGTATTTTACGAAAGCTCAAGAGGAGTTAGGCGAGATAAACGGACATATCGAGGAAGTTTATTCTGGACACAACGTCATCAAGGCATACAATGCCGAGGACGAAGTGAAGGCCGAGTTCGAAGCGATAAACGAGTCTCTCTTCGAGAATGGTCGGAAGAGCCAGTTCTATTCGGGACTCATGAATCCCATCATGAGTTTCATAGGAAATTTCGGATACGTCGCAGTTTGCATAGTCGGGGCGATTCTCACGATGAATGGCGATACATCGTTCGGAGTGATAGTGGCCTTCATGATATACATAAGGTTGTTCACTCAGCCACTTACGCAGTTTGCCCAAGCGATGAGTCAGTTGCAGTCGACCGCGGCGGCGAGCGAGAGAGTGTTCGAGTTTTTGGAAGCCGAGGAGTTGGCAGACGAGTCTTCGAAGAAGACAAGACTCGCGAAGAAAGACGTCAAAGGTTCTATCGAATTTAAGAATGTCGCGTTCGGATACGACGAGGACAGAATGATAATCCACGATTTCAGTGCCAAGGTGGCACCTGGCGAGAAAATCGCCATAGTCGGACCGACCGGAGCTGGAAAGACGACCATCGTCAACTTGCTCATGAAGTTTTACGAGATAAACGGGGGAGATATCCTTATAGATGACATTTCTATCAAAAATTTGACGAGAGAGAACGTGCGCGATTTGTTCGTCATGGTTTTGCAAGATACTTGGTTGTTCGAAGGAACTATCAAAGAGAACATTCGTTACAACGACGAGTCGGTCACGGACGAACAGATAAAAAGTGCATGTAAGAAAATAGGACTCGACCACTTCATCAAGACTTTGCCGAACGGATACGATACGATTTTGGGCGACACGGAGAGCATGAGCCAAGGGCAGAAACAGCTCATCACGATTGCGAGAAGTATGGTCGACGATTCGCCGTTCTTGATTTTGGACGAGGCTACGAGTTCGGTCGATACGCGCACCGAGGTCGCAGTTCAAGAGGCGATGGACAAGCTCACGAAGGGGCGAACAAGTTTCATAATCGCCCACAGGCTTTCGACTATCAAGAATGCGGATGCGATTTTGGTCATGAAAGATGGAAACATAATCGAGCAAGGTAATCACGAAGAGTTGCTCGCACAGGGAGGTTTTTATGCCGAACTTTACAATTCTCAGTTCCAAGATATGGACGAGGAAGGAAGGTAAAAAAATATGTTAGAGTTAAAGAAAATCACGAAAGTATACAAAACGGAGTCTTTTTCACAGAAGGCTCTCGACGGGGTCAGTCTTTCGTTTAGGGAGAACGAGTTCGTCTCTATCCTAGGTCCTTCCGGCTCAGGGAAGACGACTTTATTGAACATAATCGGAGGGTTGGACGATTATACGAGTGGAGATCTCATCATAAATGGGGTCAGCACGAAAGAGTACAAGGACAGAGATTGGGATACGTATCGAAATCACAGGGTAGGATTCGTGTTCCAAAGTTACAATTTGATTCCGCATCAGTCGATTCTTTCGAACGTCGAGTTGGCTCTCACGTTGTCCGGAGTTTCGAAGGGAGAACGCCGGAAGAAGGCCGTGAAGGCTTTAAAGAAAGTCGGATTAGGCGACCACATAAACAAACGTCCGAATCAACTTTCGGGCGGACAGATGCAGAGAGTTGCAATAGCTCGAGCACTCGTAAACGACCCCGATATCCTCTTGGCCGACGAACCGACGGGAGCTTTGGATTCGAAGACGAGTACTCAGATAATGAATTTGCTCAAAGAGGTCGCGAAAGACAGATTAGTCATAATGGTCACCCACAACAACGAGCTTGCGCAAGAGTATTCGACGCGCATAATCGAGTTACACGACGGGAACATCGAAGGGGATACGAATCCGTACGACGGCGAGTCGGACGAAAAGACCGTAAGTAAAGATAAGAAGACGAACATGTCTTTCATGACGGCTCTCAATTTGAGCTTGAACAATCTTCTTACGAAGAAGGGAAGGACCATTTTGACCGCGTTCGCCGGGTCTATCGGCATAATCGGTATAGCGCTCATCTTGTCACTTTCCAACGGGGTGCAAGAGTACATCGACCGCGTACAGGAGGAGACTTTGACGTCGTATCCGATTACGGTCGACAGAAAGGCCATCGACATGACTTCTTTGATGGGAAGCATAATCGAGAAACAGAAGGAACGCGAAAATTACGATGCAGATAAAGTATATTCGAACGACGTCATCATCGATTCTCTTTCCATCATGAGTTCGTCTATACAATCCAACAATTTGGAGTCTTTTAAGGAGTATTTAGAGGAAAAGGACGACGAATTCGAAGAACATACGTCGGCCATAAATTACGGATACAATTTGGATATTCAGTTGTACAATTCCGACTATAAAAACGGAGTTGTGCAAGTCAATCCGGATACGGTGCTCAAGTCTTTGGGAATGGCCGAGATGGCCGACATGTACGGTGGGATGTCCATCATGATGGAAAACGTTTGGGACGAGTTGTTCTCGGATGACGAGTTAAACGACAAGATGTACGATGTCGTGAGTGGCAGAATGCCAGAGAAGTACAACGAGGTCGTCTTGATGGTCGACGCGAACAATCAAATTACCGATTACGTTTTGTACGCACTCGGGTTGAAGAGTCAGGAAGAACTCAAGAAGTCGTTCGACGCGGTCATGGCCGGAGAGACGGTCGAGACCGAAGAGACGGTATACGATTTCGACGACTTGGTCGGACTCAAGTTCAAGATGCTACTCAATACGGATTATTATCAGAAGAGAAACGGGGTTTGGACTTATCGCAAGGATGATGAGAATTTTGTAAAATCTCTTTTGGACAAGGCCGAAGATGTCGAAATCGTAGGCATCATCAAGCCGAGTGAAGATTCGGCTGTGACGGCCGAGACGATGGGCAAAGTTTTGTATACTAAGGACTTGGAAGAATACGTCATCGAGAAGAACAACAATGCCGAGATAGTCAAAGAGCAGAAGAACAAACCGGCAGTAAACATTCTAACTGGTCTCGAGTTTTCGGATGGGGAGTTCAGCATGAAGGATTTGAGTCCTGAGCAACAGAGATATTTGGCTAGCTTGAGTCAAGAGGAGATGGCCGAGGTCATAAACCGTTATAAGGAAGAGGCCAGTGCGACTTACGAGAGTACTCTCGAGTCGTTGGGAGCAATAGACCTCGATAAACCGGCTTCTATAAACATCTATGCAAAGAGTTTCGAGGACAAAGATGCCATCAAGGCTCTCATCAAAGAGTACAACGACCGCGAGGAAGAAGCTGGAAGAGAAGAGAACGTCATCAATTACAGCGATTTGGTCGGCATGCTCATGAGTTCGGTCACGGATATCGTTAACATCATAAGCTACGTGTTAATCGCGTTCGTATCCATTTCGCTCGTCGTGTCTTCCATAATGATAGGAATTATCACGTACATTTCCGTCTTGGAAAGGACGAAGGAAATCGGAATCTTGAGGGCGATAGGTGCTTCTAAAAAGGATGTGTCTCGCGTGTTCAATGCGGAGACTTTGATAGTCGGCTTGTTCTCGGGTGTTTTGGGAATCGCCATCACATTGTTGTTGTGCATTCCTGCGAACGCAATCATCTTCAATTTAACCGAAGTCAAGAATTTGTGCCGACTTCCTATGATAGGTGGGATAGGACTCATTTTAATAAGTGTCGTCTTGACCGTAATTGCAGGTTTGATTCCGGCGCATTTCGCATCGAAAAAGGACCCAGTCGAGTCTTTGCGAAGCGAATAGGACGAAAAATAAGGTGACTTTGTGAAGGGTCATCTTTTTTATTTTCAAGCACTTAAATTATGAGTAGATTCTCTGACGTGGTTATTGTTACATAAAGGCAAATAATTCGTTATAATTTACAACCTTTTGTATAATTTTAGAGACTAAAATTTTATCAATTTCTTGAGTATTTTAGGCCATTATTTTATAATAGTTATATACAAAGCCTAAGAGGGAATTGAGTATGTATAGAGCAAATGATTTTTACAAATTATCTTGGCTAACTGACATGTCACAAATTAGAAAAGTCGACAACTTGCTTTATTTTAAAGGGAAATTAGAAAGTAATTACATTTAATTAAATAAGGTAAAAACATCAGTTTTCGATAACGATTTTAATATTATACTATCAACGATATAATGGAAAGGAAAAGAGTATGAATAAAACACAAATTATTACAGTTATGAATGTTAATGAAAATGAAGTGCGAGTAACGAGAATAGATGAAGAGGATTATATTTCTTTAACAGATTTAGCAAGATATAAAAAT
>CAYYLF010000056.1:0-10855 GCA_964472425.1 uncultured Muribaculaceae bacterium | reverse complement strand
AAAAGTTTTCAAAACTACTAAAAATCCATTCCCACTCACGAGTCCGAACACTAGCGAAGTCAACATATTCGTAATCGTATCGACCTTGACGTCGATGAGTTTTTTCACATAATCTACATCTCTAAATGTGACGTAGGGCGACTGTGCTCTTTGCAAACTATAATTTCTCTCTAATTTATTGCGAGCCACGATAACTTTGTTCATCTGTTCGACAAAAGATTTGTACAACGTTTGAAACTCTTCATCTTCACAGTCTACCGCTTGCGCCTCCATGAGAATATTTCTACTCTCCGCAAGCCACCCTCTAGCCTGCTTGTCACCCTGCTCCTTAGCTTCCCTAATTTTCCGCATGGGATCGATTACCTCGTCGAAAAGCGCAAGACTTCTATCGTACAAATCGAACGCTTCACCATCCCGCAAAGAATCTTCCACTATTTTCTTAGAAATATTCACAATCTCGAGCATAGTTTCATTCGAAAACTCCACACTCTCACTCATCCTCGACATCAATTCGTCTCTATCCACTAAAAACACCTCTTCCAATGTACATGACCTATTTTAAAACATAGCGCCTTTATCGTCAAGTTCATTTGTACCTTCTTTTTACCACGTCGTCACTCTTTAAATGTCCTATCAACATAGTGGAATTCACCTCGTGTGCCTCTCTATTCCTAATAACCCGCTTCTCGTCGAAATTAGCATAACAATACTTACAAAAATGCGCACACGAATTGTACACACCTACGTCGACCATTTGTACGCAATTGCACTTTCCCCCGGCGCGCGCTTTCCACTTGCCATAAACTTTGCCCGTCAGTTTGAAAGCCAACTCGTGTGAAACACACTCACCCTTCACGAACCCGTATTCGACCAAGTTTCTCTCTTCGAAACACGTTTGAACGCTCATGCCGTAGTCGCGAGCACTCTTCGAAAAATTCTCTCCTATCGCCTTATAATCTTCCTCTGTAAATTCTCTCATCTTGAGTACCCCCATATTCCGACGGACATTTTTATAATCGTCGATAAACGAGACGATAATGTGCTCGACGTATCCTTCCAAAAGAGAACACATTTTCTGAAAAGCTCGTACGTGATACCCGATGTCGTACTTCTCGCTCAAAAAGATGGGGTCGTACCTCACGTATACGTTCGAAGCTCCTATAACTTCCGATATCTTTTTGATGGCCTCGATTACCTCCTTTTTATCGGGCACGTTCGGTTCGATGTCGCGTTTGTACGGCGTCAAAGTTACTTGAAATATTATCGGCTTGTCGATAAGTTTGAGATTTTCCACTATCGGACTCGGATTCTTCGTACAAAACACGATAGCCTCGACATCCTCCAAATATATGCGACTGACGAGGTGCGGATTGAATGGATTTCGAACATCCAAAAAACCTTCCCTATACCGATTCATAAACCACTCCGAATAGAAGGCGACCACGTCGGTCCGTCCACTCACGTTCAAAATCATAATAAACACCTCCCGACCTCCTTCCATTTTAACACATAAAAAGAAGAATTACTCTTCCAATTCTTACTATCTATCGAAAGGATGGGTAATCTTTCGCGCTAGTTCCTTACCCACAATTTTTTTGAAAGACTCGACTAATCTTTGAGCTTCTTCCTCATCCACATCGCATCTCGCAGCTACTTCGCGAACGACTCCCTCGTCGACTGAGAATGGACTACCAATCTCTTCGATTATTTCGACGACCGAACGAGCCATCTCCAATGAAACGCCAGTTTCTTTTGATAAAACTACAGCTAAATCTTTTTTATTCATCTTCATCACCATACATCTTTCCGTGCGAATCTAATTGCAACTCGTAACCGTATTCGAAAATATAAGCGATGGCAAAAAGCGAAAGTATATATATGAAGTTGAACAGCTCGAATTCTATTCCGAGATTTATTTTCGCAATTGCCTCGACCGCAAGGCCAGAGACACTCGGCACGACGATAGTTGCAATCATGTAGAAAGCCATTTTTTTGATGTGCTCTACGTTTTCCAAAGTGAAAGGCGTCTTCTCATTGTGTATGTTTACGAACAACTTCTCGAGATGACTCAAAGCCACAAACAACAACCACAAATACACCATCAAGAAGAACATTACGATGAGCCAGAACGCGATTAACGATGAAATGTCGTGATTCTCGATGGTCTTCATCATATAGACCAAAGCTTCAACCTCTGGTGACTTATCGACCACCCATTCACGGTCGTCGGTTTTTATCGTCACTGCATCTTCTTCTCTAACGAATTCGACGTGCTCTCCCATAATCAAAATAGAATTCCCGTCGACTTTCGTATTCGCACCCAAGCCGATGACGACTACTGCCGAGATTAGACATGCGACCGCGCCTACTATACAGGCTATTTTACAAATTCTAGACAACACGTAGATTGTCTTGCTCAAATACTTCATTCTTCTCTGCTTTTCTTTCTTAAACTTGACTATACTCATTTTGACTTCTTCGTCCAACTCGTCGATGTCGACCATCTCTTCACAAACGAGGTCGTTGAGTTTACAGTGAAATATCTCGCATAGTGTCAAAATGTTGTCCATCTCCGGATACGCTTCACCACATTCCCATTTCGAAACGGACTGTCGAGAAACTCCGACTTTTTCGGCCAACTCCTCCTGTGAATACTTTTTCTTCTTCCTCAATCCCCTCAGATTATCTCCAAACTTCATTGGACTCATTCCTCCTTTTTCTAACTCGCCATTCTATCTCAAAAACGAAAACTTCTCTACCAACTTTCGGTTGCGAATTCCTAAAACGTCACTTTACTTCGTCCAACCCGACGACATCTTCGACTCTAAAATATCTCGTGACGACTTCTTTCTTCGTCTCGTACTCGAAAACGAGCCACCCTTCGTCTATTTCTTTGATGATGCCCTTCGTCTTCCCGACTGCATCGAAAAGATACGAGTCTTGGATTTCATCTTGGTCGATATGTAAAACTACCAATCGACCGACCATCTTAGATAACGCCTTAGAACTCATTCCAACCTTCTTCTTCCTCTCCTCTGTCTCCTCCTTCGAACCGAAATCGTCCAACTTCGAACTGATACTGAAAGTCATTCCGAGAACGACGAGCAACAAAAATATCTCCATGCTTACTTTCTACCTTTCTTTTTGACTACTTTGAACGAGTAAATTAAATCCAAATCTACTAACTTCGTAATAGTCTCTTTCCCGTCTTTGAATTCTATTTTGACAAAATTGTCATCTATCGAAATGATTTTACATAGAGTGGTAAAATTCACCCTATAATCGTCGATATCGATGTCCAAATATGCTTCCTTTCCTATCAAAGAAGAGAGAATTTTACTTCCCCGATTCTTGCATTCGACCGCGACACCATCGTTCACCAAATCGTCCAAACTGACTTCAAACACGCGTGCAAGTTTTGCAGCACTCTCCAAATCCGGACTCGTGATATCGCTTTCCCAACTCGAAATCGTCTGTCGCGACACGTCCAACTTGGCAGCCAAAGTCTCTTGACTCAGCCCGGACTTCTTTCGAAGTTCCCCTATTTTTGTACCTATCTTCATCCTTCATCACCTACCCACATTTTATATTATTATCGATTCATTTACCAGTAAATAAACTTAACATCTTGCCCGAAATATCTAACAAATAGAAAAAAGTCTGTGCGTTTGATGAAACATCACCAATTTCACAGACTGCAAGAAGCCATATTCCAAAAGTGAAATATATGGTTATCGAAAACCGAATGACGAACATGACTCCCTACACCCCCAATTATAAAATCTTGCCAAAAGAGAGTCAAATGAATTGACTTCCATTATTATACAAAAGTTCGTAAATTCTTTGCGATTATTTCTTCGCTTTTAACTTCACGGCCGTCCCGTAGGCGATAATTTCGGCTGCTCCGCTCATCACGGATGATGATCCATAACGGACGCCTACGATCGCGTCCGCGCCCATCTCTTCGGCCTCGTCGACCATTCTCTTTGTCGCAATCTGTCTCGCCTCTTTGATCATCTCGGTATAACCTTTGATTTCTCCTCCGACGATAGTCTTCATGCCGGCCATGAAATCGCGCCCAAAATTCTTAGATTGGACGATTTGTCCTTTTACTAAACCTAAAGTCTCGACGATTTCCTCTCCCGGTATAGTTTCAATATTTACTAGCTTCATCTTCTTCTCCTCCTAAAACTTCTCTAATTCTGCTGATTAAATTGAAGATGATTCCGACTAGAGGCAACCCGAACAGACACATCAAGAAAATGTACCATCCCCATGGGGCCACTTCCTCCTCGGTAAACTGGAAAAACGTGATACTCGCGACCATGATGAGAAAGAACAGTCCGATGACGGCACTCGAAAAAATCGCTCCGACTATTTTGCTAGCTTTACTCTTCTTCTCCATATTGCATCTCCTTACAATTTACAGCAACAACTGATTACGTAACCCATTATAGCACATTGCCTATGCACTTTCAATGCCTCGCCCGTCTCTTTGTCAAAACGTACACGAGGCCACTCGAAAATGTGAGAGTTATGATAGTCACGAGCACGAAATATAGTAAACTGTGTTGATAGATGATTTCGATATGAAACATATTACCGAGAGTTCTCACACCTGTAACTATGAAAGGATGCATGATGTAGACCCAAGTCGAAGTCTCCCTCATGAACTTGTTCGAACTCGTCTTGCCGCCCATCAATCCCTTGAACAAGAAATAACAGGCGGGAACCAAGGCGATGTACATGCTCGTATGTCTAGGTAACTCGAAATGGTGAAGTACCATTCCTTCGACCATCATGATTGCCAAACAGATGGCGCCCAAAGCAAAATACTTCCCTCTTCCTATGTTCGTTTTACTTTTCTTGACGATGTATCCCAAAAACAAAAACATAGGTACATAAAACAATCCATTTCTAGTATAGAAAGTGATTGAGAAAACCGCATCGAAGAACGACTTTACGAATGGAATCCTCGTCGCGAGAAAATAATAACTGTCTCCACATACTCCTATCAAATATAATACGAAACACAATACCCCGACGACCTTGATGTCGACTTTTTTGAGTAAAAAGTACATGAGCCAAGACCCGAATATCAAAGCCGGAAAATACCACAAATGAAAGTAAAAACCGTCGAACAAAATGTCCTTCACGAAAAGCCACCAACTGAAATCTTTAAAGTACCCCGTATAGATGAGAATGGGCAAATAGATGACCATACTTATCGCATACATGATGAGCATCTTCTTCGTATACTGAATCGCAATATTCTTATCCTTCAAAGCCTTGTCCATCACGAAATAACCCGTTATCATCAAGAAAAATGGCACGCATATTCGACAGAACACTCGCGTAAAAGCAAAATCCACGTCGTCCGAAATGAACATCAAAGGATACGTATGGATGGAAATGACCAAAATCGAAATGATGAGCCTTACCAAATCGACATTTATACTTTTATCTTTCTTCATAAAAATCTTCCTCTCTATACTCTCTTGACTCTTCTTCTCTTGTTTCGTCTTTTCTTCCTTCGAGAACTTACTAACGTGATGGCAACCACAAACACCACTATCACGATGACGATTGCTAGCCCATGTTTATCTACGAACTTGGCGAGCGAGAACTCGAGTGCACTTTCCAGATAGACATCTTCTCGACCGACGAGTTCATCCTTATAATAGTACTTTACTTCGCCGATTCGTTCGTCTTTTTTGTTTCGATAACTTAAAAGTTTAGCCCCTTCGTACTCGAATCGAACATCATTCTCGTCGTAATTTACCTCGACGTACTTCGATATTTCGCTTTTAACACGTACACTATAATTTTCTTGCTTGGCACCTTCGACCGGAATAGAGAAAAGCTCACGCCCGCTCTCGAAAAGTACGGACTCGGCATAGTTTTCGTCCAAGTACTTTATGACCGCGAGAGTATCTTGCAAATTGTAAGGAGAAAAATAACTGTAAGGTGCTCCCAAAGTGATGAGTATGAGTTCTTTGCCACCGGTCTTTATGATTGCCGACATACACATGCCCGCATCCCCTGTATATCCTGTCTTACTTCCCAAGATAGACGACAAATCCAACTTCATATAGAGATTATATGTATTTAAAGTACTATATACGATTAACCCATTGGTAAGTGTATAACTTCTCGTCTTGTAAATCTGCTCGAAAAGTGGGTTCTCGAGGGCATACTCCAAAATCGCCAACACCTCTTTAGGCGTACTGTAATGATTTGGAATGTCGTACCCCGTCACGTTCGCGAAATGCGTGTTTTGAAGACCCAACTCGAGAGCTTTCTCGTTCATCATGTCGACGAATCCCTTCGTCGACCCGGCTATGTTGTGTGCAAGAGCCGTCGTCGCGTCGGCCCCGGAAGGCAAAATCGACGCATACAGCAAATCCCGTAAAGTTACCTTATCTCCGCATTTGAGTCCTGCAACCGACGCATCATATGGTATCTCGGATAAGACGCCCCAGTCTATAGTGACGACCTCGTCCAAGTCTTCTATGTGCTCGATGGCTGTGATTGTCGTCATGATTTTTGTCAAACTCGCAATATTGGACTTTTCATCGGCTCCTATCTCGTACAACACTTCTTTCTCTTCTGGGTCGTAAAGAAGGACTTTATCGGAGTACAACTTTGGCAACTCCATTGCCCACACAGAAATCGGAAACATCAACAGGAATGCAACTGATATATGTAAAAATTTTTTCATTTCGACCACTCTCGTACTTTCGTCTTTTACTTACTAAGTATAACACGCTTGCTTAAATGTCGCAATAAATGTAGTCGCGTTTACCGATATTTCTCTTTATACAGAAAAAAACTCCACGATGTGGAATCTATCTTCTCTTATGTTTCTTCTTTTTTTGACGTCTATCTACATCTAGAAAATCGTCATCCAGCTCGTCTTCCGTAAGACTAGAAGTATTTTCCTCGGAAGTTTCCTCAACCTCTTCTCGAATTTCTTCGCTCTCTTGAGGAATATCCGAGCCGCTTTCTGTAGTTTCTACTGGATAGTCAACTTCTTCGACGGATTCTTCTATGACTTCGGTTTGAATCTCTGTCTTCTTTTCTTCGAGCTTGGTCGCAGCCACCTTCCTCAAAAGTTTCTTGAGTTTAGACACTCTCGCACTTTTGATTATCGTCAACAAGAAGAACAATAAAGCCACTCCGCTCGCCGCGACGAAGTACAATTTGAAGTCTTTATTTTCTTTGAACATATTTTTGTAAGTCTCGGCGTTGAAACGGATGTAATTGTGCGTTTCCTTGTCGAATTGATAATAACCCTTTTCGCCCGTCTCGACGTTCATCGCGTATATTACGTAAAAATCGTCCGCATATTTGCTTTTCATTACCTCGTACTCTTCGCCATTTATATCTAAAGTAGTCTTCTCGAAGCCTTCGGGTACACTCTCTATTTCTTCAGCTAACAAAGTCAAAGACGAATTTTTGAGTTCCAAATATTTCTTATAAGTCTTGCTATTCTCGTCGTACAAGAACATTCCGATTTTGCCAGAAGAATCTTTGAGACCGACGACTGTAAGACCGGCATTGTCGTTTTTAAACGCAGGAACCTCCTCGTCACCTATTTTGATAGTCGTCTTAGTAAAACCGACCGGCTCACTGAGAAGCGTATCTTTCTTGACGACCGTATAATCCTTCCCATCTACCGGTGCAGTAATCGGATTCAAATCTCTCACATCGACGTTTAAAGTATAAGTCTTGACACTTCCATTTTGAGCCGTGACGACCAATTCTATTTTGTTGGCTCCCTCAGAGATGTCGATTTCTCCTGTACCGGTTACTCTCGCCGTCGCGTCGTTTACGAGGGCACTGACGTTGATTTTCTCGGCCGTGTCTGGAACGGAAACTGAGTATTCCAATGTATTCTTATCGAATGCAGGCGTTATCTCGTACCCTTCGACTGCGAGGCTCCTAAGACTGTTGTCTTTGCTATAACTAGCTTGAATCTCGGCCTGAGTTTTGACACTGACAGCCGCGTTCGCAACTGCAGGAGTGAACATGGTCAAATTCGGGTCATTCCAAGCAATCATCTCGGCCGAAGCGATTCGTATTCCTGCACTTCCAGACTTGATAGCTTTAAATCTATACGTATAATCCTTGTAGACCATGGCTCCATCGCCATATCCAGCCACGGTCGTATCGCCAGAAACTAAAGAGATGTAAGAACTGTCGTAATTGAGACTGAACCTCCAAGAACCTATGGCCTCGGAACATCTTACTCGCACATTGACCGTAAAAGTTGAGCCTACGACTGCGGTGCTCGTCCCAGTTGTCACTGAGATAGTCCCACTGGCGGCATCTACTGAACACACACATGCAAATGCGACCACCAATGTAAATAGTATCTTTCTAAATTTTTTCATATTACCCTCGTTTCTATTCTTGACTTATGGTATACTGTCCAACCACGTGTTTTTGCATCAACAGCAAATCTCTTATATCGACTGTGTTATCTCTATGCAAATCGGCGGCTTTCATATATTCATTCGCGAGCGCCTTCGCTCCTACTATATGTTTCTGAATTACTAACAAATCGGCGATGTTTATTGCACCATCTCCAGATGAATCGCCGTAAATTACTACTGTGAACGTTCTCGTCAAACCAGAATTCGTAATAGTAATCTTTTGCCCCGTCTTAACTTTGCCTTCGGTTATAACCGTACCATTAGCTTCAGTTACACTTACCTCTGCAAAATGATATTGGTTGACGATTCCGGTTATAATGTTCGAGACATCTGAACCAGCCGCAATGTTATATGCATATTCATCGGTCACTTTGATCCCGATTCCATTCAAAATTTCTTGAGGAGAATAACCGTCCGTCTCTATTCTGTGAACACGTATCGTATATAGAGAAGTCGAACCGTTGACAGCGATTACCTTGACTGTGATGGTCGTCTCGTCTCCCGTCAAGTTGACCTTGCTAGGATATTCTACTTTAGCAAGACCGTTAGTCGCCTCTGCCGACACGTTCAACACCTGTGTCTCTTTCTTCGTAAAACATTCATATTCGTACGCATCCGATTGGAAACTTAAATTGAATTTGCACTCCGGTATATTTAGAGACTTCAAAGTCGAATCGTTGTTGTAATTGGCATCCAATGAAGTCGCAGTTGGCATATTCTGATACACCGGTATCAAAAACTCGTAAGTCGCATTGTCCCATTCTGCCAAAGAAGCAAACGACCTATAGTAACTCGTATAAGTACTATATCCTTCCGAATAGGGAGCATGTATATTTTGCATATATTGATTGCCATAATACGTGGGTGCAATAGTGTTGAATTTCTGATAGTATGCCGTAGATTGGCCGCGTCCTACATAATTGTTACCTATCAAAGCCGCGCCCTCGACGATTGAAATGTGCTGATTATTCCAGCCGCGACTCTCCGCATATTTGAGACCGTTCAATACCACGTCTCCTTGTGACAAACCTGGAGCCGCGTTTGCATTTATGTTGAAGAAGTTGAAATAACCGACGTACTGTTTATTATAACCGACTCCTAGCGACAAGAATGACCCAGTAGACCCTTGTTCTTTCAACACGCGACTCGCCAGGTGTACAGGATTGACCCCATTTTTGACGCCGGCTTCCAAGAAAGTATCGACATAATAATGAGTACCTTCTCCACAAGCATTGGCTCCGGCCAGACATTGGAACGGTCTATCCATGAAAGAGCCAGACAAAGCTTTCTCGACCATCGTTCTATAATTGACATTTCCGTTATAACCTTGATTTTCGAACATAAAGAAATTCGTTTCGTTCATAAAATTTCGAGGATCCAAATAATACGCTATCGTCTGCTCACTCGCCGCATACCAACTTCCCCCTGAAAAAGTCTTCCACACACCGTTGGCATAAGAGCCGGGCGCCGTCGAACGCAAAGTTGTATTTGCCGAATCGGTCAGATTTCTATCGATGACCGATGCTTCACCACGCACTGCCGTATAAAAGTCCATACCGCCTTGCACTCCTCCGGTAAAAGAAGGGGTGAACACCCAATTCGGATGTATCGCATGCAAAGCAGCCAATTTCTCGGCATAATCCTGAGGAAAACCTTTGTTCACAAGTTCCTGTTTAAAATTCTCATCTACCGTATAATCGATGACCGTCAAAGTATCTTTTGCTACGTATCCGTTATATATAAAACCGGAATAGATAAATTTTACCAAATAATAATTTCCCTCTTCGCCCAAGACTTGAACCGTATCGGGCGCATACAAAGTCATAGGAGTTCTCCCGAGGTCGCTTGGCAAATAGTTCGCCACCCCTCCAATAGAGTTCTTATAAATATAAGCCGCGGACTTAACGAGTCCTCTTCGATACGTTTGGGCATCTACTGCATTCGTCAACAACAAAAAAGATACGACACCAAATAATATGCTATACAACAACTTCTTCAAATCGGAGCCTCCCATCTTCTATAATTATAGCATATTTCGACATATTATTTCTAGTTATCGCTTATCGCATGTAAACTGAATGACAAACTAATCTATTATGATTGCAAACGCTTTGCAATATTTCTAATCTTCTCTAAAGATGGAGAAGTAATTTCATGTACAGTCTCGAAGTTAGCAATCATTGTTCCATCTTTCATATTCTTTTTGTATTCCTTCAAACAACTAAAATCTACACGTGGTTTCATAACCCTTTTGTATCCTTTCATCATAGCATCATCGCAATGTTCTTAATCTTCTCTAATGGAAGTTTAGTACACCAGCCTCGTAATTCGCGACCATGGTCCCATCGTACTTCCTCATTCTGTTCATCAATCTTCCATTTTTCTTTAAACTCTTCAAATCGTCTATAAAACTCATT
>CAYYLF010000055.1:0-10876 GCA_964472425.1 uncultured Muribaculaceae bacterium | reverse complement strand
TTTTACCGGGAAATTTGAAATTTTCTCATTTAAAACGGGGCAAATGTCAAAAAAACAAAACGTATGTTCTATTTTTACAGAAACTCCAATTTTGCTGAAAGCCAGTTGTAGAAAGGGATAGAGGCCAAAAATGGAGCCAAAAACCTGCAAAAAACGAAAAATGGCAAAAAGGGGCTAATTGGGCCCTTAGATAATAACCTCCTACACTTAAAATTATACTTATCTCTTTCCTCTTTGCCAAGGTAAACTTCCTCCATTATTTGACAATTGTTCGTATATTTTTTAAACCGGTTCCATTAAAAAACTCCCTACTCGACTTGTTCGAGGGAGTCTTCGATGAATGTCTTGCTTTTATGTGGCTCATCTTTCAGCAATCCCGGATAGTCTCGTTGCCGTAAGGCTTCGTAAACCATGATAGCAACCGTGTTCGAAAGATTTAGAGCTCTGACTTTATCGGTCATCGGCATTCTCATACAACGGTCGATGTATGGAGCGAGTATTTTAGGTGGAATACCTGTCGACTCTTTGCCGAAGATGAAGTATAAATTTTTGGATGTATCGCTATAGTCGAAGCTGGTATGCGGTTTGTGACCGTATCTAGTCAGAAAGTAAAATTCGCCGTCTCTATTTTTACTAAAAAAGTCTTCGATGTTTTCGTAAACTGTGTAATCACAATCGTCGATGTAGTTCACTCCACTTCGTCGGACATACTTTTCATCGAGAGAAAAGCCCAAGGGCTTTATCAGATGAAGTTTAGATTTGGTCGCGACACATGTGCGCATGATGTTTCCAGTGTTACCAGGAATTTCCGGTTCGAATAAAACTACGTTTATCATATCATTTGCCTCCTACTCCATAATATTTTACACTATCTTGGTCTAAAGTAAAGTCTACACAGAAAGTTTTGTATTTTTTAGTGTCTTTTATATATTCGTAGTCTTTGGTGCCGATAGGATTTTTTTGGTCGTCATAAATTGTAAAGGTGAAAGAGCCAGTGTTTTTCTGGGGATTAAAGAGATGACCACATATCGAATAGGTTTTAGTCGACGAAGCATATTGTGTTCGCATGGAAGTAAAGATGTAGTCGTCTTCTTCGATGATGTATTCTTCTTCGTCAATGGAAATGATGTCTTTGAATGCGTGAGATATTTCACGATTGTAGAGTTTTGCTGGTTCGTCGGATTTGACGGTCAAAACTTTGTAGTTGTCGAATATTTCGGCGCTTATTCCGCCTAAATCGATGGACCCGCGAAGAGTCTCGCGACAAGTTTCGAGGCTGGCTCCTTCCTTAGCTCCGAGATTCATTTCGATAGCATCTACTATTTGGCAGTAAGTTTCTTCCGGCTTGTCATCTTTAATCGTCATACTGTAAGAACTAGGTTTAATCGATATGTCGTAGGTTCCATCTACAATCATAGTTTGATGGGAGTCTTTTTCGGTAAAGGACGAATCTTTGAAGTATGGCGAATTGGCGAGGATATCTCGAAGTTTTCGAAAACGCTCCTTTTCTATCGGTTCGACTTCGATAGTCGGGTGGCGATTTTCTTCGAAAAGCTCGCGTACGAGAATGCTCGTGGCAAACAACAGTAATGAAGCTACGAGTAAAATGATAGTTTTTTTCATGAGGTCACCTTCTTTATTTCTTTTTTAGTTTGTGTTCGTACGAATAAATGATAACATATTTGAGGGGATTGTTGTCAAAAATCGTCCTTAGGGACGATTTTTAGTCTTGGTATTGGCTAGTAAGTCCGAAGTAGGATTCCATGGTTATCCAGTCTCCGGCATTATAGAGTTTGGTGGCGAGGTCGATTCCGACATATCGAAGGTGCCACGGTTCGTAGATGTATCCCGTTTCATTATCTTTGCCTTGAGGGTAACGGATGATGAAGCCGTATTTGTAACAGTTTTGGTTAATCCATTGACCGGCAGGTGTATTGCCGAAGTTTTGGTTTACATCGTTCAAGTCGAAGGCAAAGCCAGATTGATGCTCACTGTGACCGGGTCTCGCAGAGTAAGTGTCGGCTTCGGCTTTTCCGGCGTTCGCGACGTATCCATTATAGAGGGCAGCTTGGTAGGTGTATCCACGGTAACCGCTTGCAACCCACAATCCGTGTCCGTTCGAAGAGGCGTCTTTTTTCATCTGCTGGTAAGCGTCTATGGCTTGTTTATCGAGGCAGTCGGCACAGTTTATTTGTGTGATAGGCTTGTAGGTATTATTCGGTACGTAGTCGCTCGGCAATGGATAGGTTTTGTTTACGATCAGATAACCATCTACGTAAGTTACTCCGTTTATCGTTTCGATTGGAAATCCCTTCGAGGTCGTGCCCGTAAAGGTAGCGGGTTCCGTAGGTTTAGGCGGTTTAGATGCCGTGAAAGTCGATGTTCCGGTCGAAGACTGGTTCGGTGGAGTCACAGGTTTGGTCGTCGTCGTAGAGTTCGATGGTGTGTCGGGAGCTGGCGTATCGGGAATTGGGTCGGGTTCTTTTTGGTCATTGGGCGTGTCTTTGTCGGTGTGCTCGTCGTCTTTGGGGTCGGTCGGCAAGTCATTTTGTCGGTTAGAGGAATCCTGGTTATCGTTTTTCTCGCCGTATCGTTCGTTTATTTTGCGTTTATCGTTCGATATCGTCAAGGCACCCCATATGAGACCGTTTATGAGTAGACTCGCAAGTATCATTTTGATGAGCGTATTTCGGAAACGAGTGTTCTTTTTTACTTTGTCGATGTTTATTAGACCCAGTACGATAAAGATAGCCGGGACAGCTAGCATCAAAACAAAGAAAATGGTTTCTAGTGTCTTCATATAATTCATTCTCCTATCTAAATTATATTTGCTAGTCAGAATTATAGCACATTTTGTCGATTATGTCTTTATAAAGAGAAGGGACTCGGTCAACTTGTGGAAATCTAGTCGGTTATCCACAATTTTGGGCAAAAGAAAGAAGTCCCGTTTGGGGACAACGTAATTTAGTCTTTTGGTTTAGAGATGAGAGCCATTATGAAGCTAAGAATAATCGTGCCACTTATGCCGGCCGAGGTTTTCAAGTACATTCCTTGGAACAAGCCGAAGAAGCCGTTTTCTTGAAAGCCTTCGTAGGCTGCGTTTACTAAGCTATTCCCAAACGACGTGATGGGAAGGCTCAGACCGTATCCGAACTTTTCTAAGAGTATGTCGTAAAAGCCGAAGATGGCGAGGAAGGCTCCCGCGACGACTAGAAGGCTAGTGATGTGCCCGGGAGTCAGTTTGGTCGTGTCGTATATGAGAGAACCTATCATGCAGATTAGTCCGACGGCTACGAACGATGTAAATATTCTCATTTGTCTATCACCTCTATGCTGACGGCGTGGCTCACACTAGGAAGGGTGTTTTTCTGGTTGACCAGCGTTTGGTTGTGAAGGGCACCCGTTCCTACGATGAGGATACGCTTGTATTTTCTTTCTTTTAGTACTTTCTCGACTAGGTAAAGAGGCAAGCAGACGGGGCCACTCGCGCCTTGGTCGGTCAAGGTTTTATCGACTATCAGTTGTGAACCGGCGTCGATATGGTTTTTCAGTGTAATGTCTCGTTTGGCTAGGCAAGCGTGCATGAGTTCGCTTCCTAGTATTCCCAAATCCCCTGTTAGGATGAGGTCGTAGTAGTTAGCCGACCTCTTGGTATCCGCGAGGTGCGTCGCAATCGTATCTGCGGCACTCGGGGCCATAATTGCTCCCATGTTGTTCGCGTCTTTTACTCCGAAGTCGATGACTTTACCGATGGTCGCGGATTCGAGTTTGACGTTCGTAGGCGTCTTCGTGACGAGGCTCGCGACCGCGCCCGTGGCCGTGAAGTTTTGAGTTATGCGTCTAGGCGAACCGTATTCTATCGGGAAACGGAAGGTCCGTTCGACGGCAAGGTTATGGGAACTTACGGTTACACAGGCATTTTTGAGGTTAGTCGCAGTTCCCAACACGGATCCGGCGACTATGAGCCCTTCGGCGTAAGAAGCACAGGCACTATAAAGTCCTAGGTGCGAGTACGGAAAGGCGGAAGCCGTCTTACTCGACGTTCCTATTTGGTTCGAGAGGTCGGCACTCAAAAGGACGTCGATATCGTGGTTTTTGGCCAAATCTTTGATGACTATTTTTTGCATCTTGATTTCGGCATTCTCACTCGTCTTTTCGCCATCGAAATAGTCTCCGATGGCAAACTTAGTATGGATTTTTTCGTTCGTCCCCGAAATAGTCGAAGAATCGCTCAAGTAGATACTTTTAAATTTGAAACTAGCCATAGATTATCACCTTTATTATTGCAAACAGGAAGGCCGAGCAAGTTCCATAGAGTATAACACATCCTGCGAGCTTGAACATGTTGGAACCGAGTCCTGTAATGAGTCCGTCTTTGCGATAGTCGATGAGCGAACTGGCAACCGAATGAGCAAATCCCGTAATCGGAATTATCAGACCGAATTTGAATTTGGAGACGAGTGTGTCGAAGACTCCAAATCCGGTCAATATCACGGCGATGGCTATGAAGGTCAAGCATGACCAACCGAGTGCGATGGGTTCCGTAAGGGAGAACATGTCTATATACCAGACGGTCAGGATTTCGTAAAAGGCTCCTAGTACTCCTCCAGTTAGGAAGGAAATGAAGGCGTCTTCCAAAAGGCGTGGATTTTTGCTTTTGGAGTCGACTAGTTTGTTGTATTCTTCTTTTTCCATGTTATCACCACTTTTATGATGGGCGATTTAAAATGGTTTTATACTAACTTGTCATGAAATTTTTCATCTTTTCGCGACTAGCTTTCTCCAACCGTGAGACTTTGACCTGGCTGAGTCCCAACACTTTGGCCGTTTCTGTTTGACTTTTATCTTGAACGTATCTGTTGGTCATGACACTTTTTTCGAGGGGCGTGAGCGATTCTAGAGAGTCGCGAAGCATTATCATGTCGTCGAGGTTATTGTTCGGAGCTTTCAGAGTCGGTTCGGCATTGTCGAGGCAGACGGTCGCGGTCATCGAATTTAGAATCGAAATGAATTGAGCGTAGTCGACTCCTAACGAGGCACACACTTCTTCGTAAGAGACCGGTCGACCGTACTTGGCTTCTAAAAGTTCTTTCGTTTTGGTGACTCCTTTGTAGAGTTTAAGTTCGTTTTTGCGTACTCGAATGGGCCTATTTCCCGTGGCTGCCTCGTACATTTCTCCGTATATGAAACCGTAGGCATAGGTCGAGAATTTGGTTCCAGCATTCGAATCGAAGTTTCTGTAGGCTTTGGTGAGACCTAAAAATCCAGCTTGAATGAGGTCTTCTCTTTCTACTCCGTAGAAACTTTGAGCCATTTTGTATATCAATCTTTCATTTTCCATTATTACTTCACTTGGCATATTATCTTTCCTTTCTGCCAAGATGATAGGATATTTTACATTCTCTTTAAACGGTTTCGACAGTAGTAGTCATTTTAATTGGCGTCTGTTTACACGAAAGAGATGTATAGTGTGGAAAATTGTGAGAATAATAAGTATAAGCAGCAGGAGTTTTATTTCTCGCATGGTTTTTAGGATTTCGAGTTCGTCTATGCAAGTTTCTCCATCTTCGCGGATGCGTTCTTCGGTGGCTGGATAAGTTTCGTCCGGCTCGAGGAAAGCTATACGGTCATAGTCGGAAGAATTACTTTCAGGTTCATCTTTTTCCGTTTTTTCTTCATTCTTCCATGGAATCGTCGGGGTGGTCGTCGGTGGCGTATTCGCGATTGGAGATGAAGGCCTAAGAGCGCTCGTCGTCGGAGGAAGTGTCGGCTCTGCGACGGATGGAGTCTGTTCGGACGGAGATTCAGGTGTTTGGTCTTCGCTCGGAGATTCTTCTTCCGGTTTAACATCTTGGATAACTTTTCTTTTGAAGACTTTGTAGAGTACTGTATCTTCTTCGGGGTCGAAAGTGTATCCTTCTAAAGATTCGACGGCGAGAGTGTCATAATAGATTCGTTCGTAGTTCGCGCATTTGTAACTTTCTTCGATGTACGTATAGTAAACGGGATTGGTCGGCGACAATCCGTTGGTCGTCACGAAAGAATCGTATGCGACTGAATTCATCAGATTTAGCTGAATCGTCCCCTTTTCTGGTTCGAAAGCCATAGTCACAGTTTTCTTCTTAGCGCCAACTCCATTAAAAGTGAATTGTACTTCGGAAGATGCCGTACTTTCATAGTGAATCGTCACCGCGATGTTTTCTATGTTCGTACGCGGGAGTGGAACTTGAAGATTCGAGGTCACGACCGTGACGGCAAATTCATTTTTTTCTTTCGTTACTTTATTTTCGACTTCCACCTTGGTGAGGCGAAAAGTCGGTTTCATTTTATCTATGCTCAGATAGATAGTTTCGAAGTTTTCTTCGCTTGGAATAGCGAGAGTTTTGGTGCTTAGGTATTTAGGGCTCGGGACTAAAGATATCGTCTCTCTTTTTTGAGATGGCGTGGTTTCACAGTAGTCGTACTCTTCTTCGGGAGTCTCGAATGAGTCTACATAGGTAACATCTTTTTCTTCTAGAGAATAATATTTGTGAAAAGTCACAGGTTCGTATTTCGTTAGTTCATCGACGAGGGGTGCATTTTGTTCGTAGCCTACAAATTCGTAGTCAGTGTAAGAGGTCGCTTGGACTTGTACACTGGTCAAAAGTGCAAGCATAAAAATTGCGTTTTTCATCATTCCTTCTTTCTACATCCTTCACTTATTATTTTACCGGAAAGTTCGGATTTTTCTCATCAAAAGTTGAAATTTCTCAAAAAAAGTCGTTTTTTTGATGCAAAAATGCAATTTTTGTAAGATTTTTGCTCAAAAAAGAGAATTTGACAAAAAACGTTTTTTGCACGAAAAAAGTCGACTGTTCGTCGGTCTATCTTTTCGATATTTCTCTTTTTATGTATTCGATAAAATCACTTATTCTCAAAAGTTTGATTATCATTTAATCATCGAGTTGCACGCGGCTTCTTCAAAGCTTGCAGTCGTTTTCACTAACTTGTTTGTTTGTTTTAAGTCAATGCTTAGACATGATGCGTCGATGAATTTTTTCCTTCACTTCGGGACGAGGTCAGTTCGCTTTGTATCGAATCATTCATTTCCAATTCTTTGGCAATTTGATGTGTCAAAAGCGACGCGATTCGTCTTGCATCATCGGTGCGTATTTCTTTCTCACTTTGCGATGTATCTCCAACTACTATACTTTTGAAGGCATATCTCAAATTGTCAACTTCGACTTTTATTCTAGTTGTACCACAACAGATTATCAAAGTTTCGAACTTAGGAACGGCCCTTTTGGACAAAAGGTATTCACTGTCGCCAATCACTTTGTGTTTTGCATTGCTAGATTTGTCGATTCTTGCTTTAAAGAAGCCCTTGATAAATGTAGGAGATATTCCCTTTTCGGCGTCATAATCGGTCAAGCAAACTGTATCTACTGTCGATTTATTTAGCAAAGAAGCGAAGTAAGCAAAACCATACGGCAAGTTTTTTTCTAAATTCGAAGGAATAGTCAAACTGACGATTTCTGATTCTTCGAAAATGCGTTCATCTATTTCACATAGATTTTCATTCAGTACGATATCGAGATCTTTTAATTCGGCGAAGAGAGGGCCGCGGATGGATTTTAAGGAAGAAGGCAATCTTACGGTTTGAATACTCATCGCTCGTTCTAGCATTTTGGCATATTTACTCGAATCGCTTAGAATAGAGTACGATAAAGCCATTCTTCTTCTCATATAATCGAAGTTTATAGTAGTAATTCCCTCAGGAAATAAGCGGTTATCTGGGTTTATATATGCTTTATATAATCTAAAAAACTCATACCAGCTATCGCTCGTTTTACCATCTAATCCAGCAATTTTATTCCAAGATTTCATCGTGTATAAGGATTCCAAAGGAATAGCGGCTTCCCAATTATAGAATTCTGTTTGCAAATCGACATCCTGAATGGCCGATGTTGCTACTAAGAAGTTGCCGAAAAATTTCTTTAGTCCGTTTTCTCTTTTAAAGGAGAATAGAAATATCAATAGTTTAGTGTCGTTTAGTATTCTCCACGTTTTTTCTTCATCTTCTTCGTGCTGTTCTATTTCAAAGATACCTTTTAGAGATTTTCTCATATTTTCGAGTGCACCTTCGATACCGATTAGATTTTTTATCGATGGGGACATTTCTTCAGCCAATTTATCGTCGCTCATCAGTCTTTCTAGATTCTTCAAAACACATTTTTCATAGCATTCGATTTCCAAAAAGGTAGCTTCATCGAAGGTAGCTCCGTCGACGAACATTCCGTTTAATAATACGATTTTTTTATCTAAGTAATCGAACATTTTTTCGATTTTTACCGTAAATTTTTTATCGTAGAGTGCGGTCAAATCTTCATCTTTGACGAGATTCCTTCCGTAGGTTGAAAATACTTTATAGAGCATCTCATAGTGGGCGATTTGTCCCATAACTTCGTCGACATTCGCGATTCTTTCTACATCTAGAGAATCGACTTGCACATTTATGTTTTCGACTTCATCCCTATGGGTGTAAACGTACTCGTACAATTCTTGTTCCATTTTGGCGATGGCGACGAGACTTTCGTTTATACTCCTATAAAAGTCTAGTTTTTTTGAACCGATAGTTTCGATTATACTCTCGAGTTTTCTTCTTTTGTTCCCGATTAAGTTATTTTGGGCCTTTTTGACTTCTTCATCTTCCGATAAATATAAGTAGTCTCGGTGTATTCTAATGACGACTCTTTTTATCGCAGAAAGATGGTTTGCAAATAGCAAGTAGGAACTTTCTAATCCATTGATGGCTTCGTTCAAGGATCTTCTTTTCGAGGGTCTCATGAATACTTTTTCAGTGTTTAGTTCAGTTAAAGCTGTAAGTCTCGCGCGCGCATCTTCGATTGCTTCTTCGATGTCGGCTCTATAGGCTGATAATCTTGCAAGCATACATAGAGTCGAACACAATTCTTCACCGAAAGGTTTCTTTCTTTTGTCAAATAAGTCTATCTTATTTTCTTCAAAGATGTTCAAAAAAACCTCATTATAAAGATTTTTCTTATAGTCGATTTGTCCCATGTCAAAATCGCCACTATAAGTCGTCCTTTTAGAATCTAATACTTTTCTAAAGCTATCTTTATAACCGTCGAGTTTTTCAATCACAGCTTCGTTCTTTTCTTTTGTTCTATCGATAAGCGTGATGTAGCTTTTTAGTAACGAAATTCCCTCGTTCGCAGGTTGTTCTTGCTCACGTTCCGAGGCGAATATAGGTACAAATTTATTTATTGTATCTTTCAATTTTTCTTTTATATCCTTTAATTTCATAATAACCCCTCAATTTGGGAGATATTATAGTATAAAATTGAACTGAAATCAAGATTTTTGCTCGACCCTTGGTTAGGTCGATATGGAGTCAGATATAAATTTGGTAAATATAGTTTTGAAAGTCGAGAGTAACGTAGTGTATACTTGTAATGGACTGCCGGGGGTAGTTTATTATTAACAATTGGATATAAGGCAACAATCATAATAATCATATATACCGAATCGAATAGTAGATGGTTCGCGATATATAAATTTTTTGGTACTTGCGGTTTTCTTCGCCCAAGAGAGGCTTGACGATGTCTACTAGTAGATTATTAGTTGCCAGGTAATCGTTCATATTGACCAAAACGACGATTCCTATATTGTCTTCTGGAATAATGAACATCTTGGAAGTATAGTTTTCAACTAGTCTCGAATGGGTCAAAATCGGTTTACTATAATATTTGGTATATACCCAGCCCATAGCATAGTAATCTCTTTCTATATCGTCTTGTTGGATATAGTCGTAGAACATCTTTTGAATACTTTCTTCGCTTATAATATCCAATCCATCATTTAAGTACATTTGTAGATATTTGCCCATATCGCTGGCACTAGAGGTTATGAAACCGGCAGGTATTTGTATCCAAGAATCGTCGCTCGGGTAATCTGGTTCACCTGCAATAGGTATACCAAAATAGTTCCTGTAACCTTCTATCAAGCCACCTTTGTTTTCTTTTCCTAAGTAGGCCGACGTATGTTTCATTCCGAGCGGTTCAAATATATTTTTGGTCACGTAGTCAGAATAACTTTCGCCACTTACAGATTCGACGATTTTTCCAAGCAAATTATAATTAGCATTGGCATATTCGAATTTACCGTAATTTTTGGTTATTTTTAGATTTCCCAATTTTTGATAAGTGCCGATTCCACTGTTCTGATTTAATAATTGCTTTACCGTAATCTTTTCGCCATCAGCTGCGTCTTTAAAATAAAGGGATGAGTCGATGTATGTAGAAATGGGTTCGTTTAAATCTATGTCGTTTTGTTCGACCAGTTTCATGATAGCTAAAGCGGTAAAAGATTTGCTCATCGAACCTATTATAAAGGAAGTATCGATGCTTTCGCAGTTTCCGTAGGTTTTCGAAAATAGAACTTCGTTTGGGCTTACGACCAGAACGGACATGCCAGGAATGTGGTTTCTCTCAACTTCCATTTCTAACTCCTCGCTTATGCTTTCATAATCGAGATGGTCGTTTTCCGCATGGACATCGAGCGAATTAAAAACAAAAATTGTAAAAATATAGCTTATAACTAATAAATATTTACTTATTCTTTTCATCGTTACTCCATTTCTTTCTAGTAATTACTACTCAATCAACTAATCCATTATACTAGAAATAGTGCAAATCGAAAACACGGTTTCTCGAGAATATACCAATTATGGTCAATCTATTGGCAAAGGCAACAGCAAGGAAAAAAGTGTGTTTAGAAATGTGTTTGAGAAAATAAAAAGCCCTTAAATAAAGGCTTTAAATACTAAATGGTGGCACCAACGGGAATTGAACCAGTGACACAAGGATTTTCAGTC